>CADBPG010000197.1 GCA_902796435.1 uncultured Eubacteriales bacterium | reverse complement strand
TTAAAAATCGATTAAAGTTATGTTAATGATACAATGCCCGAAATGCCGATATTACCGGCATTTCATTCTTCCTCATTGTTGTAAACGCGTTGTAAACAGCAGCGATAATAAGCAGTCTTATATGTCCTTATTCTAACTTATTCTGCATACTTTTTCAAGATGCTAAACCTTTTTGTAATACTTTCTGTGTACATTGCTTGTGTATGCATAGCCACAAGCAGCTCCTGGCCATACAATCTGCATCCAGCCGTTGTCAAAAATCTTCAACACCTCTACCATCTGTCCCCTGTAGACAACTCCGATAGCAGGCGCAGATATGTTTGTGCCTGTTCGGACATTCATGTCCTCAAGGGCTACCATTGTCACGAAGCCTTTACCGACATACGCATACGAGCTGTCCTTTGGGGCAAGTCCGAATCCTTTGATAATCCCTTCGACAACCTTTGTGGCGATCAGATCTTTATGTCCCTGATACCATTTCATGTCATCGGCGTCGGAGATGAAACATGTCTCCAGAACAGCATGGGATACTCCCTGCCTGCGGATCGCGTTCTGAACCATGAGGCCGTTCGTGTACTGCCGCTGAGTGATAACCACTCCATCCCATGCCTGTCTGCTTCCGATGTCGTATAAGCCCTGAAGGATCGCATCTTCTACACTATGCCCCGATTCTGACCGGTCAATGTAAAACATCGATCCCCTGATAGCCCCATCACCGACAGGATCCACCTTGGTGCTGGCATTGAAGTGGATTTCCAACACATACTTATACTGCGTCACATCGTACTTGCCGCCAGATTTGAAATAGCTGTAATGATTCCGGTCAGGAGCGAGGTCGCAATCGATCCCATTGTCTTTCGCCCTTGCCACGATCAGCCTCGACAGCTCTCTTGTCAGTTCCGCTTCCCTGTATCCGCAGCCACAAGCGCCGGGATCATAGCTGCCATCCATGTTGCGCCCATGCCCTGCCATTACCAGCATCTTAAATGGTGTTGCCATATTTTTCCACCTCCCGAAATAAAAATGACCATACTCCCCCTTGCTGTCGCAGCCAAGGTAAAGCAGGTCATTTGGTACGCTGTTATAGATTTTTTTCCAGTCAGGGGTCCCTCTGCGGCCATAGTTTGTGAATGAGCGGAACTGCAGCAGTGATGCAGCAGGAAACCGCCTTGCTCCATGAAGAACTGCAAGCTCTGCTGCTTTCAGACTTTCAGGACTGTAATCATCAGTAGGCTTTGTAAATGCGTTTTGATCGAACCTGTTGTCACATATGCACTGAGCTACCGCTAATTTCCCCTGAAAATCAAGGACCGACGCCTCTGCCTCGATAATCCGGGCAATCATTTCAATGGTCATGGTGTCTTCTCCTTATCCGGCGTAATATCCATGTATTCCGCCTTAACTTCAGGCAGCCCGGCAAAAGCCATCAGAATAGAGGTCACCGCGCCGAGCGCGCCAGCACTCAATACAGCAATCCAATTGACATCGCCGAGGACGAGTGCGCCTGTTCCTATATAGGCGAGAGCAGCCTGCCCAAATGTTCTTAATGCCCTTATTCCGGCAGCTTTGATCCATGCTTTCCAGTTATTCATGTTTTCCTCCTTCCTCGTCATCACGCCTCTTGTCCTCTGGCATATCGAGTATCTTATGATATAGTCCTTTGGCTACATCGTTACCGCCAAGCGCTTCGTAACTCTTGTATGCTTTCTTTAACGATTCTTTGGCGTAGATCGGGCAATATCCTCTGTCTGTATATTTATTATATGCAGAGACAATCGATTCCCTTAGGAGCGCCTGCAGGCCGTCAGAAATCGCCTGTTCTTTCGCTGCCTGTTTTTTCTGTTCCTCTTCCCTGTCCTGCTTATCCTTTTCCCGTTCTGTCCGGATCTTATTGATCGTTGCTGTACAGATGGCAAGGATTACTCCAGTTGCTATATTGATTACATAAGGCAAAGCCTTAATAATTATGTCCATTTCCGCTCCCTTCCGTTGCGCCGGCGCAACTACGTCCCCTCTGGTATTTTATCTCTTCCGCATTTCATATTCCAGCAGGTCAAGTTCATCCTCGGCAGGGCGGCGCATGGCTTCGAACGACTCCTTTGCTTCCCTGTCAACCGTCAGGCAGTTTTCGATAAACAGCGCCTGCTTTCTTATAATGTCTGCCTGCATTGCTGTCACAGCGCAAAGCCTGTCGATCAGCTCGGTAGTTGTCATGTACCGCCCCTCCTGTTCCTTATTCCTGTGCCAGCTCACCGAAGCCGCTGTCCTCAAGGATCTCCCTGACTTTATCTTTCAGCAGTTTCGGCACCTGAGCAAACGTCTTCTTTCCCAGCATAATCTGCTGTGCCCATAACATTGCCATCATCGTTTCCTCCTCCTTTCCACAGAGTATTTTTATCAGCAGGCGCTTAACCATAGACCAGCTCCGACATTTCGAGCAGGCATTCCGTCAGCATCGCATTTTCTTCCTGCATCGCGGCTACCTGCTCCTCAAGTACCTGCAGCCGTGTCCTGGTGGCAGGTTCTGCGGCTTCTTCTTCCGGCTGTTCCTCTTCCTCTTCGGGTTCATCTGGCTGCTCCGGCTCATTTCCTTCGTCGATCTCTTCTTTCAGGTCGGTGTATTCTTCTTCTGTAATCGAGTATATCTGCGCTTCCGTATATGCGTACAGCCTGCTCGTTACCGGCGCAAACCATGTGTCGCGATACAATGTCTCCTCAGACTGGATGTACTGTGCGTTGTTCTCGTCGCTTATGACCAGGACATGGTGTTTTTCCTGCACGCGCCTCAGGTCCGATACCGTCCCTACAGCGATGATCGTGCCGTTGACCACGATTTTATACCAGCTCATATCCTTACTACCTTTCTCTTTCGTTTAATATCCGGATGCTCCCTGTAATACTTCCTTGTCATTCCGTACCCTCCAAACTTCTGGTCGTACAGTTTGAACATTGCTTTTGTTGTCGTATAACACTTTGCCGCAGCAGAATGCGCGTTCCATGACTGCATATTATTGTAGACGTCTTCTATCGTCATGCTTCCGTCTCTTACCTTTACGGCAAACGCTTTCAGCCGCCTTCTCTCCCTCGTGATGCCAGGTCTCGTCAGCCGCTTTACCGTCCTGTTTCCGTCAAAGCGATACTTGATTTTCAGAAACGTGAATCCTTTTGTGGCTTTTGTGACGTATGTCTTCCTGTCGTGGAGCTTCAGTCCGTATTTGACTGCCTCTGCCTTGAGTGTCCTCATAATCTCCATCAGGTGGGCCTTATCGTTATACAGGATGATGCCGTCATCCATATATCTCAAATAGTACTTCATCCGCAGTTTCTCTTTGATAAAGTGGTCAAAGTCATTCGGCACTGCCACTGCCATGATCTGCGATATCTGGCTCCCAAGACAAATGCCTGTCCATTCGTGCCTGTTCAGCCTGTTTATCGCCGCTTCCTTTTCTTCCCGGTCCTCTATCGAGTCTATGTCCCTCAATTTGTATGACTCAATGATCCCGATAATCAGATTAACGAGCCTTTCGTCAGAAACATACTTCTTCAATACGCGATAGCATTCCCTGTGTGGGATGCTGTCAAAGTAGTTCCTGAAGTCAAATAAAAGCGCATATACCTTATCTGCCCCGTATTCCCTTTTGGCCTTCTCCAGAAATAGGTTCAGGCGTTTCCTTGCAAAATCCGTCCCTTTCCCGGCAAGGCTGGCACCGTTATCGTAGATCAGGTGCGGCGTGATGGACGGAATAAGGACTTTCTCACACAGGACTTTCTGGATCACCCTGTCGCGGATATCGATCGGAGTGATGATCCGTTTCTTTCCGCGCTCGAAAATAATGATCTGCTTTGTATTGGTTATCTCTGGTATCTTCCCCTCACGGATCGCCTTTACGTCCTGCGCGATGATGTTTGCTGCCATGACATTATACTTCTGCACTGACAGCTTGAAGTTGACCGTGTGGTTGCAGTCTCTTAGTGCCGCGAAGAAATTCCGGTAAGTGATCACTTCTTCAAGTGTTATCTGTGCCATGATATTTTAATGACAGTCCTCCGCTGCGGCCCTGTTATCTCACACCATTAAGGCTTCCCTCCGGGGCATCCGGCAGCCGGTGTGTGTTTCTGCCTTTGTTTTATTCCCCGTCGGCGCAGCCGTTACTGCCGGAACGTGCCCTGTTATATAGGACTGTGTATTTATCGGGCTGCTGCCCGAACCGTTACTGCTTCCTCCTCCGGAGGGCCCGGCTGTGCCGTATCCTCTTTCACCTTTTTAATGCAGGTTGCGTGTCTGAACGATTTCCTGCAGGTTACTGTCCTCCCGAGGATCAGGAGACCACACCATTGGTGTTGCTGGCGCTGTTGTTGTTGTTCGGATTACCATTCGTGTTGACATTGCGGAAGTTCGTCGAAGAAGCAACATTCGGGGACCGGAGCCACCAGTTGTTCGCACGCAGCCACAGGCCGCACGGTCTTTTGTCATGTTAATGGCATTCAAGCAGTAACGTATTGCCTTTCTTTTGATTTTATGGCCTGCATCATTTTCTGGCATTCCGTATTCAGGCTGCAGATCTTTTCAAGCTCAGCCTCCGTAAAGATATCGCAAAATGCCAGTTCCCTGACAGGTCTGTTCATTGCCATGAGGTTTCCGATGCTTTGGGAAAAATACCGTATTCTTGCCTTCAGTTCATCTTCCCCACCTTCCGGATCGCGCCTGTTTGCCTCGCATGCATTGTACAGTGCGTCCCTTGACAATGTTACAAGCATATCCATCTGTGCGTCGCTGTAATCTTTACCGCACCTGATCGCCCTTGTGCAGATAATCCTTTGCAGCTCGCCAATCTTCTGAAGGAATACTGTGTTCCCGAAATCATGCTTTGTATATGCTTTCATAACAGGTACATCCACTTCCAGCTTCTTGTCCTTGCGGCATTTATCCATAACTCCCGTGATCAGCCTTATTTCCTTGTTGACGAAATTTGTCCAGCACTCCCGCTGGCTCACCTTTACATACTTTATGCCGTTCCTGCCGCCGGAAAGATTCCAGAATGTATAGGATATGCTGATGATCTCGTTAAGTTCCTTCAGGATGTCCGCGCATTTCCTGTAGCGGGAGATGCCCTGCTTCTTTCCGTTAATGTATTCATCTGTTACCTCCATGATCATCCGATAAGTGCAATTCAGCGCCTCATTGAATGGTTTTACCAGGCACCTCTTATAACGCTTTGGCACCTTCTTCAGTTTTGCCGAAACATATGCATTGAATTGCGAGAATGTATTCTCGTATTCAATATCCGATGTGTGCCGGTCGTTTACCCTGACTGCCATAGCTGCCTCTTCCGAACGCCCAATCCCGCTACCGCGGGAATGGGCTGGTTTTTGGGTCCTCAGATTGCGGAGCAGGAGACCACACCATAGGTGTAGCTGGCGCTGCCGTAGTTCGGATAACCATACGTGATGACATCGCGGAAGTTCGTCGAAGAAGCAACATACGGGGACCGGAGCCACCAGTAGTACGCACGCAGCCACAGGCCGCCATTGGATGCCGCGATGTTTGCGCTGTCCGTAATCAATTTATATCCGAATCGGCTATGCTTCGCTTTTATTTCAGCCGGAATGTAGTAGAATCCGATGCTGTCTGTATCTGTTTTGATCCAGATGTCACCTTCTTTTACGTTCGTCCCGTCGAGTGCCGTCGGGTCGGTGTTTCCGCTGAAAAATCTGGCATCCTCCGGTATCGTCATACCCGGGAATTTGACCCTTGACTGGTTTGTCGTGTAAAAGCTGATCGCTGTACCCTCGCTTGCATACGGTTCCGTCGTGTCGCCTCCGACTTCCCGCGTTGCCGCCAGGAACATGGTATCCGATGAAACAACAAGCTCCGACGACTGGTTTCCCGCCGATGCGGATACTTTTACCTGTTTCATTGCGGACCGCCAGTTTGTCGGGTACATATCGAGCACTCGCGTATTGAGGAAGCTACGCATGCTTGACTGATCCCAGCCACCCGCATTTGTGTTTGTCGGGTTCATGACATGTAGCAGCGGCAGCGGCGTGGCGTCCATAAGGGTGACATTTGCCCTTGCACTGCCTGCTCCTGCCAGCCTGAACCGGTTTGCCCCGATAAATTCCCGCCGCATTACGATGCGCGGGCTTGATGCCAGCTGCTTTGCATTCTCTATGCCGAGATCCGCATACCAGATCTTGCACCAGTGTATCCAGCCTTTGGCATAATAGTCGTGTGACCCGTCTTCCTGATAGCGGACTGCTCCGAATGAAAGCACCTGGTCTGTTTCCGTGTTCCTCGTCCTTACCAGCTGCACAGCCGTGAGGGTATTGCTGTATTCCGAGTTTCCGAGGTTGAATGCATAGACATACAGGGAAGACGATCCTTTCCTGTGCCGGAGGACCACCATGTTCCTGTTGCCAACATAACCAACATTCTGGTTCTTGTCGCCCCACAGAATATTGCCATAGTTGGAGTTGTAGCGCAGCCTGAAGCCTTCGCTCCCATCCTCGTCGTAGCAGGCGGCCAGTGTTGCTCCGTTCGGATTGCCTGTCAGGATCTCAAAATCGATGGCAATGGTGAAGTCAGGCGCGTCCTCGTCAAACAGTTTGATGTTCGTATCCACAACATCATCCACGCCGTCAAAGAACCGGTTCTCAAGTATAGTCCTTGATTCCACATTTGAGAAGTTGAAATCCGTCCCGAGCGTGATGTCGATGTGGTCTTTGTCCGTGAAATAATCCTCTGCCTTCCCGAAGGTTGCTACCGCAAACACTTCGGCACATGACATATCTTCCAGTTCCGTGCCAAGCGGCGGCAGTGCCGCACGCTCCCAGACAGCGTAGACATCCAGATCCTGCGTGACGCAGCCTGTCGATTTGTCCCAGCCGGAAAACAAGTTGACGATGTAGGTGCTTTCCTCCGTCGTCTTTGTTGGTGTCGATCCGTTGTAGTTTGCCTCTGAGCGTGCTTCCACCGTCTGCGTCTCAAGCAATACGCCTATATCCGAGAACCACCGCACCGTGTATGTCCTGGTAGTCTGGCTGTACTGCGCAGTGACAGTCCTTGACGCCAGCACCGGGCTGTCGATGTCGTCCCAGCCTGTATAGGTATAGTCGTACTGATCCGTTGACTCCAGTGTCGGCGTATCGATCAGGCCGGCGCTCACCGGATCCGGCGCAGAAGATCCCCGGTCTACATATGTCTGGTACAGTATCGTCCCGTCAGCGTTGGCATATGTCACCTGGTACTGTGTCACAAGTTTTGTCGGATCATAGGTTACTTCAAGATCGGGCCATGCTGCAGCATACGAGTCCAGTTCGTTCTGCCTGATCGCTCCGTCAATATATACCTCGCCAGTCAGCAGGCTGCTGTTCATAGCCAGGCATCGGTTAAGTACGGCGCTCTCGGCAAGAGTCCAGTCTATCCCGAGCAGGCGCACGACCTGCAGGCCATCAGCGTCCCCGAGGATCGACAGCGCATCAATGTCAGAATACTCGCAGACAAGTGTTTCCAGATTATCAAAACCGTCGATGTCCAGATCCGTCAGGTGTTTGATGTTCCGGAAAGAGAGCGACGTCACAGTCCCCGGGATGTGTGCCGTCTCGATCGCACCGTTAGCCGCAAAGGTTACCGATGCGATCGCCGTTCCCTCTGCAAGGAGTGTTTCAAGGTTTCCGCAGGCTGAAAGGTTGATCGAGCCGGCGAGGTTCGGGCAGTTCCTGATATCCAGCTCTTCCAGCAGGGCATTGTTTCCGATGTTCAGCGCGGTGATGAATGGGTTGCTGTAGCCTTCTGTGCCGGAGCCGATAACAAGTGTCTTCAGCCTTTTTGCGTAAGCAAAGTTGTTCGCCCTGATGTAGCAGGCGGACAGGTCGTTCAGTGCCATGATGTTCTCGGCGCAATACACGAGGATCTGCGTATCGTCCATTGTGGTCATGTCTGTCGTGAATGTGTACTCCTGTCCTGCTTTAGCCCTTACCTGCTGCGGTGTGGCATTGCCGTATGCCACCGACAGGTACATATCGGAGTACGGTACCACCCTGATCGTATAGTCAGGCGGTACGACTGCGCCTGTCGGAGTGTTGCACCTGAAGGAGATCGCACGGCTGTCTGCGCACTGGTTTGACCCTCTGTACTTCGTGCCGATGTAGATCTCCTGATTTCTCTCAAACTGCCGGCGCTGGTAGCGCTTCCTGCCGTTCATCATGTTCTTCAGGAAGTCCTGCGTCGGCTCGATCTGCGCCACCGGGTTTCCGGTAAAGTACGGCCTCAGGTATTTCCTTTCGATGTCCAGCCTCCAGATCTGTTCCGGGAACTGTTCCTGCCATGCGTCAAACTCACTGATCAGGGATGCGGCCGTCCAGGCGTTCTGGCTTTCCAGGGTCTGGTACAGTGTCCTGAGCTGGTTGTGCATCAGTCCGCGGATCCTCCTCCAGAAGACAGATTCGGCTCCGTTGTAGACAGGCCCGCCGTCCGGCTTAAGGTCAATGTCTTCGTATCCGTAAGTCATCGTGAGCTCGCCGTTGTTGTCGATCCCGAGAGCCGTATCGTCGTCATAATTCCACAGCTCAAAGCGATACCCGTCATTGATGGATGCCGCCGCGTCATCTATAGTGTAGTTCTCCGCGTCATCACCCATCTCTTCGGCTTCTTCTTCCGAAATATAGACCTTGCCGTAGTGCCAGAAGCTGTTTTTAGCCCTGTTGTCGATCATGGTATACCGCTCGGTAAACAGGTACCAGTAGAGCGGGGATTCCGCGATAAACCAATCGCCCAGATGCGCCACAAAGTCAGCGTCGCTGGATGTGATCACCCATTCATACATATCGCGGAATACCTGCTTGCTCAGTTCCTGCTGCGCTTCGATATCCTCTGACGGGATCGTCTCGCCGTCCTTCGTACCCATGTCATAGCGGAACTCGAAGCTCCCGTCCCAGTCGTTATAAAGGCTCGTATGCTTTGTATTTGCCGAGTCCTCCCACTGCGCCGTTGTGATTGGGTATACGATCGAGCAGCCATCCGAATAGACGAAGGATACATTGCCCTGCGTGTCTTCGTAAACGCCAGTGTCGAACGTAGCGTTCGGCAGGGTATTGTCCGAGATCTCCACAACAAATTCCTTCAGGTCCTGGCGGTCGTTGACACGTGTATTGTCCGTCTTCTTGCTGTCGCCAATGTTGCCTATCGCGTAGAAGTGCCATCCGGTGTCGGTAAACTCCCTGTGCGTTGCCAGATCAGGATCATTCTCGCGGACAAAGATGATGCAGTTGACAAATTCCATGGAGTTCTTCACCCTTGGATCCCGCCTTCGCGCAGGGCTGATGTAGGGAAGGAAGTCATTGTACCTCTTCTGCAGGAGCGCGTTGTTGGCGTTCTCTGAGGAGGCGATATTGACCTTGATGTTGAACCAGTCATTCGGCACTGATGTCCTTTTGAGCCCGATCTTGCCGTGCCCGTCGCTGTATGTCGTACCGTCCCCAAGGGTCAGCACCGAAATATAACTCGGATCGAGCGGGATCTTCTTTGTGATCTGGTGCTGCCCGTCTGCGCCAAAGATAACGTCTATGTTGCGTCCTGCAAGGCCATAGCGGTTAGAAGTCGTGCCCTGGCCGGCGTGATAGCCATTCTGCCAGACCCAGTTGTCAAGCGCCGTATCGCCGTTGCGGTGGATGCACCTGACGTTCGTGTTCTTCACATAGTCCGACTTGTCATTCGTAAAATGCGGACAGTCGATCATGATGACCTTCAGGTCGGGGCAGGCGTTTGCCACGCTCTCAGGCGTGACTTCGCCGTTTTCGTCAAAGATCTGATTGCGCTCATATCTCGCGATCATCTTGTCAGAGTCAAGTGAATCAGCCACAAAGTTCTTCAGGATGTCGGAATCAGACAGCGCCGATGAATATGCTTTCATTCTGTAGATCCGCACATCGCAGTCATCCGATCCGATCTCGATTGCTCCGGGAGTGTACTGGTAGATCCTGTGGGCCGCGTTGTAGATCAGTGCCCTTGCAGCGACGCCATCCTCATAGGCCATGATGTAGCTGGTCGCATCCTGGTCTTCCAGATCGAGCGGGTTGATGCAGAACTCGTACTCGATGGTGTCCTCTTCGCTGTACGGCTGTACCAGCGTATCGCTCGACGTGTAGATATTTGCCTGATGCGCATCCATCTGCAGGCCGACCTGTGCTTCCGATCCGGCTGTGAGGCAGGAAAGGAATGTCGCATCGGGATCACGCACATTTTCGGTCTGGAAGATGACCTTGAATTCGGATCCGGCCTGCTTCGGGTCTGTTCCGAAAAGATTGTAGCTGATCCATGCCCTCGTCCCGGCCTTGACAAGGAAGAACTGGTTTCCTTCATCGTCCAGCTGGTAGCCGCCGGTGTCCCAGTTGAAATTCTGTGAGACCGTCATCTGGACATTCGGATTATTGTCGTCCTCCCAGATGCGGTTCTCAGCTGAATTTGACCTCCCGACCGGGTTGAAGTCAAACTGCAGGTTTGCCGTTATCGGCTCGATATCGTATCCAAGTTCCTCAATATCCATCATAATCGTCACATATGCGGCGCCGCACCGGATGACAAGTTCATGCTCCCCTATTTCCGCGGTCTTATATGCCCACACGTTCGCAGCCTGCGTAAGCCTCAAGGTGCTGATGACCACGCCGTCCTCTTCCAGCGTGACTTCAGGGTTCGTGACGCCAGGCGCATACACAACATAGTTGATCGCCGTCGTGCTATACTGCCTCGCCTCAACCTCCCCGTAATTGTCATATCGGTATGTACATCCGATGACCGGCACATTTGATGTCTCGTCATACCAGATGATGTCCCTGAAGATGTGGGCAGTCTCGATCGGTGTCGAGCTTACCATTGCAGTGATCCAGCACTCCAGCAGGTGTGCGCCGTGCGTCTGTGCGGGGAGCGAATAAGACTGCAGGGTTCCGGAAGCGGATGTCGTCACGGAAGGAAGTTCTACGCCATCCAGTTTGACGTGGACGGTCTTACTCACGGCACCGTAAGGCGTATAGGTAAAGTTCACGGCCTGCCCGATCGGATAGGTATAGCGGTCCGAGAAGCTTGATTCCAGGCGGACATCCACCACCTGGACTGTCCATGTCTTCACATTGACGGATCCTCCCTCATCAGTGACTGTCAGCGTGAATTTCTGTGTACCGACGCCGCACTCGTCTGTCAGGTCGAAGCTGTTCCTTCCCTGGACGAGGCTCCCGGCCTGCACGGTCGTCGAGCCTTTTTTGATCGTGTATATTCCGTCCACAACCTCACCGTCGGAGTCCGTAGAAGAAAAATCGATCTCGATGATCACACTGTCTGTCGGTGTGCAGATTACAGGCGAAGGCGTGATCCTGTCCACGACCAGTGTCGTGGTGGACTGTCCTCCGCCGCCTCCGCCGGTGGCAGGAAGCAGGAACTGCGATACGATGCTGTCCGTGCCGTCTTCCGTCTCGTAGAGCGTGTATGTATAGTTCTCGTTGTCTTCCGTGGTAATGGTCGCATAATACCTGACAGGATCGACATCGATCGCAGCCACCTGCTGGGCGATGCTCTCAACGGTCTGGCCGAGTGATGTGATCCTCTGCGTATTTGCCAGTATGTCGCTCGCGTTGCGCGAAATGCCCGCAGACAGCGACGCAAGCATACTGTCGATCTGGTTCTTGGTATATCCGTCAGCGCCTATCGGCTCAAAAGCGCCGTCGATCCACCTGTAGTGGATGTAGACCTCTGCCTCATCGTCGTAGATGTAATAGTCCGTCAGGTCATTCCCGGTCTGCGGGAGTTCGTCAAGCACGGATGCGATAGATCCAGCGATAACTTCCCAACGATTATTGATATATTTATAGTACAGGTATCCTGCGGCGGTATGCAGGATATAATCCGCATCCGGCTCTCCGATCTGCGGAAGCTGTTCGACGACTACGGTGGATGACGCGCCAAAGCTGTCCCAGACCTTAGATCCGGACTGATTGACGATCACCCAGTATTTGTCATACCCAGCCCCCGAATCCTTTGGAACCAGGTAAAAGGTCCTTGCATCTGCAGATCCGGCGGCAGGAAGGACGCTTACAATTTTGACGCCGAAGGGCTCATAATCTGCCAGAAGTGCGTTTGCGTACTGCCTGGCCTTAATATATGCACCGCGCACCGCGTCGCCGAGCTTCGGGTAGTCTGACCTGTCTGATTCGGAGCTGTAAACAGCATAGGCGTCGCGGATCTCCGCGATAAGGGCATTCAGGGCAGCCTGCACTTCGCCGGCCCTTGCCAGCGCATAGCTGTACGGATCCACTCCCGCCCTTGAGCCGAAACCGTTCGGGTCGTACACGGACGGCTGCATCGCGCTGTCAGCCTTCGCCAGCGTTGATTCAAAGGCCGTGTCGACCTTGCTTCTCGGCAGTGATCCATCATCAAGCATTGACGCATCGATTGATACCTGAAAATCCTCAAACTGGCTTTCCAGCGACGCGACAACATCTGCAAGGCTGGCTTCAGCCCAATGCCCTGAATCCCATGCCTCCGCTGTTGCTATTGCAGTTGTGCACCGGTACAATTTACCGACATAAATGCAGTAATCCCCAACTTCATATGTTCCGGACGCGCTGTAGATGCCGGCAAGGTTTGCCGCAGCGCGTGCAACTGTCGCGTTAATCGCATTCTGGTATGCCGCAAGGCTTGCCATTGCCTCCTGCCAGGCTGACTGCTCAGCAGGCGTAGGCTCTTCCCCGGAGGCACTCGCCCTGTAAGCAACAGCCATCTGCACAGTATAGATTGTCGTGCCCGCATTTGCCTCTGGCACATAAACATGAGCATATGCCTTGTAATTCCACTGGGATGTCTTTGCAAGAATCTGATCCGGGATGGGTGCTGTGAGTGTGCCGCCTGATACGTTTGCTGTCGTTACAATCGCATTGGTGTCAAATTCTGCGGCAAAATGTGTTTCATATGTTCCGTCAGCAAGGCCGATCTCTTCAATGGTCAATGTCTGCCCATAGTCATACTTCCATAAAGGTTTTTTCGCCACCGTGACCGGCAGCCCGTCATATTTTATCCGTAAGCTCATCCTTCTTCTGCTCCTTCCAGCCTCTCCAGCCTTTTCAACACATCCTGTAATGCAGCCACTATATCGGGTACAATTTCTATCAACGATACAGACCCATACTCCACTCCGTCTCCAAACATATCCTGCGTTTGCGTGACCTGCCAGTCCCCTTCATATTTAGCCTCATCAACCTCATCATAGATAAATCCGTGATGGAATTTCGCGGTGTCGTGCTTGTATTCAAAGCGTGACGGTTTCAGGCTTTTTAGAAATTGTATGGCTTTTACCGGATCCAGTTTCGAAATATACTTCTTCAGCCGCCGGTCTGATGTCTGTGTGAACGCACCCGCAGTAACGGTACAGGCCGCAGGTGTAGATCCGGCTGTCCGACGCTCTCCCTGAATGAGGATATTGTTAGTTGAGCTGTTTGATATTCGCGCGGAAAAATCATATTTGCCAGGATCAGCTGGATCCGTTACCTCGCGATGAAAATCGAGGAACGGCTGATTATTATCATTCGCAGCGTAGAACTCCGCGCCGTATGCCACGAACAAAGCCCGTTTAACGAATACATCCTGATTATCCGATCCCATGGAACGGATGCTGGCAAGCGAAAATTGTCCGCTATGGTCGATATAGCCGTTTCCCACGGTGAGGCGTCCGGTGTCAATATAATCCGCGTTTATGCCTTCCGCGTAGATCTTCGCCAATATGGCGTTGCCTGAGAAATCGAAGCCGTATGGCCATGTTTCTCCGCCATCATTGCTTATCGCTACCGCATCGCTGCCGAACATAATGATCAGTGTGCTATCATCCAGACTGTGCTTATCATGGGCGTATGTAATAATGCTTTCGTCTTCCTGTTCGACATCCGTATAAAAAAGGCCAGACGAATTTTCCACCAGCTGCTCAAGGTATCGCTTGGCAGCCTCCTGGCTCGTCATTGCCTCCTCTGCAACCTCACCGGCGCTTGCTTTAATTGCCGCCGCCGACATCCCGGTAAATCCGAGCTTCTCATCGCCGAGCGATACGCTGCTCTGTTCCGGATGGAGCAGGTCAATCGTCATTGATGATACCAGCATATCTATGGCAATGTCGTGGTATGTGCTTTTAACTTTTAATTTTTCTGCAAATCTGAAGGTTTCCACATCATACCCTGCCTTGGACAAATCCGCAGCTCTGATCGTGTACGTTGTGGATTCCTTTATACCTGCAGCAAGATCATTCCTTGCTTTCGCCAGCAGGTTTGCCGGTATCGTTACATCTCTGTACAGAACCGTTTTGGAAATCCGCCCATACCGTTCAATCGCCCTGGCGTCTTCAATGTAATCCATGCCATTGTTGACACTTTCTATTGTCACGCGTTCTTCTGTATCTTCCGACCTTGCGCCGATCGGTACGATGACAGTGGCAATATCTTCACCCTTATTTATCCATGACAAATCCAGCAAGTTGCTGCCAAACCGCGCTACCTGATCATTGGATGCTTCAATCTCCGCCAGATAATCAAGGACCATATTCCCATTCTCGATCCTGACCATGAGATATCCTCCAAGCCCTCCATTTTCCAGAAGCTTCTCTTCGATCTCTGACCAGGTATCCGGATAATTTGTGTTTGCCCGGACTATATAGTCATTGTTGTCAGTTACCGTTACATTCCCTACTGTAAAGCGCCTGTCCGCCTCTACCTGGCTGTTGTGCTGATTCACCAGCATCTCCAGATAGCCTCTGACTGATCCGGAATAGTCATACGGCCTGACTACGGTATCATTAAAAAATGCCAGAGCTCCCTCGCACGAGAGCTTCCGGCATTTCCTCATATCGTATTCTTCATTGATCACCCTTCCGCGGAAGATCTCATCATCGTTATCATACAGATGTATCGTCCCTTTAAGCTTCTTTGGTGTTTCATATTCTTTGTTTGCCGGAGGCATGGTAAACACAAAGCTCCCTGCTTTATTGATTACACGCTTCACGACGCCGTACATGATCTGAATTTCTTTCAGCCGCGGATCATATATCACCGCATTGTTATACTTTATCTTGAACATTACAGGCTGCCCTCACGATAAGAAAACAAAAGTGTCCCGGATCCAACTGCCGTAAACTCGTTATCCCCCTCTGTCAGGATGAATTCCTGGTACTTCGCTGTTGTTCCTGGTGTAAGCTCTACGGTCTCTCCGTTTCCTGTCAGTGTTATATCCCCAGTCGCGGTTATTTGTGGAACAACCCTTTCAAACAGGTTTTTGAGCACGAAAGTTTTGTCTCCCGATACTGAAATCTGTACGACCGTTTCTCTGCAGCTTCTCTTATAAGCATCGAGCGATACCCGAAGCCTGATCTCCCCAATCGTATCGTTTGTCTTGGCCGGGACTATCATGAACCGTCCCTCGTAGTAAAAAAACGGCTCCCATCCAAGCACCAGCTTTACCCGTTTTCCCTGGATGATCCTCGCGAGCCTGGAAAGCGCTTCTTCCCATTCGTCGTAATCCCCTATGAAATCCATGGCGATCTTGCAGTCTTCCCTCGGATAGTAATATATCGCCCCAAACGACTCTGTGAAGTCGAGGTAATTATCCGTCCCGGGGACATCTACCAGATTTCTTTTCGGTTCCGGTTGAGTGATCTTCACTTCGCTGACTAAGAAGCCGAGGTCTGACATCTCCACTCCCCCTATCATGATATCATTATCCTTCATCAGATCACCCCTCTCCCTTCCTGCACAGAGATTCCTCCTATCGCCTCATTGATATAAGGCGCAGTGAGGTATCCAGCGCTCTGGCCATCGATCACCACCTGGATATTCGCAAGCCGTCTGGCTATTGTCTCCGACAACCGTTCGTAGTCAATCAGCTCTGATTCTGCTCCTGTCTGGGTGGCCGGTTCCCTGTCGGAAACAGGCTCATACTCCGGGAGCATTGATGTAAAGCCCTGCATGTCATAGAGTCTTTCCGCGTAGTTGATGATTCCGTCGTTTGCGTAAGCACTTACCGCTTCGCGTACTTCGCTGATACCGCTCTCGATGCTTTCTACTGTTCCCAGGATCAGGCCTTCTCCGACATATTCACCAGTTTCCATCATGACCTTCGAAGGTGAATACACCGCCATAACATTCCGTGCAACGGTGTTGATCCTTCCTACTGCTGCAGATACTTCTCCATAGCGGCTTGTGAGCCTTCCTACCACGCCATTTATCAAACCGTCTGACATATATACACCAGCATTCAACATATCCTGATACCTTGCCGCTGCACCGTTTCTGAATGCTGCTGCTGCCTCTGAGCCTTTCTGTCTCATAGTGTTCGCAAGTGTTGTGAATTTGATTCCCATCCTTTTCGAAAAAGAAAGGAATCCCGTTTCCGTTTCTGCGAATTCAGTGGCTATGGAGTCAGCTATTTCCATCTTTGTTCTGTATGACTCATTCAGATCGTTTATAAACTTTGTATTCCCGGCAAGCACCTGGTCTGCTATGACCTTTACCTGTGCCGAAGCTTGTGGTCCGGCATCTCTGAGTTCTTTTAACAAGCCCTGATCAATCCCGGCATTAGCCAGGAGCTGCATATTGTTCGACCATTCCGTCATGCCTGTTATCTGAGAATCCAGATTATCCAATATCTCCTCTGCCGTATATGCCTCTCCGGCTTCGAATTTATCAAATAGCCCAAGCTGTCCTGTTATTGATGCATATGCAGAATTGTACACTTCTGTATATTTCTCAGAAAGCGCATCGAAGGTCTCACTTATCTGGTCCACATCGAGCCCGGTTTCCGTGGCAAAATCGCGGAATGCTTTCTGCAGAGGGTTCATTTTTTTCGTTGTTTCATCAACAGCCCCTCCAAGGTCTTCTACAGCCCCAGTGTTCTCCTCTGTTGCCTCGGTCGTGATCCCATATTCGGAATATACCCTTTCCATTTCTTCTGTAAGACCGGAAAAAGCTTCATCCGCTTCTTCCACATTGGTCTTGGCAGCGCCCATGTTATCCGATGCGGTATTCCAAAGCTCGATATATTCCCCGGCAGTAACCTCGCCTTCTTCCAGAGCCACCGTCAGCTCTGAATTCGCATACATGTAATTGCTTGCGCCCTGAGTTGCCTGATCCCACAATTCCTTTAATCTTGCCGTCGGAGGCACTCCGTTTCCCTGCCCCGGCAGTCCGAACTCTTCATAATATAGGTTTCTGTATATTTCATTTGCTTTCTTTCTGTATTCACTTAAGGCTTCTGCTCCGCCTTTTGCTGCCTCTAACCTGTTTACTTCATCCTCCGCAAGCACCTGCTTCCTTACCGCATCAGCATAATCTGATCCCAGCAGCTTCATCTGCTCCTGGTACGCCTGGGCGATCGCCTGCTTTTTATATGATTTAGTCAGTTCATCAACTTCTTTTCTCGTCCTGTTCAACGAGCCTGTCTGTTCATCATATGCGATATTCAGGTCCGGGACGAGCTTGTTCAGCTCCTCGCACATCATTTTCAGGCGCATTTCATCCGTAGCTGTCTTGTCAGACTGCCCCGCCAAAGCAAACAGCTTGTCTGCCATAGCCTCTGCCGCAGCTGCGTTGCCGTTTATCTCATCCTTTGTATCCTTGAAATCTTTTTTGTGTGTTTCCAGCGTGCTATCAAAAGTCTCAATATCCGTTTTCAGCGCATCCAGCTTTTTCGAAGATTCCTCATAGGCTTTTGAATTCTTGTTCACCGACTTGTTATAGATAAAAAATGCTGTCCCGGCAGCTGCTACGCCGGCAATAATCAGTCCGACCGGGTTCATGCTCATCGCAGTGTTTAATAGCTTTTGTGCTGTCTCGGCGCCGCTTACAAAGCCCTGATATGTGAGCCAGGCAGCACCTACGGCGCCTATTGCAATACCAAGTTCTAATTTGTGATCAATGACCCATCCCGCCGTATTAATCAGGGCAGCTACCGCATCTCCGGCAAAGTCTACAATGCTTTCGCCTATGGTTTCAACCGCTTCTCCGATCTTTTCAGCAGACTCAGCCAGATCGCCCTTGTCCATTCTGTTCTTTAACTCGTTTATTTTGTTTGTCGCTGTCTGGACCGTCCTGCGTAAAGGCTTCGAAATATGGGTATATGTTGCAATCCCGAAACCCTGTAGTGCCGATTTTGCAATGGTTATATCTCCCGGAAGGTTATCCTGCATGACCGTTGACATTTTCTCTGCAGCGCCGTCACAGTCAGCGATCGCACCTGTAAGCTTAAAGTAATCGGAATCGTCAGCGTTGGCAATTGCCAGGATTCCGGACATTGCTTCCTGACCGCCCAGCATTGCTGCATATGATGCCTGTTCATCTTCTGTCAGTCCCGAAAACGCAACCCGGAGGTCTCCCGTAATCTCTCCAAGGCTTTTCATCGACCCGTCTGCATTTGTCATAGACAGCCCAAGCTCGTCCATGGCTGTCTGCGATTCTTTGGTTGGCTTTGCCATCCTGGACAGCCAGCTCCTCATAGCTGTTCCGGCCTCTGAAGACTTGATTCCCGCATTAGCCATAAGGCCTATTGCCACAGAACAATCTTCCGCGCTGAAGCCTAATGCTCCCGCGACAGGCGCCACATACTTGAAGGTTTCGCCCATCATGCTGACATTGGTGTTTGCGTTGCTCGACGTAGCAGCCAGAACATCAGCGAAATGTCCGGAATCAGACGCCTTCAGTCCGAACGCCGTCAGGGCATCTGTCACGATATCTGATGTGGTAGCCAGGTCTGTTCCGGATGCAGCCGCAAGGTTCATAATTCCGTCAAGTCCGCTGATCATGTCCCCGCTTTTCCATCCGGCCATACCCATGTAAGTCATTGCATTTGCTGCCTCTGTCGCAGAGAACTTAGTCGAGGCACCCATTTGCTCCGCTTTCCTTGTGAGTGAATCCATTTCTGTCGATCCGGCTCCGGAGATTGCCTGCACCTGCGACATTGCCGCGCTGAAATCGCCGCCAACATCAATGGCAAAGGAACCGATGGCCGCCAGTGCGCTTCCTGCCAGTGTGGCTGCGGCAGTGATTCCGCCCACTGCCTTGGCTGCTATATCCGCAGAACTGCTTACCTTCTTTTCGGCCTGTTTCATCCCTTCTTCAAGGCCTGAAGGATCCAGTTCTGTTCCGATTTTGACAGTACCATCGTTTTTATTCAGTGCCATTTCCGTTACCCGCTCTTCCCGGTCCCCGTTTCCCGGAACCGTGCATTCACATAATCGATCATCCTGCGGTTACGTGCCGCAAGCTTTTTCCTGTTCTCATCCATCGTCCTTGTTTTCTTTGGCTTGTCAAGCGCATAAATCGAACGCATTTTAAGAATCATCTTCTTCTGAGCCTTGCTCATCCCCGAAAGGTTTGCCGTCCTCCAGAACATGATCCGGCTGAGCTTGCATTCCTCAGGCAGACTATTCAGAAGCATCATAAATTTCCACCAGTGCAGTTCCAGGGACCTGTCCGTCAGGTCAATCCCATATGTCTCAAGGAATGCGGCGTAAATATGCCCGGAATCCTTGTCCAGATCAATTGCCCTGCCCGTCTCCTTTTTCAGCCTGTTTCCCACCGCCTTTGACTCTTTCCTCGCTGCCTTTGACTCTTCTTCCTCATCGCGCTCCTCTTCGCTGCTTTTCCCGCAGCTCTGGAACCATTGGAACGCCTTTATCGCCTCTGCCAGATTTTCCGGCAGATTTTCATTGTAGAAAACAGAGGCTGCTACATTCATCCGGTCCTCTGCCGTCAGGGTCTCATCCTTCAGGATCCTGTCAATCAGTAAAAAGGCGCGGAAACCACTTTTTATGTGATACTCCACGCCATCAACCTTAACCGTTTCCGGGAGGCCTTCGATCATCCAGTTCATATAAGCCCCTTCAGATCTGTATAATGCCTGATCCTTTCCGCCCGTCTTTCCATGTACTCCGCTTTCTGCCTGGCAACCTCTGCCAGAAATCCGAAATATGCATCTTCTGCCGTTTCGATATCCCCACAGTTTTCCAGGACATCTATTCCCGTAGCTGTTCTAAGATATTCGCGATAGCAGTCAATTGTCGTAGCCACCGTGTTTCCCCATCCGTCTTTCTGCGCTTCCTCAACCTCAATAAGGCGGGATGCAATCGCTTTTGACGCATCGCTCAGTCGGGATGCGTCCTCTGCGCCTACATAGGAGAAATCGACTTCATGTCCATTCAGCAGCATTACAGGCCTCCTTTTCTGCCTTAGTTAGACGTCCAGGTGTACTCCTCCGGGTCAGTGCCGATCTTGCGGAATTCAATATCGATTCCTGCAGATTCCCCTGCATTTCCGGATCCGTCGCTGTTTACGATGATCGAAACCCTGCCTTTCTCACCCTTCCCAGTCAGGATATTGAAGTAGGCATAATCCGTTGCGCAGCGATTACCCGTCCCATAAATCATGCCATGCGACAGGCAGAAATCCTGCGCTTCATCGCCAATATAGCGGTCGCCCGTAACAGAGAAGCTCCTCTGAGTCCCGGTCTTCATTGTGCTCTGGCCAGCCCGGATATAGGTTTTCTCCGAAGTGACCGGGTTCATGTTGGAATCCAGTCCGGAAATACCCATCTGAACCACGTCATAGTTTGCTACCGCAGTCTCCGGTTCCGCGCCAGGGGCCGTATTGATTGCAAAAACCATATCGTCATTGGTTACCCATCCGGTATAGTTGGCGTCCGGCGTTTTCCCATTCATCAGTTCACTTAATTTCATTCTCTTGTCCCACCTTTCTGTTCAAAGTAGATTATGTTGCATTGCACCATGTACTGAGCAATGCCTTCTTCAGCGTTCACACCGGACAGGTTCGGCATATTCTGCAGGCATTCCATCTTTTTGATCTGGCAGCCCTCCGGAAAGGCCGGGTACGCCTTCTCCCTGTTTTGCTCCTCGATCCAGTCCATTAAAGACTGTGCAAAGTTCATTGCGCTCAGGTTCAAATCATCGCCACTGTCTGTCGAATATGGCCTTGTCAGGAATATGGCAAAACCATATTCCTTTTCCGCTCCAATCAGATACTTCTTCCTGATCTTGTCAGAATAGATGGTAACCAGGGAAATCTGGTACGGTGTCTCCGGCGTATAGTTGTATCCCATGGCGCCGGCAGCCAGTTCCTCCGCTTTTGATCTGAAATATGCTTCCACTGCTTCGTGTTTTGTCATTATAACTTCCCTTTCAGATAATTCTTCATGCTGCGTTCCAGATCCTTGCTTCTGGCTCTCAGCATCGCCTTGTCCCACTCGGAAGTAGCCAGCGGATGCCTGAACTTGTCTTGCTTAAGTTTCTTCCTTGTCGGTACCTTATATTCCCCTCTTGACCATGACGAACCAGTAAGGGATGATACGTAAAGAATCCCGGTGTACTGGTAATGCGCATAGGGAGACCGGTAATGAACAATTCCCTGTACGCCACCGAGCGGGCTCTTCTCTGTATATACCCTTACATTCTGTGCAAGTATGAGATTCTTTGCAGGCACATAAGGATCCATCAAACGCTTGGCCTCATTGGCAAGAAACAGCGCAGACTCAGGAAGCTTAAGTTTGGCTTTGGCGATCGACGCGATTGAACCGTTCCACTGAAATGCCGAATTCATATCAACCTCCCAGCCGGTAATGCCTTCCCATTCGGTGCGCTGTGTTGTTCGTGACAGCTGTAACCATGAAGGCGTCCGGCTTGCACCGGTGCAAAACTTCTGTTGCCGTGTCCGGGCTATGACCCGTTATATGTTCCACGCATTCCCCAAGTACGGCAATGTCCCCTGTCGATGCGGCAAAATCCTGCCCTGCCTCATCCTCTGGAATCCTGACCGTGTAAACATTGGCCCTGCTGGCTTCTGTCCCGTTTTGCGTCACGCTCTGCCCGCTTTTCCAGAAGCAATTCTGGTAAACCTTGCGGATCCAACCAGAATCTGACTTGTGGAAAAGGGTAATGGTGTGAATAAAATTCGGGTTAATCATAGGCAGCACCTCTGTAGAGCAGTCCGGTCCAGAGCAGGTGCTTCCGGATGATCTCCGCTTTCTTCTTCCGGATCCCCTCTGCCGTGTAGTCGCTCTCCTGAACCGCGAAAGAAGCCTGAAGGCCATCGTTGTTGTAGGATGACAGCAGGCCTGACCCTCCTGCATCAGATGCGGCCTGTGAGGCCCTGGCAGCCCCGCAGAGCAGTTCTGCCAGTTCACACGCGCATCTCTTTACCTCATCGCCTTCGTACGATTCTGAGCGATTCTGGGAGGCGTAGCGGATCACGTCCTCTGCCTGAGCCTCATACCGCTCATAGTCCTCAGCCGGAATCATTGGCTCAGAACCCGCTAGGAACCTTGTTACATAAAACTCATAGTCCGCGTACATGATCCGCCCCCTTTATCATATCATTCTCCGTCGTCCTGTTCGTCGTTTGAACCCGCTCCCTTCAGGATGGCAAACGGGCATCTCTGATTTTTATTGGGCTTCAGGGCGTTGATCGGGTTCGGGATCTCCCATCCAAGCCTCATAACCGCACGCAGCGCGACCATGTCGTTCTGCATAAGGTTGTAAAGGATATCTCCGGTTGTCGGATCCTGGACAACGCCTTCCGTGAAGATCTTGAAAGTGATATCCTGCCTGATGGCGTATGCCAGCTGACTGAAGTCTCCGCCGATCATAAGCGCCTGCGTTTTGTCGTATGCGCCATTCTTCGGGAAGTACATTGGAGCACCGTCCAGCGTATAGCGGGAAGTTCCCTGCACGTCCGTCTTGAAGATCGGGTCGCCATTATCATTGCGCAGGCCGCGAAGCTTCGCTCTCATGGACAGGTCAGCGATATATCCGTTCGGGTCGTAGCCGGAGCTCTCGATCAGGGAAATCAGGCCGCCCTCTGCCATAATATCGTCATAGGTGTCATGCTTCTTTCCGACACTTCCCTCGGTCACGACCGCACCGGCTGCCGTAGCCGTTGCAACGATACCATTTCTCCAGGTGGCCGGCTTATCGACATTGAACAGGACTGCTCCGTCGATCTTGGCACCGAACGCCTCGATCAGGCGCGGACGGACCTCACCCCAGATATCATAATCCGCATCGTCCAGCACTTCCTCGGAGATGGGCACGATAACCGCGATCTCCTCAGCATAGATAAACTTGTTATCCCATGCCATCTTGGTCAGCTGCTTGCGGCCAGCCTCGCCGTTAACAAAATAAGCCAGAGGGAGAAGGTCGAGCACCTTCATCTTTGACTGGCGCGCAGTCATGTTCTGGAGACGGCGCCCCCTGGAGAGCACGGCGGATTCCGCAACGACTCCCTGGATGATCTCCCTGGTCTCCTCGACCGGGATGAGGGCATCCGCATCATTTCTGTCGATGCGCTGCGTCTCGTCAAAGATGTGCAGATCCATAATCGTGTTCATTACTGTTGCCATAAACAGCATATTCTTCAGCTTATCCATTTTTATCCTCTCTTTCCCGGTCATCTCCTGATGACCTTATTCCTGATTGCATCGTTTATCGACGTATTCTTTCCTGAGGAATCATCATTTCCTCCCTGTGTGGATGAAGTGCTGACCCGGTATCCGGAATTGCCGCCCGCATAACGCGGGTTCTCCTTCAGGAAGGTTTCTGCCGCCTTCTTGAAATCTGTCTTGTCATCCACCATTTTCCCCACCTTGAACAGGACATAATCCAGATCCTCTGTGCGGACACCCTTGTCCCTCAGCAGTGCAGAATTCTTTAGCTGGGCAAGCTCTTTCCTTGCCTCGTCCCGCTCCTTCTCTACTGCCGACAGATCAGGCTGTCTTTTCTTTTTCTGTTCAAGATAGTCGTTCAGTGCCTCTTCGGCTTCCTGTTCGGTCAGGCCTTTGCTCTGGGCAAAATTCTTGACGGCCGCCTTGCTCGCCCTCTCTGCCCTTGAGGTTGCGATCTCATCCAGCTGCTCATAGCTGAAACTTCCGCCATTGTGGCTGTTGCCCCCATTGCTGTTCCCGCCGTTGTTTGACGCACTATTGTTGCCGGAATTGCCCTGGCTTCCGTTGCCCTGCTGGCCACCCTCGTCAAAGATGGTCAGGATCATGATGTTCTTTCTCATATACTTTCCTCCGTTTTTCGGGTGCGTGAACCCATCCAAGCTTTTAATGTCTTCCTGTCTGGACATAAAAAGAGAGCCTTCACCGGGCCCTCATGTGATTTCTATGCAGTTGTATTTATCGTTGATGGACATCATGGCCAAAAACCACGAATCCACAAGCAGCTTGCCCTTGTCGGAGAGCTTCTGCCAGCGGATCGCCGTGCTGCCGGATGCCACTACCGCCTCAATCTTTTCCTCGGCGAGCGCATTCAGGGAATTGATCAGGCTGCAGGTCAGCGCCGAAATGGCTGCGCATACCAGGTCCTGCCCATTTTTTCCATGCCCTGCATGGCCATGCATCTCCACTCCGTTTTCCGTCATCTTTACTCTTATCATGTTTTCTCCTTCGATGCGCCGGCGCAAATTGGCCGCATCAAAAAAGGAGAGGCACTGCTGCTTCTCCTTTTGTCGTTCTTTTATGGGATCAGATCCGTGATTCCGCGGACCGTTCTGTACATTTTCTGCATGATCGTGTTCTCGCTCAGGTATTCCAGACCTTTCAGCGTTATCCGGATTCCGTCTGTCGAAACCCTTGACCCTCCTCCGCGGTATTCCCTGATTTCGACGCCTTTGATATAGCCGGCGTCTGTCAGCATCTCTAAATACGCCTTTCTTCTTTCTTCCGAGATGTCAAGAGCCTCTGCGCTCAGTCTTTTCTGGTCAGCCTGCGGCTCATCAAGGGATTCTTCGAGGATAGAGAGCATTTTGTAGATAATACGAAAGTTGTCCATGCTTCCTCCCGAAGTCTTTAGTCCAGATTCAATTTTTTCTTGCAGTTTGAGCAAAAAAAGCATTTCGTGCTCTTATAGTCACCAACTGGCTGCATTTTACCGGATTTACATATAGGGCACACTACGCTCTCACCTTTGCGAAGGTTTTTCAGCATTTTATTAAATTCGTCAGGAGTCATGGCTATCACCTCCACGGATATTCCGGATACAATTCTTTAACCTCTTTGATTATATCTCGTAACTCCGATACTGTCAATTCCGCTTTCCTTTCATGGTGCTTTCTTTCCTGCGCAATGCATACACATTCAGCCCATTGACTACCACCAATGTCGTACCTGTAATGTGTAATCTCATGTATCAGAACTTCTGTGGTCCTTTTCACCGTCTTTGTCTCGGAAGCGAAAATCCTGATATCGCTGCCAAATTGATCTCCAAGAATCCCCGACGGATTATCCATATTATAGCACATCTGAATAAGCAGTTCATCATGCTTAAAAATATATTCTGCTACTTCTTTCCCTGTTTCACTGCGATTTAGTTCATTCAAAATATTTTTTATGGAAATTGTATCTTTTTGTCCATTATTATAATCGATAAATCGCTCCGAAAATCTCGCATCGCGTTTTGACTGTTGATATATCGTTTTTTCCGTCTCTGTCAGTCTGAACTCTCCCTTCAGCCCGTCCAGGTATATCCTGTCGTACTGCGTCGGGAGCCCCATCTTATCGGAGAAGTCATTGTATACCTGAAGAATGCCCTGCAGCCTTGCCTTTGCCAGGATGATCTCATCCGGATCCGACCCGCCTTCCGTGAGCATCATGATCTCTTCCCTGGTCGCGCGTGCGTTGCGTTCCAGGCGCCTCTGCTCCTGCAGCGCCTCATATGTCGTGTATTCCTTATCGCCGTACTCCTTCGGCGTGTTCTCCTCGGCGATCATCTCGTCCAGCTGCTCATCCGTGTAAGTGCGGACAGATACTCCGGGGATGAATGCATTGTAATCGTGGTAGCAGTTTGCGCCGTGCAGGCCGGTGACGGTTCCCAGTCCGCATACATCGTGCAGATCCTTCCAGGACCACACCCGCCCCTGCCACGGCTGGTGTGTCGGCCTTGCCCCGACATGGTATGTTACTTCATAGTAGTCCGTGCCAAGCTCTGCCGCTGTCTGCTCGTTGATCTTCTCCTGCACCTGCCGGAACCCTGTCAGCACAGCCCTGCGCACCCCTGCTTCGATCCGGATGCTCGGGCCGTGTTCATAGGTTACCGAGCGGATGCCGCTGGCCTTAAGCACCTTCACCGTCCGCATGAGTACCCGCTGGTAGTCGAATGCGCCGCTTTCAATGTCCATGACGGCATTGTCGAGCGTGCTGCGGTAGAAGCTCATGAGCGGCGTCAGGATCACCCTTCCGTCTGCTCCCTTTGCTCCCACGGCCATCGTCCTGGTGATATTCTCAAATTCCCCCTTTGTCTGCCGCCTGATGGCTTCCACCAGGCTCTGCAGCTGCAGGTTGTCCCTGTATGGGATCCTGTGCTTCCCCATGACACGGTATGCCCTATCATGCCCCATGAATTCCTCATAGACCGCATCCGAGAATATTTCGTCCAGTTCCTTATCCGTTGCCGTGAGAGCCTCTGACACCCAGGAGCGGATGTTTTCTTCCGACTCGCCAAGCTGCTGCAGCCGGCTGATCTGCCAGTCTGCCGACGCTGTGGAGAACCCGTTGATCCGGATCCGGCGGACCACGTCGTTCATGATACGCTTTTCCAGTTCCTGGAATATCCCGGCAATTTTCTCCGGAAGCCTTTCGATCTCTCCCTGCGTCATTATTTGATCACATCCTCTGCCTGCACTGCGGAGGCCACAGCCGCCTTTGCCGTCTTCTCGTCTTCACTGTACCACTTTGCCCGGTATTCCCAGAGCTGCATCGCACCCATGGCGACATCTGCCTGATCCTGCTTCCGTTCAGCTGTCTTATCCTCGATGATCGAATCATCAAAGTCCACTATCACTTCAGCATCTTCCTTCAGGACGTTCCCTGCAGTGATCCCCAGCCTTATGATGATTTTCACCAGCTCTTTCAGTACATCATTCAAAACGATCTCGTGCTTCCGGATCGTCCTGTACAGGTCGCTGTTCTCCGAGATCACCTCCGTGGCCGTCTTTGCCTGGACGCCGACATGGTTGAACTCATAATAATCGGTCCCGAAACCGATCCTTGCCGAAAGGTAATTCAGGTCATCGTTGATCGCCTTCTGGTGCTCATCTGTCCGGAGATCCATGTTGATCTCATGGATCAGCCTGTCCTTCTCTTCGCCTGCCGCGGAATAGTCTTCCGGCAGGCTGTAAAACACTGCGTCCTCTGGATCGAAAGCCATGTTTCCGTTCCTGCTTTTCATCAGTGTCGGTGAGACGAATATCCTCTTCCGCCCCAGCTCAAACTCGCTGCTGTA
>CADBPG010000196.1 GCA_902796435.1 uncultured Eubacteriales bacterium | reverse complement strand
GTGTCCGGCAGCAGGATGGGTCGGTCGCGGAAGCGGAAGCCGTCGACGGGGGAATCACTCTCCGCGATGGCGAAAAAGCTCTTCCGGTCCGCACCTTCCACGCGGGCAGCCAGGCAATACTTGCCATTATGGTAGATGGCGCCGGCGTTGAAGACCGCGTTGACACCCAGTCGTTCCATGAAGTAGGGATTGGTCTTGACCGAAAGGTCATACCGCCAGATCAGCGGAATGTGCTCCCGGGTCAGGACCGGGTTCTTGTACCGGTCGAAGAGGCCGTTGTAGAAATCGGTCTTTTCATTCTTCTGGCTGAGCAACGCTTCCTGCCGCTCCAGCTCTTCATAAAAATGGGGATGGATCTCAGATGTTGACATTGGGGTTCCTCCTGATCATTTCCATGCACATGCGGCCATTGTGGTACGGGCACTTCCAGGGTTCAACGATGGGCAGCTCGTAAGGGGTGCCGTCCGTATACAGGTCATGGTACCATTCTCCAGAACGGGGGTCCACCAGATGGGCTTCGATGAAACGATAGATGTCAGCCGCCGCGTCGCGGAAGCGGACGTCTTCAGGATCCTTCAGCCAGCGGTTGACCATGCCCAGCACGGCCTCTGCCTGGACCCACCAGACCCGCTTTTCATCCACCTTGCCCCGGTCGCATTCGTTGGCCAGAGAGTGGTCACGGTAGGCGGCCGCATAGACACTGTCCGCCAGCGTCTTGTCGATCTCGTGGATCTTCGCGGACAGGGCTTCGTCCTCCAACAGGTCTGCCGCCCAGTCCACAAGCCAGCTGCTTTCGATATCATGACCGTAGCTGTACAGATCGATGATGGAATTATAGTTGGTATCAAAGAAGACCAGATTGCGCTTCAGTTCCGGGCTGTAGATCTTGTTTGCGTAGATATCCAAGGCCCAGCGCATCGCCTGGCCCACCTTTTCCTCATGGCAGGCCTGGTACAGACCGGCGTAGCCTTCCAGTACGTGGAGCAGGGTGTTCATGGTCTTGTCCGCCATGACACCGTTTTCAGAGAGCTTTTCGTTGGATTCCGGCTGCCAGTCGACGGTGAAGGCTTCCAGATATCCGATCTCATCGGTGCAGTGGTCCTCGATCAGGTCGAAAATGCCCAGTGCCAGTTCCAGAACTTCCTCATTGCCGGTCAGCCGGTAATAGGCACCCAGTGCGTACAGTGCAAAGGCCTGGTTGTAGGTATGTTTGGTGGTATCCAAAGGTTTGCCATCATAGGTCAGAGACCAGTAGACGCCGCCGTTTTCCTGATCCACACAGTGCTCGGCCAGAAAACGATACGCGTGATCCGCCGCGGCTTTCGCCTGAGGATCATCCAAGAGCAGTGCGGCCTCGGAGAAGAACCAGAGGATGCGGCTGTTCAGGATGCATCCCTTTTCGGCCTTAGGATCTACGGCCAGATCATAACCGACGTAGCCATAGAATCCACCATATGTTTCATCTTTTAATGCCAGCCAGAAGGGCAGGATGTTTTCTGTCAGCTGCTTCCGGCAGGCTTCGGCAATCGTAGGCATAAGAAGACCTCCCTTGATGTTGATTTTTGTTTTATAATATCACAGAAGAGTGCTTGAATGCAAACAAGGAAAAGGATATAATGGATATATTATTGTAAGGGAGGACGAAAGGAATGGAATTTTACAAGCGTTTGCAAAAAAAAGCATTAAAAAGCCGGCTGCCGTTGATCATCCTGTTTCTGGCATTGGCCGTCATTTTTGCGCTGATGTCTTTCTCATCTGCGCAGAATGCCACTGGCGAGATGAAGAATCTGATGGATTATACCGGGTCGCAGCTGCAGAAATATGATTGGTATGAACTGGATACGAACATGGTCTATGGCGGCTATGCCACCGATGACAAAGGCGTGTATTATATCGTCCGCCTGGAGCAGGACGGCACCTTCCTGGGTGTCTATGCATCCAAGGACGACCAGGAGAAGCTGGACCGGATCACGGAGCAGACCTGGAATTACTTAAGCGAAACGGCAGACGCGCCGACCGAACGCCTGCAGGGCCGCGGCAAGCTGCTGGGCATGGAAGCTAAGGAAAAACAGTACTTTACCGAGTTCTTCACCGATCTGGGTGTGGATGCTTCCCAGGTCGACATGGTCTACTATAAGCTGGACATCCGTTCCGGCAGCACGGAAGGCGTCGGTGCGGTCATCTACGGTATCGTTGCCGCGGGCGCCCTGGCCATCGCCCTGGTAACTCTGATCCGCTTCGGACAGAAAAAGTATCGGAAACTCGTGGACAAAACGATCCAGGAACGGGGTCTGAATCCGGACTTCGTTGGGGAGGACCTGGCTGATGGCATGAAGACCGCGAACGCGGAGATCGGCAGCCATTATGCACTGTTGTACAATACCGCACAGGTACTGATCGATTACCAGGATCTGATCTGGGTGTACAAGCAGACGAACACCACCCAGCACAAGATCTACGGGATCATCCCGGCGGGCAAGACAGTGACCCACTCCGTGGTCTTCAGCCTGCGTGACAAGCGCCAGCTCATGACCAACGTGAAGAAGGAAGAGCAGGCCGATGAGGTGATCCGTTACCTGGCGACCCAGGCACCGTACGTCATCTATGGATATTCTGAAGAACTGGCAACGGCCTTCAAACAGAATTTCGAGAGCATGGTCACCGCTGTCGATCAGCGCAGAACGACGCAGCAGTAAACGATGGCGCAATTGATCAGAAAAGAATTCTGCTTCTACGGACAGGTGCAGGGCGTGGGCTTTCGTTACACGGCCCGGCACCTGGCAGACCGGTATGGCCTGACCGGCTGGGTGCGCAATGAGTATGACGGCTCCGTGACCATGGAATTGCAGGGCACGGCGCTGGATATCTCATCCATGCTGCATCAGTTGGAGGACGGCCATTTCATCCGCATCGATCATATCGAAAGCAGGATGCGGCCGCTTGTGGAAGGAGAACGCAGATTTCGGGTGGAACCCTATTGATTATGGCAAAAAAACAAGAGAACAAAACCAACGCGATGCGCATCCTGGAACGGATGGACATCGCGTTTGAGAGTATGGATTATGAATGTGACGAGTTTACCGATGGCCTTGAGGTGGCCAACAAACTGGGGCTGGACCAGGAGGAGGTCTTCAAGACTCTGGTGACGGTAGGCTCCGACGGGCAGCACTATGTTTTCGTGATCCCGGTGGCGGAAGAACTGGATTTCAAGAAGTGTGCCAGGGCTGTGGGCGTCAAATCCATCCAGATGATCCACGTCAAGGAACTCTTCGATCTGACCGGATATGTGCGCGGCGGCTGCACGTCCATCGGCATGAAGAAGCAGTTCGTCACCCGCGTGGATGAAACGGCGCAGCTCTTCGAGAAGATCTACGTCAGCGCAGGGCGCATCGGCACGCAGATCCGGCTGGATCCGGAGGACCTGCTGAAGGCCGCCCTGGCGGAATACGCGGATCTGACAAAAGAATAAAAGTAAAAGGACCGTAAGCGATTGAAAAATGCTTACGGTCCTTGCTTTGTCATCAATACATCAGTTTGTCGAAATCGATCTCCGGCGGCGCGTCCAGATCATAGTGGCTCAGGACGTCAGCGATGATATCGACCGCTTCATCGATCTGCGCCTCTGTGTGGGTGGCCATCAGGCTGACCCTAAGCAGGCATTCACCCGGAGCCACGGCCGGCGGCAGTGTGGCGTTGACGTATACACCGTTTTCGTAGAGTTCCTTCTGGATCTGCAGGGTGCGGATCGGGTCATAGGTGAAGATCGGGATGATGGGGGTCTCGGACATGCGGATGCGGATGCCCTTGTCCAGCAGCTGCTTGCGCATATAGGCGGAGATCTCCTGCAGGCGGTCTACGATCTGCGGCTCGGCCTTCATGGTGCGCAGGGCCTCGGTCGCCACAGCGATGCATGCCGGCGGGATCGACGCGGAGAACATATAGGGGCGGGAGGAGACACGGACGTAGTCGCAGACGGCAGCGCTGGCCGCCATGTAGCCGCCCAGGCTGGCCAGGGACTTGGAGAAGGTGCCCATGTAGACATCGACCTGGTCCTCCAGACCATAGTAACTGGCTGTGCCGCGGCCGCCTTCTCCGATGACGCCCAGACCGTGGGCATCGTCCACCATGACGCGGGCACCGTACTGCTTCGCCAGCCGGCAGATCTCGGGCAGGTTGGCGATATCGCCGCCCATGGAGAAGACACCGTCGGTGACGATCAGTGCGCCGGAGGTCTCCGGCACTTTCTGCAGCTGCTTTTCCAGACCTTCCATGTCGTTATGGTTATAGCGCAGCATCTTGCCATAGCTTAATTTGCATCCGTCATAGATGGAGGCGTGGTTCTCTTTATCGCAGATCACATAATCATTGCGGCCGACCAGGGCGCTGATGATGCCCAGGTTGGACTGGAAGCCGGTGGAAAAGGTCACTACGTCCTCTTTATGCAGGAATTCTGCCATTTCTTTCTCAAACTGCTGGTGCAGGATCAGCGTACCGTTGAGCAGGCGGGAACCGGAACAGCCGGTGCCATAGGCATCCAGCGTCTCTTTGGCCTTTTCGATGATCTGCGGCCGGGTCGTCAAGCCCAGATAGTTGTTGGAACCCAGCATGATGCGGCGTTTGCCTTCCATGATGACTTCGGTATCCTGTCGGGACTGCAGTTCTCTGAAATAAGGGAACAGGTCCATTTCCCGCAGAGAATTCGCCAGTTTGAAGTTATAGCACTTGCTGAATATATCCATGATATGCTCCTTTGCTATGAAACCTGTTTTGCATTATTATATATAAAACATGCAAGAATGTCCATATGATTTTGCGTGCAGCGGTGTCTATGCAAATCCGCGGACCTGTGTTATAATGAAAACACACTTTTTTGAGGAGGGCAAAACATGAAAGTTACAGAAGCAAAATTCGTGCAGGATTTTATCGATCTGGCTGACGAAGGATATCGTATGGGCTGGCATGAACGCAACGGCGGAAATCTGTCCTACCGCATGAAGGACCATGAGGTGGAAAGCGTCCGCAGCCGTTTCCGTTTTTATGGCGAGTGGCATCCCATCGGGACCAGTGTCCCGGGTCTGGCGGGTGAATATTTCCTCGTGACCGGCACCGGCCAGTATTTCCGCAACATCCGCAAGGATCCCGAATCTGCCATCGGTATCATCGAGATCGACGAAACAGGAGAGAATTATAAGATCCGCTGGGGCTTCATCGAGAATGGTTTCCCCACTTCCGAACTGCCGACCCACTTGATGAACCATGAGGTCAAAAAGCGGGTGAGCGGCGGCAAGCACCGCATCATCTATCATGCACATACCACCAATGTCATTGCACTTTCCTTCGTCCTGCCGCTCAAGGATGAGATCTTCACCCGCGAGCTTTGGGAGATGGCGACGGAGTGCCCGGTCGTGTTCCCGGAGGGCGTCGGTGTCGTGGACTGGATGGTGCCCGGCGGCCGTGCCATCGGTGTGGAGACCAGTAAGTTGATGGAACGCTATAACGCGGTGATCTGGGCCATGCATGGCATCTTCTGCTCCGGTGAGACCTTCGATCTGACCTTCGGCCTGATGCATACCATCGAGAAGGCGGCGGAGATCCTGGTCAAGGTCATGTCCATGAGCCATCACAAGACGCAGACCATCACACCGCAGAATTTCCGTGATCTGGCGGAAGGCTTCCACATTTCCCTGGATGAGCGTTTCCTGTATGAAAAGCCGGACAAGTCCATCCCCGGAACGAAGGAATAAATATTTAGAAAAAACTGTAACCTTTGTCTGCCCGGCCTGGTATTAGAGGTATATGGCAGACATAGGGAGGAAACAAGAATGTTGAGAAAGACGATCTGTGCGTGTGTACTGGTGCTGGCGGGCCTGTTGCTTTTCGGATGCTCCCGGCAGAATGAAAGCAAGAAGCCCCAAGCGGAGCAGACGAACGAAAGCAACATTCTGGATCATTTCGTCATTGAAAAACGGGATGACAGCGCGCAGGAAGAAGAGCGCATCTCCATGTCCCTGGACGATCTGAAAAAGCATCCCAAAAAGGAAGAGTCTTCTGAAGAAGAGACCGAATCCAAAGAAGAAGAATCTACGGAGCAGGAAGAATCGGAGGAGTCCGATTCCAGTAAAGGAAGCTCCTATGAGTTCTACCGCGGCGGTGGTGCAGGAGAATCTGACCTGGGGGATCCGATCGAGTTCGACGTGGAAATGGAGCCGGTATTTGAAGGTTCCGACAATTCTAAATGAGCAAGGAGCTTATCCTTTGAGTTGGTATAACGAAGTCACTTTTTATCATATCTATCCTTTGGGCGCCTGCGGGGCGCCCATGTATCATGATGGGGCCAACACCGATGGCCACAGGATCCTCACCCTGCTGGACTGGATCCCTCATCTGCAGGAACTGGGGATCGGCGCGGTGTATCTGGGCCCTGTCTTTGAGTCCATGAGCCACGGGTACGATACGGTCGATTATACAAAGGTCGACAGCCGTCTGGGCAACAAGGAGGACCTTACAAAGGTGATCCGGGCCCTGCACGATGCGGGCATCCGAGTCGTGCTGGATGGCGTGTTCAACCATGTAGGCCGCGGACACAGATTCTACCAGGACGTGCTGGAGAAGCGGGATGATTCCCCGTACCGCTGGTGGTTTTCCAACCTGCGCTTCGACTGGGGCAACCCGTTGGGAGACCCTTGCGTCTACAACAACTGGGGTGGGGACTGGAACCTGGTCAAACTGGAGCTTACGCATCCGGATGTGCGCAGGTACCTTCTGGAGGTCGTGGGCCAGTGGATGGATGATTATGAGATCGACGGACTGCGGCTGGACACGGCCGATGTCCTGCATCCGGATTTCATCCGGGAACTCAATGGGTACACCAAGAGCCGCCAGGAGGATTTCTGGCTGATGGGCGAGTTTATGAACTGCGCGAACTGCCAGATGATCGGACCGGGCCTTCTGGATTCCATCACGAACTACGAGTGCTGGAAGGGCCTGTATTCTTCCATCAACACCCGCAACCTGTTCGAGATCTCTTATGGGATCAACCGGCAGACGAATCCGGAGTGGGGCATGTACCGTGGCAAGTTCCTGTACAATTTCCTGGACAACCATGACCAGACCCGGATCGCGGACCAGGTCAATGATATTCGGGCGCTTCCGGTCCTGTATACCGTGCTTTTGACGATGCCGGGGATCCCTTCGATCTATTACGGCAGCGAGTGGGGCATGACCGGACGCAAAGGCCAGGGGGCCGATGCGGATCTTCCTCTGCGCAAGCCTCTTTCTTTCGAGGACATGACAAAGGGCGATCAGGCACTCATGCAGCACATCGCAGATATCACCCGTCTTAGGGCACAATCTCCTGCCCTGCAGTATGGAGGCTACAAGAATGTTCTTGAGCGCAACATGCAGTGGGCCTTCACCCGCGAACTGAACGGCGAGGTCAAGATCATCGCGGTCAACATCGATGAGCATCCCTTCGATTTTCACCTGCAGTACCAGGGCAGAAACTATGTTTTTACACTGGAACCGTGGAGCAGCAATATTTTTTAAATGAAAGAGGCCATTTTGGCCTCTTTTTCTGTTGCCAAACTCTTGAAAATAAGATTGGATATGATTTATAATCAGAACAGAAATAGAAATAGAAGTGGAGGACTTTTGTGATGAGCGATCTTGTTTTCAATGCCCGTTTCCGCACGTGCCAGGATGAGCTGCGGTGGCTGTACATGGAATTGTACAACGATGCCCAGGCGTATGATTATTTCGTGTCCATGCTGAAGCGCATGTATCGAGAGCGCAGCCGGGAACTGAAGGATATCGATGCCGTCAGAGAAGTGTTCCCGGACTGGTATAAAGACCGCAACGTTCTGGGCATGCAGATGTATACCCAGTGCTTCGGCGGTACATTGCAGGGCGTGCACGAGCATCTGGACTACCTGGAGCAGACGGGGATCAATTACCTGCACCTGATGCCCCTTCTGGAAAGCCCCGTGGGCCGCAGTGATGGAGGCTACGCCGTCGCTGATTTCCGTAAGGTACAGCCCGAACTGGGTACGATGGAGGACCTGGCCTCATTGGCCATGGACTGCCATAAGCGCAATATGTCCGTCTGCCTGGACTTTGTCATGAATCATACTTCGGAGGATCATGAGTGGGCCAAGCGGGCCCGGGCTGGTGAAAAGGAATACCAGGACCGGTATTTCTTCTTTGATGACTGGGAGATCCCTTATATCTACGAGCGCACTGTGCCTCAGGTCTTCCCCCAAACGGCGCCTGGCAATTTCACCTTCTGCGAAGAGGCAGGCAAGGTCGTCATGACCACCTTCTACCCCTATCAGTGGGATCTGAACTATGGCAACCCGACGGTGTTCAACGATATGACCGAGAATATGCTCTACCTTTGCAACCAGGGCATCGACGTCATCCGGCTGGATGCCACACCCTATATCTGGAAAGAACTGGGCACCAACTGCCGCAATCTGCCCCAGGTCCATACCCTGGTCCGCATGATGCATCTGGCCTGCGACATCGTCTGCCCGGGCACCCTTTTGCTGGGCGAGATCGTCATGGAGCCCTCCAAGGTGGTACCTTATTTCGGCACGCTCCAGAAGCCGGAATGCCAGATGCTGTACAACGTCACCACGATGGCCAGTACCTGGCACACGGTCGCGACTAAGGACGTGCGGCTGCTGCGGCATCAGATGGATACTGTTTTCGCGCTGCCGAAGCAGTATACCTTGCTGAACTATCTGCGCTGCCATGACGACATCGGCTGGGGCTTGGACTACCCCTATCTGGCCCAGTTCGGCATGGATGAAGTGCTGCACAAGAAATTCCTCAATGATTATCTGCGCGGCCGCTTCCCCGGCAGCATGGCCCGCGGCGAATTATACAACGATGATCCAAAGTTGGGCGATGCCCGCATGTGCGGCACAACCGCTTCCCTCTGCGGCATCGAAGGCGCCCTGGAAGCAAACGATCCAGAAGCCCTTGAATCCGCTGTCCGCCTGGATATCATGCTGCATGCCTTCCTGCTGACCCAGAGCGGCATCCCGATCCTGTATTCCGGTGATGAGATCGGCCAGATGAACGACAATACCTATCACGATGATCCTCTGAAGATGGAGGACAGCCGGTATCTGCACAGAGGCAGCTTCTCCTGGAAGGACGCTGCGCTTAGCAGTGATCCGGACACCGTCCAGGGCCAGATCTATCAAGCGCTGCGCAAGCTGGAAAAACTGCGCGCCGACCTGCCTGTCTTCGACGCGGAGGCTGACGTATGGACCCTGGAGCCCTATAACGACCATATCCTGGCCATCGGCCGCTACTACGAGCGCCAGAAACTGATCGCCCTGTTCAACTTCGCGGACGATGAGCAGATCGCCTGGATCAACGAGGAGGACCCCTGCCGGGATCTCTGGACCAACGAGCGGCGGGCTGCCAAGGGCGTCAAGCTGCCGGGTCATGGCTTCTGCTGGCTGCTGACCAGTTATGAGGAATTGAGAAGATAAGAATATGCGTTACAAGGCCCTTCCCATGTGGAAGGGCTTTACTTTTGATACAATCTATGTTAAACTGTACGCCGTAGAAAAACAGGGAGCGTTTTGTTCATGAAAAAAGAGAAGAATAAAAAGATCAACTGGCTCAGTGTTTTGAAGATCCTTTTGGGATCTTTTTTGCTGGCACTGGGACTGGACATCTTCCTGGCACCGTCCAACATCGTCACCGGCGGTGTCACCGGTATCGGTATCATCATCAAGGACATCACCCGCAGGATCTGGGGCGTGGGCATCTCCTTGTCCGTCACCAACCTGGTCATCAACGTGCCGATCCTGATCGTGGCGTGGATCGTGAAGGGGCGGCGGTACATCGCGCGCACAGCTTTGGCGACCATTTCGCTGTCCGGCTGGCTGTATGTCTTTGAAAATGTGGCGTATACCGGAAATATTTTGCTGGCTGCCATTTATGGCGGTGTGCTGAGCGGCATCGGACTGGGTCTGGTCTTCACCACCCAGGCCACTACCGGCGGTACCGATATGATCGCGGCCATCGTCCAGCATTATATCCCGCATTTTTCCGTGTCCAACTTCCTGCTGATCATTGACGGGCTCATCGTCTGCGGCGGCATCCTGGTCTTCGGCATCGAAACGACCATGTACGCGCTGATCGCTGTTTATATCACGACTGCTGTTTCCGACCGGGTCGTGGACGGTTTCCATTACAGTAAAGCCATCTACATCATCTCTGATCATGGCGAGGAGATCGCCAGTGCGATCCTGGAAAAGATCGATCGCGGCGTGACCGGGCTGCAGGGCAGAGGCATGTATACGCAGTCTGACAAGCTGGTCCTGATGTGCACGTCTTCATCCAAAGAATCAGTAAAAATCAAGCAAATCGTGCATTCCATCGATCCAAAAGCTTTCATGATCATCCATGATGCGCGGGAGGTTTTGGGTGAAGGCTTCATTGAATCAGTGGAATAACCAAAAAAAAATCAACAAAAAATCTCGGTTTTTCCCAAAATAATTCATCACATGACATTTTCAACAAATTTAGAGCGCTATCTTTGGTGAAACGTCCAATAGCATTCCAACGGGAAATTTAGTAGTATAATGGTAATGAAACTGTATCTTATTTTAAGGAGGAAACTATAGTATGGCAAGTTTACAGTTGAAAAACATCAAGAAGACATACGGCAATGGCATCACCGCTGTTAACGACTTCAATCTTGATATTGCTGATCAGGAATTCATCATCTTCGTCGGCCCCTCTGGCTGCGGTAAATCCACCACCCTGCGTATGATCGCTGGTCTGGAAGAGATCACCGAAGGCGAACTGTACATCGGCGACAAGCTGATGAACGATGTTGCTCCGAAGGATCGTGATATCGCGATGGTTTTCCAGAACTATGCTCTGTATCCCCATATGACCGTTTATGATAACATGGCATTTGGTCTGAAGCTGCGCAAGACCCCGAAGGCTGAAATCGAACAGCGCGTTAAAGAAGCTGCTAAGATCCTTGAGATCGAGCACCTGCTGGATCGTAAGCCGAAGGCTCTGTCCGGTGGTCAGAGACAGCGTGTTGCTATGGGACGTGCTATCGTTCGTGAGCCGAAGGTCTTCCTGATGGACGAACCTCTGTCCAACCTGGATGCTAAGCTGCGTGTTCAGATGCGTGTTGAGATCGCGAAACTGCATCAGCGCCTGAAGGCCACCATCATCTACGTTACTCATGACCAGGTCGAGGCTATGACCCTTGGTACCCGTATCGTCGTTATGAAGGATGGTATCATGCAGCAGGTCGCTTCCCCGATCACCCTGTACAATGAGCCTGACAACCTGTTCGTCGCTGGCTTCATCGGCTCTCCGCAGATGAACTTCATCGATGCTGTTGCACAGAAGGAAGGCAACGATGTTTACCTGGCATTCTGTGGTCAGAAGGTCCTGCTTCCGGCCGAGAAGGCTCAGAAGCTGATCGATGGCGGCTACATTGGCAAGGAAGTCATCATGGGTATCCGTCCTGAAGACATCCATGCGACCAAAGAAGCCATCGAGCGCTTCCCGCAGGATGTTGTTACCGCTGATGTCAACGTTACCGAACTTCTGGGTGCTGACATGCATCTGTACCTGATGATCGGCGATGTCGACAACATCGTAGCTACCGTCTCCGCTCGTCAGCAGATCAAAGCTGGTGACCGCCTGAAGCTGGCGTTCGACCCGGCCCACATCCACGTCTTCGACAAAGAGACCGAGCTCACCATCACCAACTAATTCTTCCAACATAAACAAAGTGCGAAGGACCCGCCTCAGAACGCAAGTTTTCGAGGCGGGTCCTTCTGTAGTATGCGCGCCATGGGCGCGCTCTAACGGGTGAAAGTCCCGAACACGCCCAGGTAGTGGGAAGTGTATAGCTGAACAGCAAGG
>CADBPG010000195.1 GCA_902796435.1 uncultured Eubacteriales bacterium | reverse complement strand
TGTCTTCAACTGGATCCTGGGCGGCTGCTACGCAGTCTGCAAGAACTACGGTCTCGCGATCATCCTCTTCACCCTGATCAGCAAGATTCTTCTGCTGCCGGTCACGATCTGGGTGCAGAAGAACTCGATCAAGATGGTCCGCATCATGCCGGAGCTCAACCGGATCAAGGCCAAGTATTTTGGTGACAAGGATACCATCGCCGATGAGGAGCAGAAACTCTACAAGCGCGAAGGCTACAGTGCCTTTGCTTCGATCATCCCTACGATCATCCAGATCGTGATCCTGATCGGTCTGATCTCTACGATCCGCACCAACATCAATGAGGGTACCTACAATACCATGTTCCTGGGGATCGACCTGGCGAACGTTCCGGCCCAGAAGGGTGGACTTTTGTACCTGTCCCCGATCCTGGCCGGTATCTCGGCCTTCCTGCTGTGCGTGGTGCAGAACCGCGCCAACGTGCTGCAGGCAGAGCAGAGCAAGGGCATGAAATACGGTACGATGGCCTTTTCCGTCGGCCTGTCCCTGTATCTGGGCCTGTTCGTACCGATCGGCGTTGCCATCTACTGGATCGCCAGCAACGTGTTCTCCATCATCCAGCAGTATATCCTGAACTGGGCCATCAACCCGAAAAAGTATATCGATTACGAAGAGTTGGAAGCCTCCCGCAAAGAACTGGCGGAGCTGGGCAGCATCGATGGCAGCAAGAAGCGGAATCCGGAAGACGTGCGCCGCGAGAAGGCGGATTACAAGCGCTTCTTCAGCATCGGCAACAAGCATCTGGTCTTTTATTCTGAAAGCAGCGGTTTCTACAAGTATTTCAAAGGTGTGATCGAGTATATCCTGGATAATACCAATATCACGATCCACTATATCACCAGTGATCCGAAGGACGCGATCTTCAAACTGGCGGAGACAAAGACGCAGATCAAGCCGTATTATATCGGTGAGAAGCGCCTCATCACCCTGATGATGAAGATGGACGCGGACATCGTTGTCATGACGATGCCGGACCTGGAGAACTTCCATATCAAGCGCAGTTATGTGCGTAAGGACATCCAGTACATCTTCATTCCCCACAGCATGTGCTCTCTGAACCTGACCATGCGTACCGCCTCCATCGATCATTTCGATACGATCTTCTGCACGGGTAAGCACCAGACGGAGGAGACCCGCAAGACGGAGGAAGCCTACAACCTGCCGCCGAAGAAGCTCATCGACTGGGGTTATTGCCTGCTGGATGAGATGCGGGCGGATTACTGGAAGAAACAGGAAAACAAGGTGGAGGACCCGAACCGTCCGAAGTCTGTGCTGATCGCGCCGTCCTGGCAGAAGGATAATATCGTGGACAGCTGCCTGGACGAGATCCTGGAAGCACTGCGTGGCCGCGGTTATCAGATCATCGTGCGGCCCCATCCGCAGCATGTCCGCCATCAGCCGGAGCGCATGGAAATGCTCAAGACCAAATTCGCGGCGGACAAGGACATCGAGATCCAGACCGATTTCTCCTCCAACGACACCGTTTTCGACGCAGATATGATGATCACGGACTGGTCGGGTATCGCTTACGAATACTCCTTCACCACCTACAAGCCGGTCCTCTTCATGGATACGCCGATCAAGATCATGAATCCGGAATATCAGAGGATCGATACCGAGCCCTTCAACATCTGGATGCGTGAGATCCTGGGCCGCGTGGTCAAGCCGGAAGATGCTTCGACCGTGGGCGATGTGATCGACGAGATGTTCGCAGAAACAGACAACTACCGCGATACGATCAAACAGTATGCCTATGATTATGTATATAATCTGGACCACAGCAGTGAGGTCGGCGGAAAGTATATCATCAATGAGTTACAGAGAATCATAAAAGAGAGGAAGAAAAGTTAAATGAAAGCTTTGATCCTGAATTCCGGCCTCGGACGCCGCATGGGCGTGTTGACCAGCGAGCATCCGAAGTGCATGACGGAAATCACCTTTAATGACACCATCCTGAGCCGTCAGCTCAAGCTCCTGGCAAAGGCCAGCATCGAGCAGGTCGTCATGACGACGGGCCTGTTCGACAACATCCTGGTGAATTATTGCAAGTCCTTGAACCTGCCCCTCGAGTTCCGTTTCGTCAAGAACCCGATCTATGACAAGACGAACTACATCTATTCCATCTACTGCGCGAAGGACCTGCTCAAGGATGAGGACATCCTTCTGATGCACGGTGACATCGTGTTCGAGGAATCTGCCCTGGATGACATCCTGTCCTTCGATGGCAGCTGCATGGCCACCAGCAGCACACTGGAACTGCCGGAGAAAGACTTCAAGGCAGTCGTGGAGGACGGACTGGTCAAGAAGGTCGGTGTTGAATTCTTCGACAATGCCCGGGAAGCCCAGGCATTGTACAAGCTGCAGAAGGAAGACTGGAACATCTGGCTGGACGAGATCATCCGCTTCGTAGAGAACGACGATGTCAACTGCTACGCGGAGAAGGCCCTCAACCAGGTTTCTGACCGCATGCACATCACAGCCTATGATCTGAAGGACAAGCTTTGCGCCGAGATCGATACGCCGGAGGATCTGGCGGTCATCTCCAACAAGATCCGCGAGATCGAGAACCGGACCGTCTACATGTGCTTCTCTACGGACATGCTGCACACCGGACACATCTCCATCATCCAGAAGGCTTCCAAGCTGGGCAAACTGATCATCGGTGTCCTGAGCGACGAGGCGGTCACCAGCTACAAGCGCTTCCCGCTGCTGCCTTTCGAGGAAAGAAAAGCACTGTTCGCCAACATCGTCGGCGTATACAAGGTAGTAGAGCAGAAGGAACTGAGCTATAAAGAAAATCTTGAACTCCTGCATCCGGACTTCGTCGTCCATGGTGACGACTGGGTGACCGGTGTGCAGAAGCCGATCCGTGACGAGGTCTGTGAGATCCTGGCGGAATATGGCGGACGCTTGGTGGAGTTCCCCTATTCCAAGGATGAAAAATACAAGGCACTGGAAGACCGCGCCCGCAGCGAGTTGTCTCTGCCGGACATGCGCAGAGGCCGCCTGAAGAAGGCCATCGGCATGAAGGGCTTGGTCACGGCCATGGAAGCCCACAGCGGTATCACCGGTCTGATCGTGGAGAACACCTCCGTCTGGGAGGGCGGCAAGAACCATCAGTTCGATGCCATGTGGATCTCCTCCCTTTGTGATTCCACCGCCAAGGGCAAGCCGGACATCGAGCTGGTCGATATGACCTCCCGTTTCCGCACCATCGATGACATCATGGAAGTCACCACTAAGCCCATCATCTTCGACGGTGATACCGGCGGGCTGAAGGAGCACTTTGTTTATACGGTCAAGACCCTGGAGCGCATGGGCGTATCCATGCTGATCATCGAAGATAAGACCGGTCTGAAGAAGAATTCCCTCTTCGGTACCGAAGTGGAGCAGACCCAGGACAGTATCGAGAACTTCAGCGAGAAGATCCGGGCCGGCAAAGCGGCGCAGAAGTCCAAGGACTTCATGATCATCGCCCGTATCGAAAGCCTGATCCTGGAGCGCGGTATGGAAGACGCGCTGACCCGTGCCTTCGCCTTTGTTGAAGCAGGTGCGGACGGCATCATGATCCACAGCCGCAAGAAGGATCCGGCGGAGATCTTCGAGTTCTGCGAGAAGTTCCGCGCGGTCGATCAGACTTCCGTTCTGGTCGTCGTACCGACCTCCTTCAACAGTGTAACAGAGGAAGAATTCAAGGCCCGCGGCGTCAACGTGGTCATCTACGCGAACCAGCTGACCCGCAGCGGTTTCCCGGCAATGAAGAAAACGGCAGAGACCATCCTGACCAACCATCGCGCCAAGGAAGCAGACGATATGTGCATGCCGATCAAGGAGATCCTGACCCTGATCCCGGAGGATTATTAAGATGGCACAGAAGATCTTTACCGACCGCCCTGTGGCGGAAGTGATCGAGGCCATCCAGCAGGAGCGGTCCGTCCGTAAGCTTCTTGTCGTCTGCGATACCTTCTGCCAGACGTTGGACGTGGCACAGGAGCTAAAAAAAGCCGAGATCGAGCAGGTCTGGTTCGATGATTTCATCCCCAACCCGCTGATCGAGTCCGTGAACGAAGGTGTCCGGATCCTGACAGCGGAGGCCTGTGACGCGATCATCGCCATCGGCGGCGGCAGCGGCATGGACGTGGCCAAGTGCATCAAACTGTACGCGGGCTGCGACCCGGAAAAACCTCTGGTGGAGCAGACACCGGTACCCAACGAGATCCCGCTGATCGCTCTGCCGACGACCGCCGGCACGGGCAGTGAGGCGACCCGGTATGCGGTGGCCTATTATCAGGGCAACAAGCAGTCCATCACCAGCCTGTCGATCATTCCGGAATATGTCATCTTCCGGTCCGATGTGTTACAGGGCCTGCCCCTGTACCAGAAGAAGTGCACCGTCATGGACGCGCTGTGCCATGCCATCGAGTCCTTCTGGTCGGTGGGTTCCACAGAGGAGAGTAAGGTCTATTCCCGGGACGCGATCCGCATGATCTGTGCTTCCCTGGACGATTATCTGGCGGGGGACACGCAGGCGGCAGCCAACATGCTGCACGCGGCGAACATCGCCGGTAAGGCCATCAATATCACCCAGACCACGGCCGGGCACGCCATGTGCTACAAGGTCACCTCTTTGTACAAGATCCCGCATGGACATGCGGCAGCGCTCTGCGTCAGGGTCCTATGGCCCTATATGCTGGCGCACAAGGAAAACTGCGTAGACCAGAGAGGCGCGGCTTACCTGGAGCAGACCTTCCAGGAGCTGGCGGAGGCCTTTGGCTTTGCAAAGCCGGAAGAGGCGGCAGCCGCTTTTGACCAACTGGTCGACCGGCTGGGGCTGGAGCGGCCGGTCCTGAACAGCGAGGAAGAGCTGAAAACCCTGTCAGGATCCGTCAATCCCACCCGTTTGAAAAATAATCCGGTTGCACTCCCCGAGGAAGTGTTGTATGATTTATATCGTATGATCGTCCGATCATAATATTGAGAAAGGATCTTGTTATCATCATGAAGAAAATGCTTACTGTTTGCGCAGCTGCTTATGTATTTGTATGCGCGATGCTCGTATTTGGTGCCAATGGACAGGCTTATATCGATCCCTCTGTCATGACCTACGTCATCCAGGCTGTGGCTGGTGTCGTCATCGCGGTCGGCGCGGCTGTCGGTATCTACTGGAGAAAGGCCAAGAAAAAGGCGCAGGAGAAACTGGGCATCAAAGAGACCAAGGAAGAAGAGTCTGACGAGATCATCGTCAACGAAGACGCTGAAGAAAAGGCCGAATAAGAGACATGAAAGTCGAAAAACTGATCCAGACGCTGGGAGCGGAGTTCTATACAGGAGTTCCGGACTCCCAGCTTCGTCCGCTGTGTGACTATTTGATGCATACCTTCGGGATCGACCCCCAGCATCACCTGATCGCGGCCAATGAGGGCAATGCGGCAGCGCTGGCGGCCGGCTACCATCTGGCGACCGGCAAGGTCCCCGTCGTCTATATGCAGAACAGCGGAGAAGGCAATATTATCAATCCGGCAGCTTCCTTGCTGAATGACAAGGTCTATGCCATTCCGGTGATCTTTGTCATCGGCTGGCGGGGTGAGCCGGGCATCCATGATGAACCGCAGCACATCTACCAGGGTGAGGTCACGGTCAAACTCCTCGATGACATGGATATCGCTTCCTTCGTCATCGGGAAGGATACCACGGAGCAGGAACTGGAAGCTGCCATGGAGCGTTTCCAGGACGTTCTTGCCCAGGGTAAGGACGTTGCCTTCGTCATCCGCAAGGGGGCGCTGACCTATGACACGAAGGTCGAATACCGCAACGACAACGATATGGTCCGTGAGGAGATCATCCGTCATATCGCAGCCGTCACCGGTGAGGATCCCATCGTTTCCACCACCGGTAAGGCCAGCCGGGAACTGTTCGAGATCCGGGAAGCCAACGGCCAGAGTCATAAATATGATTTCTTGACTGTAGGTTCCATGGGACATAGTTCTTCCATCGCATTGGGCATCGCTATCCAGAAGCCGCAGACGAAGGTCTGGTGTGTGGATGGCGACGGCGCGGTCCTGATGCACATGGGCAGCATGGCGGTCCTGGGTGCCAACGCGCCGAAGAATCTGGTGCACATCGTGATCAACAACGGGGCCCATGAAACCGTCGGCGGTATGCCTACGGTGGCCTCCCAGATCGACGTGGCGGGTATCGCCAAGGCCTGTGGTTACAAAAAAGTGCTGACGGCAGATACCTTCGAGGCACTGGACGCGGCTCTGCAGCAGGCAAAGGCCGCCTGCGAGCTGACGTTGATCGAGGTCAAATGCTCCATTGGAGCCCGTGCAGATCTGGGCCGTCCTACAACCACGGCACTGGAAAACAAACAGAACTTCATGGATTATCTGGAAACGCTGCAGTGAAGAAAAAACTGAAGGTCTTTCTGATCATCCTGGTCCCCTGCCTTTGCGCTTGGCTGATCTCCACCTACCTGTTTCAGTGCATGCTGATCCAGGGACGGTCGATGGAACCGGCATATCACCATCTGCAGTTCGTTGTGGTCGACAAGAGACCCACGACATACAAGCAGGGGGACGTGGTGCTGCTGTACAGTGCAGGGTTGGACGCGACCATCGTCAAGCGAATCGCCGCAGGACCGGGGGAGCGCGTCATCATCAAAGATCAAACGTTATATGTAAACGATGTGCCCAGCGAGTTGTATCCAGCGGGCAGCATCGCATATGGCGGTCTCCTTTCTGAAGAAGTCCGGCTGGGGGCGGAGGAATACATCGTCCTGGGGGACAATCTTGCGGAAAGCAAAGACAGCCGTTATGAAGAAGTAGGCATCATCCATACACAGGATATTATAGGGAAACTGATGTAGTAAACCGATCAGATCATGATCTGATCGGTTTTCTTCCAAATGAAAAGGAATGCAACCGCTATGACAAAAACCTCCATGAAAAACCTTTTGTCAGAACATAGAGTCGATGCAGTTATTTCACAGATCGTATGGGAACGTATCATCATTCACTTTACCATCAAAGTCCGTGTCACAACAGGCGCCAACTTACCGCTGCAGTTTTACATGGTCTCGGCCAATGGTTTTGCCAATGCCGAATTGAAGGTTAATGAAATCAGAGATGACGAGTATCATGTCTCGATCAATGTGACGAATCCAGGCTACTGCAGATGCTTGCAGAGCGGAACGTATACGATCGTGATATGTCACAATGACGAAGCGTTGTGTATTCCTACAGTATCATTGGAGTTAGCAAAAAAGCTTAGCAGTCTCTCACACATGTTCCTCCATAGTGGACAAACAATGGGATATAGTGTGGATTTTGGCTTCGTCGAGGGGGATGAAGATCTCCATCTGCAGATCCGGGCCCAGGATATGGAACGTGACAGAAACGAGGTCAGATGGAATCCTTTGGATAAGGAGCAGCTTTCCCGAAAAGAGAAACTGCGTAAGGTGCTCCATAAGTGGCTTCTGATTCCTAAAAGACGCTTGATCCAAACTTACTATCGATTTCGGATCCATATCGAGAAACTGAAGCATGGAAAGCAAACAGTCCTGTTCATGAGCGAGCAAAACGAGACCTTGAAAGGAAATGTGCGCAGTGTATATGAGCGGATGAAGCAAAGAAACCTGGATCAAAAGTATAGGATCCTGGTTTCTACGAGAAACATGCTTGGAAAGGGCGGCTATGGGATTTTGAACTGGCTGCATTTTGTATCAAAGGTAGCCTCGGCAGATATTCTCTTTGTAGATGATCATTGTCCATTCATGGATTGGCTCGTCTTGGATAAGAAAACCAAGGTGATCCAATTATGGCATGCCGGTGCAGGATACAAGTCTGTAGGATACAGCCGATGGGGACATGCCGGCTCGCCAAAGGCGGTCTGTGCGCATCGTCAGTATGATTATGGAATCACACCGAGTCATAACATCGCATTTTTCTTTTCAGAGCAGTTTGGAATCAATGAAGAGCAGATCCTTCCTACAGGTATGCCGCGTATGGATCTTTATCTGGATGAAGACCACAAGCAAAGCGTGATTAAAGAGCTGCATGAAAAGTATCCACAGGTTGTTGATAAAGAGGTGATCCTGTTTGCACCGACGTACAGAGGCAATAATCGAAAAACCGCACATTATCCGTACCAGATGATCGATTTCGATGAACTCTACGATGCCTGTGGAGACGAATATATAGTCTTGTTTAAAATGCACCCTTGGGTATCGGAAGCAGTTCCGATCCCTAATCAATATAAAGATCGATTCATCGATGCCGGACGGTATCCAGATATCAATGATCTATACTATATTACAGATCTGTTGATCACAGACTATTCCTCCAGCGTGTTTGAATTCTCTCTTATGAAGAAACCAATGCTTTTCTTTGCCTTTGACGAATTTCAGTATGAGTATTCCAGAGGGTTCCATCGGGAATACCGACCGGCCTGTCCAGGCCGGGTCTGCAACACGTTCCAGGAATTGTTGGAAGCGATTCGGACAAAAGACTTCGAATTCGAGAAAAACGAACCATATCTTGCATATCATTTTGATCATTTCGATTCTCATGCATCAGATCGTGTGATCGAATGGTTCGTGGAAGGCCAACTGCCGGCAGAAACGGAACAGGCATTGAAAAAGATACAGGAAAAGAATCAGAGACTTTTACAACTGGATTTCTCAGGATTGAATTGGAGAGGAATTAAGAAATGAGCAGGATTCCAAAATGGGATAATGCAAAGGCGGCGCTGATCGTCTGTGTGATTATGGGACATCTCCTGGATTCATACTTGAAAGAAGCAACGATCTATCGTAGTGGATTCATCTTCATTTATATGTTTCATATGCCTGGGTTTTTCTTGATTTCTGGACTGTTCTCCAAAAGATTTGCCGATGCAGATCAAATGGATGGGCACAAGGTAGTTCCATTGCTGATATTATGCTTGATAGAAAACTTCATAAGGTATTGTACAAAAGTGGTGTTTGGCGATGCTTCGCTTACAGTGTTCAATCTGCGTGGATCATCCTGGTTTTTGTTCACCTTGTCGGCATGCTATGTGATCACTTATCTGGTGCGGAAAACGGATGCTCTTTATGTCATGATCGTTGCGATTGTGGCTGCATGCATCATCTGCTATGATAAAACGCTTAAAGGTTATTTTGCAGTGTATCGTATAGCGAACTTTTTCCCCTTTTTCTATGCGGGGTATCTATTTGATGAGGAAAAGATCAGAAAGGTGCTTGATCAAAAGCATATAAGAATACTCTCTTTAGTCATTATAATAGTTTTTGCCTTCATCTGCTGGCAGTATCCTGATATTTGGAAGTACAAAAAACTAATCACTGGAGCAAATCACTATTATGTGATGAAGCTTCCTGTCAATGTATGGACTTGGATCTATAAACTGGCTTATTTCTGCATTTCCATGGTCATAACAATGGCAGTGCTCAGTATTATTCCATCTAGGAGGATTCCTTTTGCAACAACGGTTGGGAAAAGAACCTTGACGATCTTTATTTTACATTTCGCTGTTTTAGCATGCATCAATAGAATCCCATGGATTGAATCGATTGCTCTCAATGATAGACATTTGCCGGCTTTGCTGTTGTTTGCTGCAATCAGTATTCTGACGGCATTGTTTCTTTCGCTTCCCTTGTTTTCTATACCATTTCAATGGATCTTACATCCCAAAAGACGGAAAGAAACGTCACTATGAGATTAGGAAAGCAGTATTTGCAGAAACTATATATTTAGTATATAATACAAAATGAATCAAAACTTTACTCAGGAGTGTAACAAATCATGATCAATTACAAACTGCTGACACCGGGCCCTCTGACTACTTCAGAGACCGTAAAAAAGGAAATGATGGTCGACCATTGCACCTGGGACAATGATTACAAACAGATCACCCAGAAGATCCGCAGAGAACTGCTGGATCTGGCCCATGTATCTCCGGAGGACTACACTGCCGTCCTGATGCAGGGCAGCGGTACTTTCGGCGTGGAATCCGCGATCACCAGTTCCGTGGGCAAGGACGGAAAGCTTCTGATCCTTTCCAACGGTGCTTATGGCGAGCGTATGGCGGACATCGCAGAGCATGCGGGCCTGAAGTACAGGATCGAGAAATTCCCTTATTACGAAGTACCGGACGCGGCAGTCGTGGCGAAGGTCCTGGACGAGGATCCGGAGATAACCCACGTGTCCATGGTACACAGTGAGACCACTTCCGGTATCCTGAACGATATCGCTTCCGTGGCGAAGGTCGTCAAGGAAAGAAATAAAGTCTATATCGTAGATGCCATGTCCAGTTTTGCCGGCGTGGAGATCCCGGTACAGGATCTGGGCATCGATTTCATCATCAGCTCCGCGAACAAGTGCATCCAGGGCGTGCCCGGTTTCACCTTTATCATCTGCAAAAAGTCTGAACTGATGAAGTGCAAGGGTAAGGCGGTCAGTCTGTCTCTGGACCTGTATGACCAGTGGAAGGGTATGGATGGTGACGGCAAGTGGCGTTTCACCTCTCCGACCCACGTCGTTCTGGCTTTCGCGAAGGCCATGGAAGAACTGAAGGAAGAGGGTGGCATCCCAGCCCGCGCAAAGCGCTACGCGGACAACAACAAGCTGCTGATCGAGGAGATGGGCAAGCTGGGATACAAGACCTACATCGATGCCGAGCATCAGGGGCCGATCATCACCACCTTCTTCTATCCGGAAGACGCGAACTATACCTTCTCTGAAATGTACGAGTTCATCAAGGCACGTGGTTATGCGATCTATCCCGGAAAGGTCACGGAAGCGGAGACCTTCCGCATCGGCAACATCGGTGAGATCTACAAAGAAGACATCGAGAAGCTGATCTCGATCTATAAAGAGTTCTTGGCAAGCAAATAAGTACAACAGGAGCAGATGGCATGAAGCAGCATCAAAACCCTGCACAGGATAAGACAGGTCTGCAAAAGCAGTTGAGCCCGATGCATGTATGGGCGATCGCCTTTGGTTGCATCATTGGCTGGGGTTCTTTCATCAACCCGGGCAAGAAATTCTTGCCGAATTCCGGTGTCGCCGGCACGGCCATTGCCATGGTCCTCGGCGCATTGGTCATGATCATCATCGCCTACAGTTACTCTTATATGGTACCTAAGTATCCGAAAGCCGGAGGTGAATTCACGTTCACCAAGATGAACTTCGGGAAAAAAGCCGCCTATCTTTGCGGCTGGTTCCTGGTCGCGGCGTACCTGACGAACGTACCGATGAACTCTACGGCGATTGGTCTGATCGTAGACGGACTGGATGGGGCCGCAAACATCCTGAAATTCGGCTTCCATTACACGATCGCAGGCTTTGATGTCTACATGGGCGAGATGCTGTTCGCCATGTGCATCCTGATCCTTTTCGGCATCTTCAATATCCGCGGCGTCAAAGTTGCCGGTGTCGTGCAGACGATCCTGGCTGCGCTTCTGGGCATTTCCGTTGTCACTCTGACGATCGCAGCCCTGGTCAGCTCGAAAACCTCCTGGAGCCATGTGTTCCCGCTGTGGGGCTTCGACAAAAACGCAGCCATTGCCGCTGCGCAGGCAGGCACCTATACGTCTGTTGAGAGCTATGCCCATAGTGGCACCATGGCCATCATCGGCAGCGTTCTTGCCACATTCGCCATCGCGCCTTGGGCCTTCGTTGGTTTCGATACCATCCCGCAGGCGGCGGAGGAATTCAAATTCTCCCACAAGAAGGTCAGCTTCATCATGATCGTCGCGATCCTGTTTGGCTGCTTCGTGTATACCGCGAACAATACCATCGCGGCGGCCGCGCTGGAGAACTGGCCGGACCTGATCGTCAACAGTGAGGGCACACCCTGGCTTCTGCTGGCGGCTGCGGAACGGCTGCTGGGCACCTTCGGCAAGGTGCTGGTCGGCGTCGCCGTTTCCTGTGCTGTTCTTTCCGGTATCATGGGCTTCTACATGGCCTCGTCCCGTCTCATGTTCTCCATGTCCCGTGACGGCTATCTGCCGGAATTCTTCGGAAAGATCGATCCGAAGCATGGTACACCGAAGAACGCGATGCTGTTCTGCATCCTCATTTCCCTGTGGGGTCCGATCCTGGGCAGAGAAGCTCTGGGCTGGTTTGTGGATATGTCCGCCATCGGCGCTTCCATCGGCTACGGGTTCACCTGCCTCGCGGCCTGGAAATGTCTGAACCGGGATCATGATGGTACTCGTAGCTTGAAGGTGTTGGCGATCACCGGCGTCATCTTCTCTGTGATCTTTATGGTCCTGCAGCTGATCCCGATCCCGGGCCTTTCCGGAGTACACTTCGGTAAGGAATCCTACATCATGCTGATCATCTGGATCGCCATCGGCCTCGCATTCTATCTGAAACAAAGAAAGAGATTTGACTGATCGAGACTTCTTTTGGAGTTAAATATGAAGAACTTGTGTAAAGCGGCAGTGTTTCTTGTGTTAGGAGTAATACTCTTTTGTGCAGTAATACAAAAGCCGTTCATCAACAGCCTGGATCGTATCGAACAGGCTGTTGCGAATTTTTACGAAGAACCCAAAAGGGATTTGGATGCTTTGTATGTCGGTAACAGTAGGGTATATACTGCCTGGCAGCCGGCTTTAGGGTGGCACGATTATGGAATCACTATCCTTACTTATGCGACACCGAATCTGCCGATCGCGGCATATGATTATGTGATCGAAGAGACACGAAAACGTCAGGGTGACATCCTGTTTATCTTTAATCTGCCGGCATTTAATGCATCATACGTTAAGAGCAATGATATCCATTATACGGTAGATACCATGCCATTCTCACTGAAAAAGCTTCGTTTAACCAAGGAACTGATTGATATCAATGGCGCTGATGGTATGGATACCTTGGAGTACTATATTCCATTTATTCGTTTTCATTCAGCCTGGAAAGAACTGACAGAGAGGTCTTTTAGTGAGAAAGCGGATGGAATGAAGAACAGTGTCTATTATCCGGCATTCTTAAAGAAATCTACGTCAGTTGCCTCAGAATTCACTGATGACCAACTGGCAGAAATAGAAGAAAATGCATTAGTGGTTCAGCCAAATGAAGAAGAACTGGTCGAGACAGAAGTCGAGATTTATGATGAGATGCAGGCGAAGGAGAATTTAAGAAATTTCCTCGATTATTGCGAAAAGAACCAGGTCAAAGTACTGTTTATCAATCCTCCTATGACATCGATAGAGAAGAACCGTACAGAGGTTCTAAAGGAGATCGTACAGGAGAGAGGTTTTGAAATAATTGATATCACAGATGCTTCGGAGATCGGCCTGAATCTGAAAAAGGATTACTATGATAATGTGCACATGAATATCCATGGATCGATCAAGTTCACCAAATATATGGGCAGCCTGCTGCTGGAAAAGTTTGGTTTTGAGAACAAACATGGACAAAAGAAGTATAGAAGCTGGGATCGAGCTTATGAGAAGTATTGCTCGGTGATCGGTCCCTATGTGATGGATTTCGAATTAGAGCACGCGCTTCGTAGTACAAAGATCAAATCGGTCAAAGGACTTACCCTTACCCAGTATCTGAAATATGTGTATCTCAAATGGGATGCTTCTTCTAAGGCGGAAGGATATAGAATCTATCGCAAGAGCAACAGGGCAGATGATCTGTCATGGCGTTGCATCGGAGAAGTAGACGCTGAGACATGTGTGTTTATGGATGAGGATGCAGTTCTGAAGAAGGGAAAATATACTTATACTATAGTACCATTTTGTGAAACTGATGAGGGCAGAACCTTTGGAAACTATAGTACAAAAGGGACTACGATCGATATCATCACTGTACAATCAGAGTTAGAAAAAACAGAAGAGTAAACATAGAAAGAGCAGACCATGGCTTTTGTAACCTTACCATTTATCGCTTTTATCACGCTGACAGCACTGCTGTATTTCACTGTCCCGAAGAAGGGGCAGTGGATCGTTCTGCTTGTGGCGAGCTATGTGTTCTTCTGGTTGAACAGTCAGTTTCTGATCCTGGCCCTGATGGCGGCAACAGCAGCCACGTTCTACGTCGGACAGTGGATCGGACGGGAGATCCAACGCGGCAAGGAAGCGCTGAAGAGCCGACCGGATCTGACGCAGGCGGAAAAGAAGCAGTTCCGTGCACAGACAAAAAAGAAGACCAAGCGGATCCTGGTGCTGGGTATCCTTCTGGATCTTTCCCTGCTGGTCGGTCTGAAATACGCGGACCTGTTCAGCACCGGCGCAAACCTTGTGCTTTCCCACTTCGGATACAACTTCCCGAGACTGCGGTTCCTGCTGCCGATCGGCATTTCCTTCTATACACTGCAGGCGATCTCCTATCTGGTGGATATCTACCGGGGCAAAGTGGAACCGGATAGGAACCTGGCCAAGTTCATGTTGTTCATGTCCTATTTCCCGCAGATCGTCCAGGGCCCGATCCCACGCTACAAACAGTTGGCACAGCAGTTGTATGATTCCCATCCTTTTGATTATCAACGGGTCACCTTCGGCATCCAGCTGATGCTGTGGGGCTTCTTCAAGAAGCTGGTCATCGCCGACCGGATGGGCATCGCGGTCAAATACATCTTTGGCAACATTCCCCAGTTTCACGGGCTGATGGCCCTGGCTGGCGCGGCCTTTTACGGTATCCAGCTGTATGGGGACTTTTCCGGCGGTATCGATATCGCCCGTGGCCTGTCCCAGGTCTTCGGGATCGAGTTGGCGGACAACTTCAAACAACCCTATTTCTCCCGGTCCATCGAGGAATTCTGGCGTCGCTGGCATATTTCTCTGGGTGAGTGGATGAAGGACTACATCTTCTATCCCTTGTCCCTGTCCAAGCCTTTCCTCAACCTGAGCAAGAAGACCCGGAAGGTCTTTGGAGAGTACTTCGGAAAGCGCCTGCCCTCATTCCTGGCGACGTTCATCGTCTTTGTCCTGGTCGGTGTCTGGCACGGGCCCCAGTTGAAATACTTCGCTTATGGCATCATCAACGGCGGGATCATCGTATCCGGTTTCCTGCTGGAAAAGGTCTATGCCCGGATCAAGAAAGCTGCGCGCATTGAGGAGACCTCGCTCGGATGGCGGGTCTTCCAGATGGTCCGGACCTTCGTCGTCATTTCCTTTGCCCGCATGTTCGACCGGGGCGACGGTATCCGCCTGGCAGTCAAAATGCTGACTTCGGTATTCAGAAAATGGTGGGACCTGTCCTTCCTGGTCGATGGTACATTGACGAAGACCGGCCTGGTCACGGCGGACTGGGTGCTTTTGATCTTTGCGGTCACACTGGTATGGGCTGTGGATCTGCTGCACGAAAAGAACGTTTCGATCCGCGAGGGTATCGCCCGGCAGCACATCGTGCTGCGCTGGCTGATCTATTATGGCGCCATCTTCATCATTCTGATCTTCGGCGTTTGGGGGCCGGCCTACAGTAAGGCAGGTTTTATGTATGAGCAGTTCTAAAACCCATAAAGGATTAATCAGTATGAAAAAGCAAAAAAACGGACTCATTGAGTTAATGCGCTTCTTATTTGCATCGACTGTCATTCTCTTCCATATAGCCATAGATATTAAAAGAAGAAAAGCGGTTCTTTTAAATCTGGGCTGGTTTGGCAAACTGACGCTTGCTAGAAACGGAAATGCCTGTGTGGAGTTCTTTTTCCTGTTATCGGGGCTTTTCATGGCCAAATCGATCTATGATTCACTTCAGAAAAAAGACAGTCAGATCCCTTTGGGAGAGGAGACCGTTCTATTCATATGGAATAAAGCAAAACGGATTCTGGCTTATTATCTTCCAATCACGTTGCTGGCGTTCCTTGTCAGAATTATATTAAAGCAAAAGTTTACTTTTTGGGAACTTATCAATTACCTGCCTTCCTTTATTTTTCTGCAAAGGACGGGAATCTCCGCTAAGAATTTCATCGGTGTCGCATGGTATTTAAGTTCCATGCTTATAGCGATGGCCATCATTTATCCGATATGTAAGAAGCATTACAATATGTTCACGATGGTTTATGGACCATTGCTGGGCATCCTTTTGATTGGTTTCTTGATCAAAGAAACAGGTTCACTTGGAAAGGTAACTAAATGGATGGGGTTCACCTATAAGTCGAATCTCAGAGCATTGGCAGGTGTATCATTAGGAACAGCCTGTTATGAGATCGGACGACGATTGCAGCAGATCGAGTTCAAGACAAGTGCCAGAGTCAAATTCACGCTTTTGGGTTTCATCGCATATATCATACCTTTTCTTTACTTTTACAGCAATATATCAGGAAAAAGTGCGGGAATCATCGTGTTGTTCCAGTGCGTAGCGATCGCGATAACGTATGGGGAAGCGGGAATTCTGTGCCATAAAGGGGTTTTTCAGAAAAAACTGTTCTACTATTTAGGAAGGATCAGCCTTCCCATGTATTTGTTTCAGAATATCTTTCGCCAATTAAGTAATAAGTACTGCAAACCTTTACCAAAACGGTATAGAGTACTGTTGGTGTATTTTGCAACTTTGCTTGCGGCGATATTATTCGATTTGATACTCAACCAGATCCGAAAGATGCGACAAAAACAGAGTAATAGTATAGAAAACAAAAGCATCCATGAGGTAAAATCCCCAGAATGAATCAGCACCTTAAAATAGAAAAGCAAAAAAACGGACTTTTAGAATTAATGCGATTCCTGTGTGCTGCATCTGTTATTCTATTTCATATGAATAAAGATGTGTGGAAAAAGAAACTGATACTTCTTGATATGGGATGGATGGGCAAGCTGACACCGGCAAAGAACGGTAATATATGTGTAGAGTTTTTCTTTTTGCTTTCTGGACTCTTCATGGCCAAAACGATCTATGATTCGCTGCATAAAGAAAGCAACGGGATCCCTTTGTGTAAGGAGACTGCACTATACACCTGGAAAAAGGCGAAAAGAGTAATGTTTTATTATATTCCGGCCTGTGTATTATACTTTCTGCTCTCTCTTTTGTTTAAGAATAGCTTTTCTTTTTGGAGAATTATTTCATATTTGCCATCGTTTCTTTTTCTACAGAGAACAGGCGTTGCTGAAAACAGTTTTTTGATCGTATCATGGTATTTATGTTCTTTGTTGATCGCTACTGCGATCCTGTATCCGATCTGTAAAAGTACTATGATTTGTTCACAAGACTTTATGGTCCTTTGCTGGCGATTCTCTTGATCGGTATCATGATAAAAGAAACGCGGTCCTTAGGAGGAGTCTGGGAATGGATGGGATTTACGTACAAGGCGAATCTAAGGGCGATTGCCGGCATCTCTCTTGGAATGACTTGCTTTGAAGTCGGACGGCGTCTCAAGGAGGCTGAGTTTAGCGAAAGCGGACGGATCGGAATCACGCTTATCGGGTTTGCGGCTTATACCATTGCTTTTTTATATTTTTATAGTTCAGCGTTATATAGGTATTCTGGGATTATTGAACTCATATTGTGTGTTGCTGTTACCATTAGTTTTAGTGAAGTTGGGTATCTGTGCAGTAAAGAGATCTTTCAAAAAAAACTGTTCTTCTATTTGGGTAGTATCAGCTTGCCGATGTTTCTATTGCAAGATCTGTTTCGCCAGATCGTTTCTCATATGATACCTGAGGAGAAAAATCGATTTGGAGCCTTGATCATCTTTTTTGGTACGATCACATCGGCGATCTTGTTTGAGTTAGTGAAGAGCCAAGTCATGAAGCTCAGACGTGCCCACAGGGTAGTTAGTTAGTAGTGAGGTAGAAATGACGATTATCGACTATCTGAGGCATTCCGCTCAGATCTTTCCTGACAAAACTGCTTTTGCGGATGAGCAGCGTTCTTTGACATATCAGGAATTGGAGACGAAGGTCAATAGCATTGCAACCGCATTGATAGCACGCGTCATGACAGCCAATCGTCCCATCGCGGTCCTGATCGACCGCAATGTGGAAAGCGTCTGCGCCTTCCTGGGCATCGCCATGAGCCGCAATTTCTACGTGCCGATCGACATCACCCAGCCGAAGCAGCGCATCCTGACGATCCTGGGGCAGATGCAGCCGGAAGC
>CADBPG010000194.1 GCA_902796435.1 uncultured Eubacteriales bacterium | reverse complement strand
GATAGCACCGTCCATCTGAGCAGCACCAGTGATCATGTTCTTAACATAGTCAGCATGACCCGGGCAGTCAACATGAGCATAGTGACGGGTGTCAGTCTCATACTCAACATGAGCGGTCTGGATGGTGATACCACGCTCTCTCTCTTCAGGAGCCTTATCGATGCTGTCGAAAGCAACAGCTTCGCCAAGACCTTTTCTCTGAGCCAGAGTAATGGTGATGGCAGCGGTCAGAGTGGTTTTACCATGGTCAACGTGGCCGATGGTACCAATGTTTACATGAGGTTTGGTTCTTTCGAATTTAGCCTTTGCCATTGAAATAATCCTCCTTGGATCTTTGTTTTATGCTTTTTTCGGGCCATTTCCCATTATAGATAAAATGGCCCCTGTTTGCAAGTCTTTTTTTCTAAAAAGCAGATTTTGTCAGCCTTTCGAACGATCGGAGAGTACTTTCTCCTGAATGTTCTTCGGAACAGGCTCGTTGTGATCGAAGAACATGGAGTAGTTACCACGGCCCTGCGTCTTGGAACGCAGGTCGGTCGCGTAACCGAACATCTCAGACAGCGGAACCAGACTGTGGATGGTGGAAGCTCCGTTATGGGAGTCCATACCCTCGATCCGGCCGCGGCGGGAGTTCAGGTCACCGATGACGTCGCCCATGTAATCCTCAGGAACGACAACATCCACGCGCATGATCGGCTCAAGCAGCGTCATGCCGCCCTTGCGCATAGCTTCTTTGAAGGCCATGGAACCGGCGATCTTGAAAGCCATTTCGTTGGAGTCGACTTCGTGGTAGGAACCATCGTATACTTCCGCCTTGATACCCAGTACCGGATAGCCTGCCAGGCTGCCCGCCTGCATTGCTTCCTGGATACCCTGATCAACAGCAGGAATGTATTCCTTCGGAATGGATCCGCCGATGGTGGCATTGACGAACTCGTAGGTAGATTCTGCATTGGCATCGGTCGGGTAGAAACGGACTTTACAATGTCCATACTGACCACGACCACCGGACTGACGCACGAATTTTCCTTCGACGTCGACCGCCTTGGCCAGCGCTTCTTTGTACGCGACCTGCGGTGCACCGACGTTTGCTTCGACTTTGAATTCACGCAGCAGACGGTCTACGATGATCTCCAGATGCAGCTCACCCATACCGGAGATGATCGTCTGACCCGTCTCGGTATTGGTATAGGTACGGAACGTAGGATCTTCTTCCGCCAGCTTGGCCAGCGCGATACCCATCTTTTCCTGACCGGCTTTGGTCTTCGGCTCGATGGCAACGGAGATAACCGGTTCCGGGAATTCCATGGATTCCAGAATGATCGGATGCTGTTCGTCGCACAGGGTATCACCCGTGGTGGTCAGCTTCAGGCCGACAGCGGCAGCGATATCACCAGAGTAGACTCTTTCGATCTCCTGGCGCTTGTTCGCGTGCATCTGCAGGATACGGCCGATACGTTCCTTCTTGTTCTTGGTAGAATTCAAAACATAGGATCCGGACGCAAGTGTTCCGGAATAGACACGGAAGAAGGCCAGCTTACCAACGAAGGGATCGGTCATGATCTTGAACGCCAGCGCGGAGAACGGCTCTTCATCGGAGGAATGACGTACGTCTTCTTCTCCGGTTTCGGGGAGCACGCCCTGGATCGCCGGGACGTCCAGCGGTGACGGCATATAATCGACGACGGCATCCAGCAGCTTCTGTACGCCCTTGTTTCTATATGCAGTACCGCAGAAGACCGGAATGATCTCTACGTTGCAGACTGCTTTACGCAAAGCAGCTTTCAACTGCTCTTCGGTGACTTCTTCTTCCATGAGGTAGGCTTCCATCAGCTCCTCATCCGTCTCACAGATGGAGTCGACCATGTTCTGACGGTATTCTTCTGCCTGCTCCCGCATATCTTCCGGGATCTCGACCTCGGAAATATCCTCTCCCAGATCGTCATTGTAGATGTAGGCCTTCATCTTCAGCAGATCGACGACGCCCTTGAAGGAATCCTCGGCGCCGATCGGCAGCTGCATAGGCACCGCATTGGCACCCAGCCGGTCTTTCATCATCTGAACGGCATTGAAGAAATCCGCGCCCATGATATCCATCTTATTGACGAATGCCATGCGGGGGACATTGTACTGGTCAGCCTGACGCCATACGTTCTCAGACTGCGGTTCTACGCCGCCCTTGGCACAGAATACACCGACCGCTCCATCCAGGACGCGCAGGGAACGCTCAACTTCAACAGTGAAGTCGACGTGGCCCGGTGTGTCAATGATGTTGATGCGGTTGTTTTTCCAGAAACAAGTGGTCGCGGCGGAGGTGATGGTGATGCCACGCTCCTGCTCCTGCTCCATCCAGTCCATGGTGGCGGTACCTTCATGAGTATCACCGATCTTATGGGTCTTACCGGTATAGTACAGGATACGCTCGGTCAGCGTGGTCTTACCAGCATCGATATGTGCCATGATACCGATATTACGTGTATCATGCAACGAATATTCTCTTGGCAACTTTTATAACCCTCTCTTTATAAACTAACAGGCGATCAGAAGCGGAAATGCGCAAACGCCTTGTTCGCCTCTGCCATACGATGGGTATCTTCTTTTCTCTTGACAGAAGAACCGGTATTGTTGGCGGCGTCCATGATCTCGTTGGCGAGACGCTCTTCCATGGTCTTTTCGCTGCGCGCTCTGGAGAACGCGGTGAGCCAGCGCAGACCCAGTGTCTGACGACGGTCGGGACGGACTTCCATAGGAACCTGGTAGGTCGCACCACCGACTCGTCTTGCCTTGACTTCCAGGACCGGCATGATATTGTTCATGGCAGCCTCGAAGACTTCCAACGGCTCTTTACCGGTCTTTTCGCCGATCCGGTTGAAAGCGCCGTAGACGATTTTCTGCGCGGTACCCTTTTTACCATCGAGCATGATGTTGTTGATCAGCTTGGTCACAACCTTGCTCCCGTAAACCGGATCGGGCAGAACTTCTCTTTTCGTAATATGTCCTCTTCTGGGCACGATTACTTCCCTCCTTAATTAAACAATTAAATCTTCGGTACTCACTAGAACCAAATGTGTTTCGCGCCAAGAAAGGACGAATCTATTCTCAGCACAAATCCTACTTAATACGAAGCCTTATTTCTTCGGACGCTTCGCACCATACTTGGAACGAGCCTGTTTGCGGTTCGCAACACCGGCTGTATCCAGTGTACCGCGGATGATATGATAACGAACACCAGGCATATCCTTGACACGGCCGCCGCGGATCATAACAACGCTATGCTCCTGCAGGTTGTGGCCT
>CADBPG010000193.1 GCA_902796435.1 uncultured Eubacteriales bacterium | reverse complement strand
GTAATCCAGAGCCTTTTCCATGACCTCCCAGTTGTTATGGCCATCGAATTCATAGGCATGGCCCCACAGATAGAACATTTTCAGCGTATGGGTATCATCCTCGGCAAACTGCTGCAGAAGGTCCATCAGCTGCGGATCATTATGGTGGCAGGTCGGATGCAGCTTGACCCAGTCCTCCGGCAGATCAAAACTGTGGGTGGATATGGTGGTGCGGGCATAATCGATGCCCAGCGTCTTCAGGAGTGCCACGACCTCATCGTTGAAGGTGCCGAAGGGGTAGGCCATACCGGTCACGGGATGCCCCAAAAGCCGCTCCAGCTGATAGCGGTCGCGCATCACATCCTGGGCGATCACCGGCAAGGGATAGGCTACCGGGTCCAGATGCTCGGCACCATGTACCGCGATCTCATGGTTTTTGTACATGTCCACAATCTTGTCTTCCGTGAAGCGCAGATGCGTGAAGGGGAAGGGCAGGCCTTTGCCGGGGCCGCCGACACCGTACAGCCCGGAATTGATATTGAAAGTACATTTGACACCATATTGGTCGAACATAGCGATCAGCCGCTCGTCCTGTGTGACACCGTCATCATAGCTTAAGGTAAAGGCTTTGGTACGGCCGCCGGGAAACAGCGGATGAATAAAACGTGATTTCATTTTAAACCCTCCTGTCTTGTTGTTTTGTATTATAGACATCCGGGCAGGTAAAGTCAAATCCGATGCATTGCCGGATTTGAAAAGAAAGGAAGTAACATGGCAGAGATCAAAGACAAGGGCTTGGATGCTTTTAAGATGAGTGGCGACGAGATGCCCGTCGTCCTGGCAGACCGTAAACTGAAGATCGGTATCATCGGAACCGGCTGGATCGCCGGCAACCACATCACCAGCTATCTGAAGATGCCCGACGTGGAGATCGTAGCCGGCGCGGATCTGATCCCCGGTAAGGCAGAAGCCTTCTTCAAGCGCTATGGTGTGGAAGGGGTGCGCTGCTATCCGAGCCATAAGGAAATGCTGGACAATGAAGAACTGGACGCGGTCAGCGTCTGTACCTATAACCGGACCCATGCGGAATGCGCCATCTATGCTCTGAATAAGGGTGTGCACGTCATGCTGGAGAAGCCGATGTGCGTCACAACTGAAGAGGCCATCGAGATCATGCGGGCAGAGCGTGCCAGCGGCAAGATCCTTTCCATCGGTTTCCAGCCGCGTCTTGACCCGAACATGATGCAGATCAAGCGCGTGATCGATTCCGGCGTCCTAGGTGACATCTACTACATCCAGACCGGCGGCGGCCGCAGAGACGGTATCCCGACGCCCTTCGGCACTTCCTTCATCGAAGAGAAGACCGCGGGCATCGGCGCGATGGGCGACATCGGCTGCTATTCTCTGGACATGGTCCTGAACGCGATCGGCTATCCGAAACCGTTGACCATCACCGGTTACACTTCGAACTTCATCGGCACCAGCAAGGATTACTGGCAGTATCGTCCCCATCCGGAATACAGAGACCTGTTCGGTGTTGAGGACTTCGCGGCTGCCTTCGTCCGCCTGGAGGGCGGTATCGTTCTGGACTTCCGTATTTCCTGGGCGATGCATATGGACACCGCGGGCGACACACTGTTCCTGGGCACCAAGGGCGGCCTGAAGGTTCCTTCCACCGAGTGCTGGAACGGCACCCTGGACAACCCGATGGTCCTGTATCAGACGATCGGCGGCGCCAAGGTCGAGACCACCATCCCGATCGTACCTTCTCCGATCCCGCTGTTCGACAAGAAGATCCGCGCGTTCCTGAACGCCATCAACAGCAATGGTACCGCACCGATCCCGTCTTCCCAGATCCTGTACAACCAGGCGATCATCGATGGTATCGTCACATCCGCACGTCTGGGCAAAGAGATCGAGGTCCAGATCCCCGAGATCTGAGTTTCGGCCTGATTTAGCAATCTCTGCACAGTTTCCTGACCTTGATTTGTCAGGAAACTGTGTTTTTTATTCGGAAACATATGTATTTTTTGCAAGTATGAGAAATAATTCTTGCAAAATGCGCCGTGCTGATCTATAATAAAAGAACATTGATGAATTTTTGATCATACAATTATTCAACTGCATGATAAAGCAGCAAGGAGCGATACTATGTCGAAGCCGTACAAGAAGATGAAGCGCGAGGAACTGGTCCTTTTGCGCGCACAGCTGGAGAAGGAATACCGCGAGATCCAGGCTAAGGGAATCCATCTGGACATGTCCCGGGGCAAGCCCTGTAAGGAGCAGATCAATCTGTCCATGCGGATGATGGAAGCCCTGCCGGACGATCCTGCGATCTGCATCAACGAAGAGGGCATCGACTGCCGCAATTACGGCTGCCTGTCCGGTATCATCGAGGCGAAGCGCCTGCTCAGCCAGATGATCGAGTGCCCGGTGGAGAATATCGTCATTTACGGAAATTCCAGCCTGGAGGTCATGTACAGCACCCTGTCCCGTGCCATGCAGCATGGTATCATGGGCTATACGCCCTGGGTCAAGCAGGGGCAGATCAAGTTCCTTTGCCCGGTGCCCGGGTATGACCGTCATTTCGCCATGACGGAATACTTCGGTATCGAGATGATCAATATCCCGATGCTGCCCGATGGGCCGGATATGGACCTGGTCGAAAAATATGTGGAGAACGATCCGCTGGTCAAGGGCATCTGGTGTGTACCGAAGTATGCCAACCCCACAGGCATCTCCTATTCTGAAGAAGTGGTCCGCCGGTTTGCGGCTCTGGAGCCCGCGGCGCCGGACTTCCGTATCTTCTGGGACAATGCCTACAGCGTGCATCACCTGTATCCGGAAAAGGAGCGGCAGGACTTCGTGCCGGAGATCCTGGACGAGTGCAAGAAGGCCGGCCACGCGGACATGGTCTTCAAGTTCTGTTCCACCTCCAAGGTCACCTTCCCTGGTTCCGGCCTGGCGGCTATCGCCACCTCTGTGGCGAACGTGGAAGACATCCTGCAGCAGCTGGCTGTGCAGACCATCGGCTTTGATAAACTGAACCAGCTCAGACATGTGCATTTCTTCACGGACCTGACCAGTATCAAAGAGCATATGATGAAACACGCGGACATCATCCGGCCGAAATTCGAGATCGTATGGCGTACGCTGGAGCAGGAAATCGGAGATTTAGGCATCGCGCACTGGACCTATCCGAAGGGGGGATACTTCATTTCCCTGGATACCATGGGCGGCTGTGCCAAGATGGTCGTGCAGAAGTGTAAGGAGGCCGGTGTCATCCTGACGGAGGCCGGTGCCACCTATCCCTACGGCAACGATCCGCATGACTGCAACATCCGCATCGCGCCGACCTTCCCCAGTGAGGAGGAACTCCAGCAGGCCTGTGAAGTCCTGGTGCTCTGCCTGAAGATCGCGTCTGTGGAAAAACTGCTTTCACGTTAAAGATCAGAGGTGTCCTTTATGGAACGTATCGAAACCCAGATCCAGGGTATCATTTCCGATATCCTGGAGGATTATAGACAGGACCGGCCCATCGACCGGCAGGACCGGTTCAACCAGCCGGATAAGGATATCATCATCGATATCCTGGAAAAACTGCTGAAGATCGTATTTCCGGGCCATCTGAAAGACCGGACGTACCGGGTCTACAGCAATGACCATCAGCTATCACTGCTGATCGAGGATGTGGCCTTCAATCTGAACCGCCAGATCGAGATCGCGCTCAAGTATGATACGGAAGCGGGCAGTGTGTCCGAAGAGAAGCTTTCGGAGATGGCGCAGGAGAAGACGCTGACCTTCCTGAGGCGGCTGCCGGAAGTCCGTGCCTATCTGGATACGGACCTGCAGGCAGCGTTGGACGGGGATCCGGCGGCCACCTGCTACGACGAGATCATCTTTGCCTATCCGGGCCTGTACGCCATCAGCGTCAGCCGGCTGGCCCATGAACTGTTCCTGCTAGGCGTGCCCATCGTCCCCAGGATCATGACAGAACATGCCCACAGTCGTACCGGTATCGACATCCATCCGGGTGCCACCATCGGCCGGTATTTCTTCATCGACCATGGCACGGGCATCGTCATCGGTGAAACGACGGTCATCGGAGAGCACGTCAAGATCTATCAGGGCGTGACGCTGGGTGCTCTGTCTACCCGCGGCGGGCAAAGCCTGCGCGGTGTCAAGCGCCATCCGAACATCGAGGACAACGTGACCATCTATTCCGGTGCTTCGATCCTGGGTGGTGAGACCACCATCGGCCGCGGTGCGGTCATCGGAGGTAACGCCTTCATCACCAAATCGGTGGGCGCCAATACCAGTGTCAGTGTCAAGAACCAGGAACTGGTCTTCAACCAGAAGGACGGAAGAGTGGAGACGGTGGACCTGGACCAGAGCGACGATATCGTCAATATCGGCGCATATATATAAAGCTTTTAGGAAGCGGTTTTTGCCGCTTCTTTTTTTTGGAATCAGAATCATAATCAAATCTTAACGTATGGTTGTGGCATATAGTGACTTTTTTTGATATAATATAAAAAGCTTTGCAAATAACCAAAGGACTTGCGGAAAATCATGCATGCAACCATTACATATCTTGAACGGGCTGCTCAGCGCTGCCCACAAAAAACAGCCGTGATCGACGAGCAGACCTCTCTTACCTATCAGGATTTGAGAAGTCTGGCGCGCAGATGCGGCACCAGTCTGATCCGGGCAGGCGTACAGCGTAAGCAGCCTGTTCCGGTGCTCATGGAAAAGAGCGCCAGGGCACTGACCCTTTTCCTGGGCATCCAATATGCGGGCGGGTTCTATGTTTTCCTGGATCCGGAACTGCCGGAAGGACGGCTGACCAAGATCCTGGAACTCTTGGATCCTCCGGCGCTCCTCTCGGATGAAGCCCACGCGGCACAGGCAGAAGCACTGGCCCAGGGCAGACCTGTCCATCTTTATGAACAAATGGAAGCGGTAGCTGAGGAAGAAGACCTTCTTTCCGAGCGGACGGCACAGTGTATCGATACAGACCCGCTGTATGCCAACTTTACCTCTGGTTCCACCGGAGTCCCCAAGGGGGTACTGGTCTCCCATCGGTCGGTGCTGGACTTTATTTCCGTCTTTACGGAGACCTTCGGCTTTTCTTCGGAGGATGTTTTCGCGAACCAGGCACCTTTTGATTTCGACGTTTCAGTCAAGGATATTTATACCTCCCTGTATTGCGGAGCTACGCTGGTCGTCATCCCGCGCAGGCTGTTCTCACGCCCGGCGGAACTGTTGGACTACCTGTGCGCGCACGAGGTCACGATCCTCATCTGGGCGGTGTCCGCCCTGTGCCTGATCACCACATTTCATGGTCTGGATTATAAAGTACCCGGACAGGTCCGGAAGGTCCTGTTCAGTGGCGAAGTCATGCCGGAGAAGCATCTGCGACAGTGGATGGAAAAGCTTCCAGAGGCAGAGTTCGTGAACCTGTACGGTCCGACGGAGATCACTTGCAACTGCACATATCACCGTATCGATCGGAACCGGGACTATCAGGGGACGATCCCCATCGGACGTCCATTTGCCAATGAGGAGGTCTTCCTGCTGGACGGCGCACAGAAGGTGTGCGCACCCGAGCAGGTCGGAGAGATCTGCGTCAGTGGGACGGCGCTGGCGCTGGGGTACTACAACAGTCCGGAGCAGACGGCCAAAGCCTTCGTGCAAAACCCGCTGCAGGACAAGTATCCGGAGATCATCTACCGGACGGGAGACCTGGCCTGTTATAACGAGGCCGGTGAACTGGTCTTCCGCGGCCGTAAGGATTTCCAGATCAAGTATCAAGGGCATCGAATCGAGCTGGAAGAGATCGAGCGGGCCATGATGGAGCATCCCAAGGTCCGCAGGGCCGTCTGTGTCTTCGACGCGCAGAAGAGCCGGCTGTATGGCTTCTACGCGGGCGATGTGGACGAGGCCGGCCTCGCAGATGCCTTAAGCACTTCTCTGGCGGTCTGGCAGATCCCCAAACTGAAGCAGCTGGAGGACCTGCCCATGACAAGAAACGGCAAGATCGACAGAAAAGCCCTGCTGGAAAGTGTGCAAAGGAGGCCCCGCAGATGACAGACAGAGTACAGGCGTACGGCACACCTTTGTATTATTTCGATGGAACGGTGCTTCGGGACAGGATCCATGATCTGAAGCAGCATCTGCCCGCATCCGCTGAGCTTTGTTACGCGGTCAAGGCCAATCCGTTCCTCATCAAAGAGGCGGAGCCCTGGGTGGAGCGGCTGGAGGTCTGTTCCCCGGGAGAAGCCAGGATCTGTCTGGACCAGCAGGTACCGGAGCAGAAGATGGTCATCTCCGGTGTCTACAAGGACCCGAAGTTCATCGAAGAACTGATGGCCTCCCACGGCGAGATCGGCTGGTATACGGTGGAATCCATGAACCAGTATCAGCTGCTGACAGGGCTGGCCAAAGCATATAAAAGAAACTTAAGGCTCCTGCTGCGGTTGTCCTCCGGTGCGCAGTTCGGCATGGAGGAGGCCGAGGTGGAGACCATCCTTAAAGAGCAAGACCCGTCGGTGGAGATCTGTGGTCTGCAGTTCTTTTCCGGAACGCAGAAGACCTCGTTGAAAAAGATGCGGCGTGAGCTGGAAAAATGCGCCAGGCTCACCCAGGCGTACGGATTGAAGGAACTGGAATTCGGTACAGGGTTCCCGGTCTATTATTTTGCGGATGAATCCTTCGACGAGGATGCGTACCTTGCTGAATTCACCAGCATGGCGGAAGCCTGTACAGATGGCCTTACACTGACGTTGGAAGTGGGGCGTTCGATCGCCGCGTCCTGCGGCACATACTATACCTCGGTCGTGGATACGAAACATGTGGGAAACGAGCGGTTCGCCATCGTGGACGGGGGCATCCATCAGATCGCTTACTATGGACAGTTCATGGCCATGAAGCTGCCCTGCATGCGCTGCCTGCCCGAGCGGGAGGAGCCGCAGGAGCCCTGGAATATCTGTGGCAGCCTGTGCACCACCAATGATATCCTGGTCAAGGAATGGCCCACACGGCCGCTTGTGCCGGGCGATGTGCTGGCCTTCGAAAAGGCCGGCGCCTACTGCGTATCCGAAGGCATTGCCCTGTTTTTGAGCCGGGATCTGCCGGCTGTCGTATTGAAAAGCGCACATGATGCACAAGAGCATCTGCTGCGTCCACATATGGAAACCTATGCATTGAATGAAGGGAGATCATGAACATGAGAGATACTTTACTGGAGATCCTGGAAGAGATCGCGCCTACCGTTGATTTTGAAAACTGCAAGACACTGATCGATGACCATAAACTGGACTCTTTGGCGATCCTTTCCCTGATCGCGGAACTGGAAGATGCCTTTGATATCACCATTCCCACCGTCGAGATCGTACCGGCCAACTTCAACTCTGTAGATGCGATGGCAGCCATGATCGAGCGGCTCGAGGCGGAGGATTAAGTGAAATCCTATCTGTCCTTTTCCTATCTTCTGGTACTGCTTCCGCTCTCGCTTCTGGCTTATCAGCTCGTGCCGCAGAAGATCCGCAGGTATGTGCTGTTGCTGATGAATTATGTGTTCATCTTTTATTTCAGCCGGCGCGGAAGTGTGTTCATCGTCCTCTCCACGCTGAGCATCTATGGGGCCGGGCTGTGGATCGATTCCTTGACGCGCAAGAGAAAGGCTGCCGCCCAGGGCCTGGCGCGGGAAGAGAAGAAGGCCTTGAAAGCCCGCTTTCAGAAAAAACAGCGGTGGATCCTGGCACTTGTGGTGGTCTTCAATATCGGCATTCTGCTGGTGCTGAAGTATTCTGGCTTTGTGATGGAGAACGTTCATACGCTGTTGGGACAGCCCGACGCGCGCGTGCCTCATTTCATGCAGCCCATCGGCCTTTCCTTCTATACGTTGTCGGCCGTTTCCTATGTGACGGACGTATACCGTGGGCAGATCGAGGCGGACCGGGACCTGGTACGTTTGAGCCTGTTCCTCAGCTTCTTCCCGACGATCATGGAAGGCCCGATCTGCAGATACTCTGATACGGCGGCATCGATCAACGAAGCGAAAAGGATCCGCTATGAGGACCTGACCTACGGTGCGCAGAGGATCCTTTGGGGTCTTGCCAAGAAACTGATCATCGCGGACCGGCTCAACAGCCTCATCAAGTCTGCGTTCTTGCACTATGCAAAATACGATGGGACTGTGGCCGCGGTCGCGGCGGTCCTGTATACACTGCAGCTGTACATGGAATTCTCTGGCACCATCGACGCGGTCATCGGTACGGGGGAGATCTTCGGGGTACGTGTCCCGGAAAACTTCCGGCAGCCATTCTTTGCTGAGTCGATCTCTGACTTCTGGGCACGATGGCACATCACCCTGGGTACCTGGTTCAGGGATTACATCTATTACCCGATCTCTACTTCCGGTCCCATGAAAAAGCTCACCATGAAGAGCCGCAAAAAACTGGGCAATTATTATGGACCGATGCTGGCAGGCCTGGTGGCTCTGTTCGCGGTCTGGCTTGCGAACGGACTGTGGCATGGCAGTGCCTGGAGCTTCATATTCTTCGGCATGTACCACTTCGTTCTGCTGATGGTCGGCCGTTTGTGTGAACCCTTGATCGTACGTCTGCTGAAAGCTCTGCACATCGACCGGGAAAGCAAGGGCTATCACGTCTTCCGCGTGGTCAAGACCGTCATCCTGGTCATGATCGGCGAATTGTTCTTCCGGGCTCATGGACTTAGGGCAGGTCTGGCAATGTTCGGCCGCATCTGTACCTCTTTCCATGGACAGACCCTTTTTGATGGTACGCTGTTGAAGATGGGCATGGATGGGGCAGACTATGTGATCATCGCGCTGTTCCTGATCCTCGTCCTGTGGGTCAGCATCCAGCACGAAAAGGGTATTTCGATCCGTGACCGGATCGCCGCCCAGCCCACGGCACTTAGGTGGACGGTCTATTACGCACTTCTGCTGGCGGTCGTGCTCTTTGGTGCCTACGGCCCGGGCTATGTGGGGATCGACCCCATCTATGCGGGATTTTAGGAGGCGGCCATGAGAAAAACGATACAACATATCATCAGAGCCGCACTGTTCCTATTGATCTTTCTGTGCCTCATCTCGGTCATGGCCATCGTCTTCGTACCGAAGAACAACAGCCGGGCGGATGGCATGGATTTTGCGGAGGCCAACGGGATCCTGGGCGAGCCCGAAAACACCATCGATGTATTGTACATCGGCGACAGTGAGGTCTACAACGCGATCTCGCCGATGGAGATCTGGAACGATCGCGGCATCACCGGCTATGACTGCGCTACAGGAGCGCAGCAGATCCTGACCAGCTGGCATTTCGTCGAGCAGGCCTTTGAAAAACAAAGCCCGAGGATCGTCATGGTCGAGACCAATATCCTGTTCCGCAGATACGGCGTGGAGAAATGGTTCGAGGAGCAACTGCGCTATCTGGTACCCCTGTTCCGATACCATGACCGGTGGAAGAATCTGGGCGGGAAGGACCTGTCCCTCAAAACGGAGACCACCTGGACTGACCCGCTGAAAGGGTTCCGGCTGTTCAAGAAAGTCAAGGGCTTCGAACCGGACAAGGATTATCGGAAACCGACGGACGAAACTGCCCGGATGAACCGGTTCTCCAAATTATATCTGGAAAAGATGCAGGAATTGTGTGCAACACATGGCGCGCAGCTGGTGCTGTTCACCGTCCCGACGACCAAAAACTGGAATTTCAAGCGGCATAACAGTGTGCAGCAATACGCGGACGCCAATGGGCTGACCTATCTGGACATGAATCTGCTGCCGGAGGAGGAATTCAGTATCGACTGGTCGACCGATACCAAGGATAAGGGAGACCATCTGAATTTC
>CADBPG010000192.1 GCA_902796435.1 uncultured Eubacteriales bacterium | reverse complement strand
ATCTTGCTGATCAGGGTGAAGAGGATGATCGCGAGACCGTAGTTCTTGCAGACTGCGTAGCAGCCGCCCAGGATCCAGTTGAAGACAGTGTAAATGACTTTCATCTGTTCTTCTCCTTTGGTTTATTCATTATCCCAGTTGATAATCATATCGGTGAAAGAAATGGTCTGCGTACGGCTTTTGGCCGGCATTTCCATTTCATCTTTAGATACCCATGGGAATTCAAACTCTATTGTAAGGATGTTCGAATCCTTAAAGGAAGCTACTGGAACGTCGAAATTGATACCTTCTTTTTCATCCGCGTGTGTGATGGTACCACGTCCAACTTCTTCTCCATTAGCATAGACAATATATTCTTTTTCCTTCTTGCCACGATAGTACAACCCATAATGGACTGATAGATTTCCTGTTTCTGGAAGGTCCTGGATTGGAATATCCATTCTTGTATACGGTCCTCGAAGTTTTGTCCGGAATCCAGTATTGGTCCCCCATCCCTCAATGCAATAACGGTTTGCCGTAGCTTCCGTAGTAAAATACAATTCCGTTCCCAACACATAAGGAGTATCTGGACCGTTCACATCCTCAAAAGTATTGATTTTCTCCAGATTCTCCTCATCCGAGGCATCTGATGTCGTAGCGAATTCGTTGATTACTACACGGCTGTTACCGGAAGTATTATAGAAGAAATGGCGCTCCCGTACCTCATCCTCATCAAGCGCAAGGAAATCCGTACCGAATTCCTGATCTGGAAGTGTATATCCAACGATATTGGTCAGGAATACAGCAACATCGAATAAAGAGACCGGGGCTTTTGACGTGCGGTACGCTTCAGTGCTGCCCGGCAGTTTCAAAAGGAAGATCGGATGTTCTCCCTTATTCTTATCACCATGATCCGCCGTGATGATGATCGTGGCATCATCATAAACGCCCTTGGCTTTCATTTCCTCCAATACTTCCTTTACAAAGACCATGCACCCGGCACATTGATCATGTACATTGCTCGAAGAAACGAGTTTGCCTTCACGACTAAGTTTATACTTGGAGTGCGCACCGAACATGTGATACAGGATGAAGACTTTCTCCTGATCATCCGAAACACTGAGACCCTTTTTTCTGAAGGAAGCGATCGTCGAAGCATCTGATTTATCATTCAGAATATACTCCGTATCCGACTTTGCCTTTTGGAATTCGGCAGTATCGAAAGTAAATCTTTTCTTCAGTACATGGGGTAGGAATTTGAACAGATCCAGCTTATACAGCTTTTTAGCTAAGGTAAAATAGGACCCGACCTTTGCCCCTTCAGTAGTGAAATTGGACACATAGTTTATGACGTCGTCGGAATACAGCATGGTTTCCGAATAGACTCGTACGTCATACCCATGATCATGCATCACGGAGAGTACGTTATCCTGCCCCCAGACATCTTCCAAGTATTCCGAATATGTGTTTTCCCGCTTGAATGGCTTACCTGTGAACATGGCCGGAACCGCAACGATCGTCTTTGCACCCGCAGAAAGCGTATTATCATAGTGGACGAATCCGGTCAGAGAATCAGTGAAAGTAGGTTCTTCCTCGATAAACTGATCAAAGTATGCCTCATCATATGTATCCAGCATAAACATGATAACATTCTCTCGATCAGAATAGTCAAACATGCCCTCTTTCTTGATACTGACATTTGCGTTGACATTTGGATGATAGGACAAGAACTGCGAGATCATAGCAGGAATCTGAATCGCTGTCAAAAACAGAGAAGCAATAATCAGAACACGCGTGATCAAGCCTTTCTTATTGCGCATGATCCATGCCAAAACAAAGGGCAGCAGAATGCAGATGACCCAGATCCCTGTATTGATCAAAGCATATGTTTTGTACGCACCCCAATCGATCGCTGATCCATCCAATACGCCGCTGCCATAACTGACCGGGATCAGATTGCCCTGGACATAGAATCCCAGCGCTCCGCCAAAAAGGAGCTTGCGGAAAAAAGAACTGATCTTTTCCGGCAGGACAAAGAAGAACAAAGACATACACAATGCCGCGATCAAAGATATCACACTTACGATCTTCAACACTTCGCCGATGCGGAACCAAAGCTCTTCCGCATTGGGCAGATACAGGCTTAGCGGCCCGTAAAACAAAACAGAAAAGACGAAGAATATAATGATCGGAAGGCTCTTTTTCAAGCTGTCCCAATGTTCCTTCATACCAACCTCCGAGAAAATCATTTTACTGTCGATCGATGATAAGAGAAGTCAAGGATATCGTTTGGGTGCGCTGATCGATCGGCAGATCAAGTTCATCCGGCGATACCCATGGGAACCGGATCTCCAATGCAAGTGTCTTATCTTTGCCGAAGCTTGAGACCGGGATCGTAAAGTCCAGTCCGGTTTCATGCGTCTCCTTAGTGACTTTGCCCTTAAGTATCATTTCGCCATTGGCGTACAATTCAAAGGCTTTTTTCTTTTTGCCTTTATAAAAGACACCAAGATGCCCCTTCAAATCTCCCTCTTTTGGCAGGGTCTCCATTGGGATCTCCATTTTGAAGCAAGGGCCGACCAATTTCGTACGGAATCCCGTATTCATCCAGAATCCTTCTGTGCAATATGGATCCGCTGTTGCCTCTAATGTGAAGGAAAGTTCTTTCCCAAGAGTATAAGGTTCTTTCTCTATACCCTGTTTGTTGATCACAAGGTGCCTTAAAGATATCGTCATTGTGCGTTCCGCAAGCGGAAGGTCCATTTCGTCCTGCGATACCCACGGAAATTCGATCTCCAAGGTGAGATTTTTCGATTCGTCAAAGCAATCTTTCGGGATCAAAAAATCAAGTCCGTAGTCATGCGTTTCTCGAATGACTTTGCTATCAAGCACCTTGACACCATTCGCGTATAAAATGAAGGGTTTCTCTTTCTTTCCTCTGTAGAAAACATCAAAATGCCCCATAAGGTCACAATCAGGCAGTTCAGCCATGGGAATATCCATTCTGACATAAGGACCGGCCAGTTTTGTACGGAAGCCCGTATTCGTACCAAAACCCTCGGTACAATAGGGGCTGGCAGTAGCCTCAGAGCGGAAAGAGAGAACCGTGCCCAATTCATATGGGGTCTTCTTCATATCAGAAGCATATGAGTTGATCAGCTTGAAATTGAGAACGTCTCCCGCATGTTCCGTAGTCATATACTCATCGACAGCTACCTGACTATTGCCTGATGAATTGCAGAAGAAGTGTCTCTCTCTGATTTCATCTTCCTTCAGCAGAGAAATGTCTTTGCCATATTCCTGATCGGTAAGCGTTTTACCGGCCAGTTTAGACAAATAGACCACCATATCAAACATGGAGACCGGCGCATCGGAAGTGGTATACTGCTCCTTTGCATTAGCCTCTTTGATCATCAGCATGTTCCATTCCGCCTGGTTCACGTCTCCATGATCAGCTGTGATCAGAATCGTTGCATCATCATAGATGCCCTTGTCTTTCATATCCTGCAGTACTTCTTTTACAAAATACATGCATCCGGCGACCTGGTCCGCACGCGAAGTTTCAGGATACTTTTCTCCATCTCTGCCCAATCGGAATGGAGGATGCGCACCTCTCATATGATACAGGATAAACATTTTATCCTCTGTTTCATTGAGCGTCAGCCCTTGCTCTCGGAATTCCCTGATCGTTTCTTCATCGTTCAGGGTGTACTCCATCTCCATCTCTTTCGCTTTATCAAATTCAGCGGTATCCATGATGAACCGTCTTTTCAGAAGATGCGGCATAAATTTGAAAAGATCGAGTTTATATAGTTTCTTCGTCAACAGATAATAGGATCCGACCTCCGGCTCTTCATTAGAGAAATTAGAGATATATTCGGCAGTATCAACAGAGAAAAGTGGGGTCTCTGAATAGACTTTTACGTCGTACCCCTGGTCATGCAGGACGGACAAGGCATTGTCCTCAGACCATACCTCATTCAAATACTCCTGATAGGAATTCTGCCGCTTGAACGGTTTTCCCGTGAACATGGAGGGGACCGCGATCATGGTACGAGCCCCACTGGCTACGACATTGCTGTAATGCACAAAACCGTCAAGATCATCCGTATAGGATGGATCCTCTTCTAAAAAACGCTGATAGTAGGTTTCATCTAAAGTATCGAGCATGAATACGACTACGTTCTCCTTAGCGGACATGTCATATATGCCCTCCCGGAAAATCCGCAGATTCGCATTCTCGTTCGGTTGATAGGACATCATCTGTACGGCCAATGCCGGGATCTGGATCACTGTAAGGAATAAAGAAGCAACGACCAGCACCTTCGTGATCAATCCTTTTTTATTACGGATGATGAAGGCAATAATGAACGGCAGGAGAATGCAAACGACCCACAGCAGTGTATTCTTTACCGCATATGTTTTATATGCGGACCAATCAACGGACGTTCCATCCAGTACACCTGTCCCGTACGTGGTCTTGATATAGTTGCCCTGAATATAAAATGCAAGTGCCCCGCCAAATAAAAGCTTTTGAAAAAAGCGACTGATCTTATCCGGTATCGCAAAGAAAAACAATGTCATCAATGCAAGCGCAATTACAGATACAGGGATTATGACTTTAAACACTTCCCCGATAGGGAACCACATCTCCTGTGCATTCGGCAGATACAGGCTCAATGGCCCATAGAACAGCACTGTAAATACGAAAAACACACTGATCGGCAAGCTTCTTTTAACATTTTCCTTACGAAATTGCATTATTGTTTTTCATCCTTTCGACCCATGCCAGAACAGCTTCATGGATCCTTTTGCAATTATTGTGATCATCAAAAGCGAAGAAATCATCCGCACGTTTTTTATATTCATCCGGCATGACACATTGATGCTCCATAGATTCACAAATCAGGCGCACCGCATCCTCATACTCCGTGCATACAGGGCCAAATCCCATGGTCGCGAATATCATACCACCTTCTTCGAACCGCATGGGGATTTCTTTTGGCTGATAATAGATGATGGGTTTTCGCATATAACCGAAATCATAGTGGATCCCGGAGTAATCAGTGATCATCAAACTGGACTCGGTCAGGATCTTTTCATAGCTCATGTTGCCACTGGCCGGGATCAGTTCGACATAATCATTGCGGTCATAATCATCGATCTGCGCACTCATAGAAGGATGCAGTAAGAAAATCACTTTATAACCGGTCTTTTTTGCTGTCTCGATGATCCTGTTATCGTTGATCAAAGAATTATAGATCCGATAATAGTCGGTCTGCTTGAACCGTTCTGAATATTCGCGGGTAGAATTGCGTTCTGCCGCACCTACCAGGTTACGACGCCACGTTGGTGTGATGAGGATCTGCTTTTGATCATGATTGTGCAATCCATCAAAACGAGCCATGCCAGTCAACGCAACTTCATCTTCATGATAGCCATAGATCGGCTGCAGGATATGCTTGACTTCATATTTGGAGCTCGTCGTGTAAAACATGGTATTATCATACAGACGATTCTGATAATCTGCGTTTTTCTGAATCGTGACACCATGGGCAATACAGACCAGATAGGGATTGAACAGATCTTTAAATAGGGACGCCATCTTAGGCTTGAAGCCGAGGAACTCGATAATGTCCGGATGGGTCGCAATGATCGTCTCTGCCATCAAAGCATAGAGCTTGCACTTAAATGAACCATAGATCAGGATCCGATCCCCGTATTCCTGTTTCAAACGTTCGTAATCAGGCGCGTCCTTATTGACGATATAATATGATTCAATGGAGGGATCATTATGATACGCATAGTGAAACGCATACTCTCCATTGTCTCCAGCTTTATAGAGTTTATCAAAATACAGCCAGATCCTGCGGCCGCGGAACGCATCCCGTTTACGATAATATGCTTTGCGGATGTGGATCAGATCGTTGATATCCCTGATCTCCGTTTCCCTGTGGATGCTCACAGAATGGATATATCGAATGGCTTCCCGAATAAACGCGCGCTCTCTATCCATGACCTCTTTTTGTGTCACATGCCTGAACACCAGGGAATGATCTTCATATGTCATCATATGGTCCTGATTCAGCATCCAATACGCATGATCACACATATTGTTGAGTTTGGACGGCGCGCGGTGGAAAAACAATGGCAGTTGTATCTTCTGCCCATCGATCTCCATGAAGAAGCAGATCCTGCTTTCTTGGGCAATCAACTCATCGATAGGAAACTCTACATAGAAACAATAGCTCTTTTCGACCGATTCTCCGAAGATCTTATCCAAGGCGTAATAATCTGTATGGACGCAGTTATAACGAACGCCATTGCATTCTGCATAGATCGCTTCAGGTGCATAATCATAAAGAAGATGTGTGAAAAAGCGCATGTCCAGACAGAACCTTCGATCGCGCAAGTTGATTGCCTTGACCTTTAAGTCCTGATGATTGCTCAGATCATAGCGCACTCCACACTGTGAAAAGAACAATTGCCCATTTTCAATGAAAAACTTGCGGTCCAACTGCTTTTCATCGCCATCATGCTTGATATAAGCAAACAGATTCCGGATCACAAAGGGAGGCGAAAGCTGCTCTTTTTTCTGATTATCCATGATAAAAGCATCAGTGTAGTAAGCAAGCAGTTCCTTCGTCAACGCTTTGAACTCCGCAACTTCCTCCGGATTGAGCAGAAATTTATGACGAACGTTCAAATTGGCATAATACCTATAATACAGTTGATAATAGACCTCTTTTTTGAGCCATTCCGGTAGTTCCTGTCCTGCTTCCGTAAAGCTTTTAAGCATCGGAAGATAGATGCCTCTCATGGCATCCAGATAGTATTTCTTGTTATTGCATCCATAATGCCGGTCTGATTGGCGGCTCAACTTTTTTGTATACTGGCAGGTCACATGATCCAATAAAACCAGCGAGGGTCTTTTCAAGCAGAGCCTGAGCAGATAGTCATGCCCTGTTTCTTCTTGACATATATCGCGGAAAGCTTCTTTTTTTGCAAAACCAGCACGGAAAAAACATGCATGGATGAAAAGGTGCATTTGATCCGTCTCGTCAAGGACTTCAATATGTGCCGTATCTTCTTTATATCTTTTCTGGTGAAACTCTGCATCAAAACGCCGGAATCGAGTAGAAAAGATCTGTTCTTCCGGAAATGCTTCCGCCGTCTTCTCGATAACCGCTGGAGCATCAACAGTATAAAGGACGGCATCATTCGTAAAGCAGATCAGCCCATCCTGCGTCTCCGACAGAACACGGTTATAGCAATCTGCTTCCGATGTTTCCTGGCTGATCCTTTCATATCGAACATTTGAGGCTGTAAAAGATGAAAAGACGCTTTTCGCCTTTTTTATGATCTTTTTTCCTTCTGCATCCAGCTCTTCGATCTGCACGTTTTCTATAGGTTCAGTCTGATCGAACAAAAACCATCTATGACCTGCAGGAAGGCTATACGTGCTATTTCCGAAGTGTTTTGGCAACTCTGCCAAACCCTTGTGTGATCGGATCATTACTGCATACGTGATCATGATACACTCCCCTTACTTATCAAAGAAGTATGCTCTTGCAGTTTTCTTGAATACTTCCAGATCGTTTTTATAGGTGATTTTTAAATTCAGCATGCTGCAGGGAACGACCTTCATACGGATCCCGTTCGCGCTGGCGATCGCTCCAGCGGAGGTCATAGCTTCCAGTTCTTCCTGTGTAGATTTGCGATAGATATCATACAGTTTACCGAACCGGAATCCTTCCGGCGAAGCGCCGACAACGATCTCGCGCCGGTTCAGTGTCTCAGTTATAAAATCATCTCCATCGATCTGATAGACCGTATCGTACTGATACTCGCCCAGAGTCGCACCACCATACGTGGCGATCGCCTCGATCACCTGCTCTGTGCCCTCTTTATCCACGTAAGGATGTGTCGCGTCATGGATCAGCACGCAATCCTCCCGATCAGCGACTTCGGAGAGTTTTGTCAGTCCATTCAATACAGAATTAGAACGCGTCTGTCCTCCCGCTGTGATGCCGATCAGTTTTTTGATCTCCAGCTTTTCTGCCCACTCCTGAACGAAATCGATCCAGTCTGCATGGGATACGATCACCATGCCCTCGATACAATCCAGCTGATCGTATTCCTGCATGATATAAGTAAAGATCGGTCGGCCATCGACCTCGATATACTGTTTGGGGATATCGGCTCCAAGTCTGGTACCGGTGCCTCCCATCATCAACAATAAATATGAACGCATAGGATCTGCTCCTCCTCTTTATAGATCCATGAGCCTAAGTATCTGTTCTATGCACGAAGGCTCAGGTATTACACAGTTTTTCATAGTAAATGCTTCGAAGGCTTTCCTGTCGAAGCGGTCTTCTTGGATCGCTCGGAAGATCTCTTCCGCGTCCGCAGTAAACAACGCCGGGACATCCCGTTCCAGGTCCAGATTGAACGCGCGCTTTGTTTTATACTGATCCCAATCGTACGTATACATATAAACAGGGACCCCAGCCAGACCTGCTTCATACATGATACTGGAATAATCAGTGATCATATAATCCGCTATGGATAGAGCATCGATATTATCCATCTCTGTTGTGATCACACGCATGTCCTTGATCTTCAAGGTACTGACACTATGTGGTTTGTATATGAGATTATAGTGCTTAAAATCGATCGCATGGATCAATTCCTGGATCTTTTTCTCATCCTCAGGCGATGGCGTCTTACGAAACGTCGGGCAATAGAGGATATTCTTCTTCTTATCAAACCATGGCGCCTTTTTGATGATCTCTTTTCTTCGCGCCGTAAGATACGCCTTGTCTGTCAACAGATCAGCACGAGGCAGAGGGATTTGCAGCACCTTGTCCTCAGATATGCGGAATCCTTCAATATAGTCCTTGAGATAACTGAAAGATGATATAAGAACATATGTATAATTCCGATGCATGCACATCAACGAAGCCAGTTTGGGATCTGACCCCTCTTCTTTTCCAAGCATCGCATACCCAAATTTCTTCATACTGCCGATCGAGTGCCACATTTGAATCACGATCAGTCCTTTGCGATGATGCAGCACGCTGATTGGAATGCAATACGAATCCAAAATGACTGCACGCGACGTTGCAATGTGATACATCTGTCTGAAGATCTGAATCAGATATATGACTGGATTATGCAGCTGCTTTGCCAAGATGACCACTTGATAATCCGGCCGACGATCCTGAATCGCTTTCTGGAGAAGCTTCATATCGATCGAGGGTGTATCCGACTGACGACTGATCATTGTGATTTTATTTCTGACCGGTAGTAATCGAAATGGCAGATACAAAGCTCTCATGACACGGATCGCCAGAAATACGGCTAAATACAGCAGTTTATTCATGATCTGACCCGCTCTTTCCATAAAACACATAGTCGATGATTCGGTCGCTTGCCAGGTAAGTCCCATTTGTCTTACACATATCAGTCATATAAGACATAGGTCTACGAACTTCGATCTTCTTCTGACTTAGAATATGCACCAGTTCTTCAGATGTCCTGCAGATCACACCTGGCGCAGTATCCCGAACCGCATAGTGAACGCCACGCGTCGCTGTATAGTGCGCTTCATCATAAATATAGAATACAATCGGGCGTTCCAGCAGCAGATAATCATAAAACACAGAAGAATAATCCGTAACAAGAATATCGGCCGTATATAACAGATCCATGATACTCTCATCGCTCAAATCTATAAGGCGATCTTGAAAAGCCTCGTCAATTCTGATCCTCTCTCGGATGAAGTGATGCCATTTGAATACCAGGATCGAGTCCGTTTTCTGACACATATCGTAGAGGCTCCGCACATCGATCCGATCATACTCGTAATACGCGTCCGCCTGATTATACCCTCGATACGTTGGAGCAAACAGTATCACCCTTTTACCATTTAGTATAGGATGAGCTGTATGCACTCTTTGGATCGCTTTCTGCTGTACATTCTGGTCCAGAAAATGCTCGAGCCGCGGCATTCCTGTCGCCAGAAGCTTTTCTTCTGGAATACCAAAGACTTCGGTATATACCGGCTTCAATCCGGGGTTGCCGACCACTGCAGTAGTATACTGCCTATGACAAGAACGATATGGATGCGGTGATCCCTCGATCCCGAATCTGGCATATCCAACCAGTTTGTATCCAAACCCAGCATGCCAAAGTTGTATCAGCTTTGTATCCTTTGGAAGCTTCAAATACGACAGAATTGGAATATAGTCATCGACAAAAATAATAGCGTTTTTTGCCAATGCCATGAGCAATCTGCATACATGCATAGGCGTCATTCTGTCTGAGATATCATTTTGGAGCAGTTGAGTGACCGTATAATCTTTTTCCAGTCCTCTTTCACGTATACGATCCGCGACCACACGCATATTGTCCGCCATCTGCTCTCTTGTTTCTGAAAGGAACAGAACATGATGCCGTCGATCCTTGGCAAAGAGCTTTTGGAACCGAAAGAAAAGAGTCAGACCGGCAGTCATCAGATTCTGCTTCAGAGAACGCTTTTCCGGAGCCGGATCACTACGCATAAACGAAGTTCTCATGGTCAACCGATTCTCAGTCTGATCATACGAAAAAGTCACGATATAAGCTTTAGTACGATCATATCGGAAGACCCGCTGCAGTGTATCTAGTTTGAATAAAACCTCATCGGAATACAGTTCCTCACCAAAGTCCAGGACCCAAGTACCTTCTGGCAGAAAGCTTCCGTCAGCTGCAGTACAGAGTTCAAGGTACGCCCGCCAGGTTCCACTATCAGTTTTTTCAGTTTTCAAAGCATAGGTATTCCGGCCTTCGCGAAGAATTGCTTCGGCAGGCTGATCTTTCTGATACTCGACAATAAGCGTCGTACGGAACCATGCAATGCTCTGAATCATGAAGTCCTGACTTTCTCCTTATCTACTCTCACATTGAAGATCGATATTAACGATTCCTGTACCGGTAAAGTGATCGGAAGCGATCTCAAATGGTTTTTTTGACATGATACCACGAACAAATCCTGATTGCGTATTCCACAGTTCACAGGTAATCGCATAATGACCCGGAAGCAATTCAGGATGTCTGAGCGTAAGAATCAGTTTGTGCTTTCCTTCCGCTCTCTTCAGAGCCAAACGCTCTGCATGACGATCTGAACCGAAAACCTCACGACCTTCATTATCGTATACCGTAACGGCACACACAAGATCATCCGTCTGCACCTTGACTTCATAATTAGCAAAGATGCAAATATCCTCACCACATTCAAACACTGTCTGCGGATCGCCTTCCGTATTACACAACTTTGATTTGCTTGGATGCAGCATATCATCCTTGGTAAGGATGAGGTCTTCATCCAGTTGACGGCGCCTCTCGTTTTCTGCTCTGCGATCTGCTTTCAGATAATCCTGGTATTCCTGTACCACAGTGCCCGTGTCACCATAATCCATAAGAACACCGTCCTTGATCCACATGGCAGATGTACAGAACGCTTTTACAGTTGAAAGATTATGACTGACAAACAGGATCGTTTTGCCCTGTTTTCGGAATTCTTCCATCTTGCTAAGGCACTTCATTTGAAATGAGACATCTCCGACAGCAAGTACTTCATCAACGATCAGGATATCCGGATCCAGATTGACGCTTACGGCAAATCCAAGGCGTGATTTCATACCACTGGAATACGTCCGGACAGGCTGATACAAATAATCTCCTATGTCAGCAAAACGAGCAATGTCCTCAATACGGGACTCGATCTGCGCCTTGCTCATACCGATCGTTCTTGCCTTGATATAGATGTTCTCCATGCCAGTCAGCTCTTTATCAAAGCCGCTTGTCAGTTCCAGCATGGCTACGATCCGTCCCTTTGTCTCGATCGTACCCTCTGTCTGGCGTGTGACACCCGTGATCATCTTAAGAAGCGTAGATTTCCCATGACCGTTCTTGCCAACGATACCGACCGCTTCTCCCTCGCGGATCTTCACAGACAGATCTTTGATTGCATAGAAATTCTTATACGGTATTTTACTTGAAAACGCATGAAGCACGCGGAGCCATGGACTGGCATAGATCTTATACGCTTTCGTCAGATGTTCTATAACGACTGAATAGTTATTGTTTTCTTCCACGTTTTGTCCTCACTTATAAAACATCCGCAAAGTCCGGGGCCAGTTTCTTCTGCAGTCCGGCTGTAAAGCACGCGAAGACCAGCATGAAGGCAATCACATACAGGGTATACCGGTAGTGTTCAAAGAACCACGTACCACCAAGGAACGATTCACGATACCCCTGCACGAAGAAATAAAACGGATTCACTTTCATGATGATGATGCCGATCTTGCTATGGAGTTTATTGATCTGCCAAAGGACCGGAGTCAACCAGAAGAAGACGTTCAGTATCGCTTTGATCATCTGTTCGAAATCCCGGCTGATCACGGCTACAGTAGACACAAAAGTCGTGACTGTGCAACAGAATAAGAAGAACATCGGGATATAAAACAACAGCTGCACTATATAAATGGTCGGGCCATTTCCTGTACAAATAAAGATGATCAAGGACAGCGTGACCATGACCATATGCGTGACCCAATAACTCATGACGCTGAAAACCGGGATCGTCGCGACCGGGAAGACCATTTTATTGACCAGATGGCTTTCTTTACGCACGCAACTGACACCCTGCGATAATGAATCCTGGAAAAAAAACCATGCTATGACGCCAGGAATCATCCAGATAATGAACGGTACCAGTCTTCCATCTGCCAGTTCTACCGGCTTATTGCCTCGAATCCCGATCGAAATACCAAACCACCAGACCACGATGAAGACTGTTGGCTTGACGACAGACCATGCCCATCCGAACAATGCGCCACCATACTGCTTTTTCAGCGCACTGTACGCCATGGACATCGACTGTTTTCTGTTCTGGATATTGGTACCGACAAATTCAGCTAACGCCGAAAATGGATTCATCAAATCTCTATTTCTCCTTAATCTTCATTCACTAACATCAGTTTGCCCTTGACCGCGCCGGGCGTCAGGTACATCTTGAACGCCTCCCAGGCTTCGCTCATGGGGAACTTTTTGTAGACCATGGAATCATCATAACGCAGTTTTCCGTTGGAGAAGCATTCTGCGGTGAGTTTCCACTCTTCGCCCGGGAACGGGGCGGAATAGCTCATCCAGGAACCGGTCAGATAGAATTCCTTGCGGTTCATGAGTTCGAACTCCTTCCAGCCAAAGCTTATATCCTTGGAGGAAGTGCCGATGAAGCAGACCGTAGCTTTGTTGGAGGCCAGTTTGAAGCAGATCTTCTGCGTGATGTTCTGGCCGGCGGTCTCGTACACATACTCATAACCCACACCGTCTGTCAGCGCCATGGCTTCTTCAAGGAAGTTCTCTTTGCCCGTGTTGATGACAGCGTCCGCGCCAAGTTTGGTGGCGATGGCCAGGCGATCATCGCTGATGTCGAAGACGACGACCTTACGGGCGCCGAGGATACGGGCCCACTGCATGGTGAACAGGCCGATGGTGCCGCCGCCGACGATGGCGACGTTCTTGCCGCCCTGCATTTTGCTCTGGCGGATGCCGTGCAGGCCTACGGTAGAGGGCTCGAAGAAGGCTGCCTGGACGAAGTCGACAGACTTATCGAAGGTGACCACGTTCCGCGCCGGGACCTTGACGTAGTCCGCGAAGCTGCCGAACAGGCTGGAACCGGTGAACTTATAGTGCTTGCACAGAGAATAGTTGCCCTTCTGGCAGTCCGGGCATTCCATACAGGGGATCAACGGTGCTGCGGTGGCATAGTCACCCACGTTGAGGCCGGTCACACCCTCGCCGATCTCACTGATGATACCGGAGAATTCGTGGCCCAGGACGATGGGATAATAGTGGGCGGCGTTGGTGTGCACGCGCGGCACATCAGAACCGCAGATACCCGTCGCTTTGACGCGGATCACGACCTCGCCGGGGCCGGCCTTTGGTGTCTCTATTTCTTCATAACGTAGATCCTGATTGGCATGTAAAACAGCAGCTTTCATTGCTAAATTCCTCTTTTCTGAAGTGCGTTTTTCAAAAGCGCATAATATTCGGAATGATTATAACACAAGAAGCATAGAAACGCAATATAAAAAGGCGTTCCGGCCGTATTGCGGAACGCCTGCATTTGCTTTGTTTGCGCAGGTTTTTTTAATGCATTTTGCCAATAGCCTCGCCCATCCGGACCGGGATCTCCTGTCCCAGGGAAGACGCTTTCAGGAACTTCGGATTCGGTTGGACCCGATCTTTTTCCACCAGGACCAGTACCGTGGAGCCGCCATACAGGAACATGCCCTTCTCGGTCCCTTTTTCGACTGTGGCCGCTTCCGGTGTGTGGTTCTGGATCCGGCCCACCAGCATGGCTCCAACTTCCATCTGTGCCACCAGGCCCATGTTTTCCGTCCGGATCAGGGACAGAGAGCGGCTGTTTTCGGTGAAGACCGGTACGCTTTCCAACGCGATGGGCCGCACCGTGTGCAGGATGCCCGGCACGAAACGGTCCTTGTCCTTTGCACCACTTACCACATAGGCATAGCGATGATAATCCTCCACACAAAGGCGGAAAACAAAGCACCAGCCACCTTCAAACTGCTGCGCCAGTTCCTCTTCACCCAAAAGACGGGCCATACTGAACTGGCTCTGTTTGATGGGCAGGACCAGCCCTTCCGTGACAGGCCAAACAGTGAGCTTTCCATCACAAGGCGCTGTAAAAGCGTCGGGCGAGGGATCAAAAGTTCGCTTGCCTGGCAGGATCTTACGGGTGAAGCAATCGTTGAAGCAACGATACTGCACCGGCTCAAAATCCTGCAGGTCGATCTGGGCCTTGCGGATGAACAGCGGGATCAACGGCCGGGACAGGGGTGCATCCAGAAACTTGCCCCCAGCACGGGAAAGCGCAGGCCAGGTCAGCACCTTCAGGATCATCCGTCCAGGTACTGTACGGTACAAGAATTTCAGTGCTTCCATACGAACAGCCACAGGCACATCAACACGATGAATTCCACCGCACCGGAAATGACCATGATCCAGACACCCCGGGTGCCGGGTTTCTTGATCTCAAAAGGTGAAATGAACAGGAAGCCCATCACCAGCATGACGATGAAATATAGAAGGGTCAGATCCGTCTTGGTCAGAAACTGGATGACCATGACCGTCGGCAGGATCAAGGCGGCGGAGGTAACAGGCAGCCCCTTATACACTTTCCGCGTACCACCTTCTGTGTGGCTCCGCTCCTCTTCGGTCACATTGAAATAGGCCAGACGGATCAGCGCCGCCAGGACGTAGAAAAGCATAATGCTGATCAGCAGGATAGGATAGAGGATCATCTTGCCCCCCTCCTCCGGTACGAGCCGCGGGATCTCCGTGAATTTGTCGCTTACCCGCAGCATGGCGATGCCAATGCAGCCCGGCAGCACACCGAAGGCTACCAGATCGGCCAGCGAATCGATCTGGATACCGTAATTCTTCTCAAGCTCTGTACGGTCCTGCTTGCGGCGGGCGACGCGTCCATCGAACGTATCGCACAGGCCGGACAAAAGCAGGAAAAAGATACCGACAAACGGGTGCCCGATGCCATGCAGACATGCAATGATCCCGATCAAGCCGGATATCAAGGATAGATATGTGAGTACAACGGTGTAGTCATAAACGCCTATCATACAGTTTTCCTCTGTTTCTTTCCATAACGTTTTTTATGCTGCCAGATCCAGCCGGCCAGTACGATCAGGCCACTGATGGCGATACAGATGTAGAATGAAATGGTACGGCTGAGCATCTGCACTTCAAAGGCAGCTTCCCGGCTCAGCAGGTTCATGTACCCGTCCAGCATGAGGTAGTCTGTGACGCCCATGGCTCCAGGGATGGGTACGCAGTTGGCGCCCAAGGTGACATAGCACTGTGTCGCCAGGATATTGACGATACCATGCCGTCCGCCCATGGCAAAGTATACACAGCCGGAGACCAGGATCTGCGACGTGCGCTGCAGCACGTTGAACAGATAGGCTTCCAGCCACATTTTCTTGCGGCCCGCCAGGATACTGACGCAGCTCTTGTACTCTTCCAGCGTGCGGCGCACCTTCTCCCGCGCCCTTTCCGGGCGCTTCAGGATGTGCATCCTCTGCAGCAGCCGGATCAGCTGCTCGGCGATATGCGCCATCAACTGCTGCTTCCACAAAAGCAGGACGAAAACGCCTGTGAGCAGAAGGATGACCAGTGCGCCTACACCGATCAGGATCTTACAGATCGGCTGGAAGTGCAGAAACAAGCCAGGCCGGATCAGCAGCGTGATCAGTCCCAGCGTGATGATCGCCGCGTTGTACATGATCAGGTTCAGTAGCAGGACCGCGGTCGCGACCGCTGCCGGTGTGCCGTCCCGGATGATGAAGTACGCGCAGGCCGGCTGCCCGCCCGTTGCAGAGGGTGTGATCGCGGAAAAGTAGACGTCTGCCGCGCCGTACAGGACGCCCTGTCGGTGCCTGCGGGGATAGCCCGAGATCTTCAGTATGGAACGAACCGCCATACCCTCAAAGCCAATAAACCCCAGCATGCACAGAAAGGCAACGGCAAGCCAACGTTTATCAGCCCGGCCCCAGGCATCGAGGAAATCCGCCACGGTCATGCCGCTCCCCTTCATGATCGTGAAGATCGTGAGTGCAGCCAGAGCGCATGCGACCAGTGTCCAAAGGCCTTTCTTCTTGATATTCATGAGTTCTCTTCGTTCTCTTGATACCGGATCTTGACTCTGTGCTCGATCGCGGAACAGCAGGCTTCAAATATACGGTCCAGCTTCAGCCGGGGGGCCAGGAACAGACCGATCTCCGCGACAGCGACTCCGCCCAGTACGTCTACGATCAAATGCTGCTTGACCAGCAGTACCGCGGCGAAGACCAACAGGGTAAATACAAACATACAGACCTGGTATGTTTTCGATACATGCTTCATATAATGCGTCCCGCGCCAGCAGATCCAGCTGACCAGGCAGTGGACCGACGGAAACAGGCAGGTGGGCGTGTCCATGAAGTAGATGAAGCGGGTCAGCCAGTCGAACAGGCCGTGCCCCGTCACCTCCGGGCGCTGCATCACAGTGGGCATGAAGAAAAAAATGACAAAAGCGATCGTCTTCGCGAGGATCTCGCCCGGGAAGACCTTGCGGATCGTGTCCCGCCCATCCCGCATGATAATCAGATAGCCCACGATCCACTGGACAAAAGCCAGTACGTAGATCAGGATAAAGGCCGGAACAAAGGGCAATGCCCGGTCCCAGGCTGTTTCTATTTCGATCGCCTGGAAGGGTGAAAGCTTGCCGATATAAAAGGCAGCCATGTTGATGATCCAGGTGACCAGATATGGAACCACCACGAAAGCAGGGATCCATTTTTTAATACGTGCAAACATGCAGTCTTTTCAATCTCCTGTAATGTATTCCAAAGCATAAGGATACCACATTCTGCCCGGAAGGACAAGTCTCATTCCTTGGATACCAGGAATACGCAGGTCTCGTAAGGCCTGAGCCGCAGTTTGTGATGCGCCAGCCGGGCTCCGCCATAATTGGACAAAAGCAGCCGGCTATGGGAAAGATTGAAGCCCTGGGGCACGGTCCAGTCCACATCCTTT
>CADBPG010000191.1 GCA_902796435.1 uncultured Eubacteriales bacterium | reverse complement strand
GTGTTTCCCCTGAGAGTAAAGAAGCATGATCCTGAAACCTGATTTTTATGACCGGTTCCAGTGCAAGGCGGGTGCCTGCACCAACACCTGCTGCAAGACCTGGGAGATCGACATCGATGATGAGACCGCGTTGTACTATGAGCAGGTGCCGGGTGCACTGGGCGACCGGATCCGCCAGGCCATGGCCTTCAACGAAGAGGGCGCGTATTTCGGCCTGAACGAGGCGGGCTTCTGTCCCTTGCTCCGCAAGGACGGTCTGTGTGACATTATCTGCGGTCTGGGTGATGAGGCGCTTTGTGATATCTGCGCCCTGCATCCCCGGTTCTTCTTGGACGTGCAGGAGCACGAGTTCTGGGGCGTCGGCCTGTGCTGCGAAGCGGCGGCGGAACTGCTCACAGAAAGTGAAAAACCGCTGACCTTTGTATCCGAGGACCCGGAGCGGACCTGGACCATCGAGGAGATCCTGAATGATTTAGGCCTGCCGGCTGACAAGGTCCAGTTTGATCCTGCCCGCCCGGATGCCACGTTCTGGCAGCGTCTGCAAAAGACGGAAGCGGTGGATGATGCCTGGCCGGGGGAGCTTTCCGAACTTTTGGAAGCGGCACCTGACCTGCAATTGCCCGCGGGCCTATATTATGACCGGATCCTGACCTATTTCCTCTACCGACTGCTGGAACTGGCGGAGGAGGTCCCGTTTGCGGAACTGAAAAACCTGGCCCAGGATATGACAGCGCTGGTGGCTCTGATGGACGTGCTCCATGGCAAGGATCTTCAGCATATCTGCCGTATATCCGAGCAGGTCGAGTACAGTACGGTCAATGTGGACGTACTTCTGTCGAGATTACCCTAAAACACCGCCTGCGGCCGCAGGTTTTCGTACGTTTCGCCGCCTTGACAATGGTATAAAAATGCACCTATAATAAAGGCTAAAGTTGCATAAATACTGAATTTGGAGAGAAAAGAATGTATAATTATCGGGTCGGTATCATTGGCGCGACCGGCATGGTCGGACAGCGCTTCATCACATTGTTGGCAGAACACCCCTGGTTCCATATTTCCGCGCTGGCCGCTTCAAGCCGCAGCGCAGGCAAGACCTATGAAGAGGCTGTCGGTCCCCGTTGGGCCATGACAGAGCCCATGCCGGAACTGGTCAAGCAGATGGTCGTGATCGACGCGGCCGACATCGCTGCCATGAAGGAGAAGGTGGACTTTGTTTTCTGCGCCGTCAACATGTCGGTGGAGGAGACCAAAGCCCTGGAAGAAGCCTATGCCAAGGCCGAGATCCCGGTCATTTCCAATAATAAGGCCAACCGCCACGAGCCGGATGTGCCCATGATCGTGCCGGAGATCAACGCGGACCATGCAGACGTGATCCCCACCCAGCGCAAGCGTTTGGGCACGAAGCGTGGCTTCATCGCGGTCAAGTCCAACTGCTCTCTGCAGAGCTACGTCCCGCCGTTGACCCCGCTGAAGGATAAATATGGTCTGAAAGCCGTCCTGGCCTGCACCTATCAGGCAATCTCCGGTGCCGGCAAGACCTTCGAGACCATGCCCGAGATCGTGGACAACGTGATCCCCTATATCGGTGGAGAAGAGGAGAAGAGCGAGGTCGAGCCGCTGAAGCTTTGGGGCCATGTGGAGAACGGCCTGATCGTGGACGCGGATGGACCGTCCATCACGACCCAGTGCCTACGGGTACCGGTCAGCGATGGGCACATGGCAGCAGTCTTCGCCACCTTCGAGCGCAAGCCCGAGATCGAGGACATTAAAAAGATCTGGAAAGAATTCCGGGGCCAGGCCCAGGAACTGGATCTGCCCTCCGCTCCGAAGCAGTTCCTGAACTACTTTGAAGAGCAGAACCGTCCGCAGCCGAAGCTGGACCGCAATCTGGAGCACGGCATGGCGGTCTCCATCGGACGTCTGCGTCCGGATAAACAGTATGACATCAAATTCGTGTGCCTGTCACACAACACCCTGCTTGGCGCTGCCGGCGGCGGTGTGCTGACAGCAGAACTTCTTGCGGTGAAAGGATACCTGGATTGATGTATCGCCCAGAATTGCACTTTACGCCCGAGGCCGGTTGGATGAACGATCCGAACGGCCTCGTTTATGAAAACGGAAGATATCACTTGTTTTACCAGTACTACCCGGACGATGTGGCCTGGGGGCCGATGCACTGGGGCCACGCGATCTCCCGGGATCTGCTTCATTGGGAGCATCTGCCCATCGCTCTGTATCCGGACAAGAACGGTCTGGCCTTCAGCGGTTCCGCGGTGCGAACGAACGATAGCTGCGAGCCGGATCCGGAAGGCCGCCATCTGGTGCTGATGTACACCAGCCATGGCACCTATGAGCAGCAGAGCATAGCCTTCAGTGAAGCCTTTACTGCCGAAAAGCCACCGGTCAAATTCGTTCCCTTCAAGTTCAACCCGGTGATCCAGAACCAGTCATTGAAGGACTTCAGGGATCCGCATCTGTTCGAGAATGAATGGGGGTTCTGCACTTGGAATGCGGTGCTGGCTGCCGGGGATCGGGCTTTGTTCACTGGATCCAGCAACATGATCAATTGGGGCGGATCGAAGCCTTTTGGCCCCTTTGAAATGTTCAACGGCTGCATCTGGGAATGCCCGTCCTTCCAGAAAGTCGATGGGAAATATGTGCTGATCGTCAGCATGGGTGCCGTCGGTACCCGGCCGCTGGGGGACGGTTATTACTGGATCGGTGATTGGAATGGCCGCCAGTTCATCCCCGAAACGGAACCGGAGCGGCTGGACTTCGCCCGGGATGATTATGCCGCTGTGACCTACTATGGTGCACCGGAGCCCACTTTGATCGGCTGGGCGTCCCAGTGGGCCTACGCGAACCAGGTCCCGACAGGAGAAGAAGGCTTCCGCAGCCAGATGACCCTGCCGCGCACCCTGTCTCTGGTGGAGACGCCTGCGGGTCTGAAACTGGCCCAGAAGCCGGTGGACATCGCACCGTACGCCAGCACTGACTGGGATCCGGAGCACCCCTATCTGTTGCAGCTGCATGAGCAGGGCCCCTTCTGCGTGACCCTGTATAATGACGAGGAATCCGTCAGTTTCGGCCTGGATGCTGACAACTGCCTGTTCATGGACCGCCGTGGCCTGAAACCGGCCTTATGGTCTGAAGAATTCGACAAAGAAGCCTATTCCTTCTGCCGCAGCCCGCGCTTCTGCACCGGTGTCTGCGACTGGACTTTGACCGTGGATCATTCCGTCGTGGAAGTGTACGCGGATCAGGGAACACGGGTCGGGACCATGCTGATCTATCCGGGAAAACCCCTGGAAAAGATCAAGATCGAAAGGTCGTAAAGACCGCTTAAATACAAGAAATTCCATACCCGTGAATTGACACTGATTCACGGGTATGCTATACTGGACACGCTTATGACATTGAATCTGGAAAAGCAATGCAACTATTTTCTTAAGGAGGAAAAGGTATATGGTTTATTCACGTGAAGTTGAAAACATGTGCTGCGTGAAGGTCGATGCCAGACATGGCTGCGCTCCGATTCCTGAAGAAGGAAAATGGGTCAACGTCCGTGAGATCAAAGATATCTCCGGCTTTACTCATGGTATCGGTTGGTGTGCACCGCAGCAGGGTGCCTGCAAGCTGTCTCTGAACATTAAGGAAGGCATCATCGAAGAAGCTCTCGTCGAGACGATCGGCTGCTCCGGTATGACCCATTCCGCCGCTATGGCCGCGGAAGCTCTGGTTGGCAGAACCGTTCTGGAAGCTGTCAACACTGACCTCGTATGCGATGCGATCAACACAGCGATGCGCGAATTGTTCCTGCAGATCATCTACGGACGTTCTCAGTCCGCATTCTCCGAAGGCGGCCTTGTTGTTGGCGCCGGCCTTGAAGATCTGGGTAAGGGCCTTCGTTCTCAGGTAGGTACCACCTACGCAACGAAGCTGAAGGGTCCGCGTTATCTGGAACTGGCAGAAGGTTACATCACTCGTCTGGCTCTTGATGAAGAGGGTTCGATCATCGGTTACGAGTACATCAAGCTTGGCCCGATGCTGGACAACATCAAAAAGGGTATGGACGCGAACGAAGCGCTTGAGAAGGCGAAGGGTTCCTATGGCCGTTTCGCAGAAGCCGCTAAGTACATCGATCCGAGAAACGAATAAGAAAGGGGACAGAAATCATGGCATTGTTTGAGAGTTATGAGAGAAGAATCGACCAGATCAATGCAGCTCTGGCCCAGTACGGTATCGGGTCCATCGAAGAAGCAAAGGCGATCTGCGATGAAAAAGGCATTGACGTTTATAATATTGTAAAAGGTATCCAGAACATCTGCTTCGAGAACGCTTGCTGGGCTTACACTGTAGGCGCTGCCATCGCGATCAAGAAGGGTGACAAGAAGGCCGCTGACGCTGCCCGCTCCATCGGCGAAGGTCTGCAGTCCTTCTGCATTCCGGGTTCCGTTGCTGACGATCGTAAGGTCGGTCTGGGCCACGGCAATCTGGGTGCTATGCTGCTGTCTGACGAGACCCATTGCTTCGCTTTCCTGGCTGGCCACGAGTCCTTCGCTGCTGCTGAAGGCGCCATCGGTATCGCCAAGACCGCGAACAAGGTCCGCAAAGAGCCCCTGCGCGTTATCCTGAACGGCCTGGGCAAAGACGCCGCTCGCATTATCTCCCGCATCAACGGTTTCACCCATGTTGAGACCCAGTTCGATTATTTCACCGGCGAGCTGAAGGAGATCTCCCGTCATGCATATTCCAACGGCGAGCGTGCCGCTGTTCTGTGCTACGGCGCTGACGATGTCCGCGAAGGCGTTGCCATCATGCATCGGGAAGATGTCGATGTTTCCATCACTGGTAACTCCACCAACCCGACCCGTTTCCAGCATCCGGTCGCTGGTACCTACAAGAAGGAATGCATCGAGAAGGGCAAGAAGTACTTCTCCGTCGCTTCCGGTGGTGGTACC
>CADBPG010000190.1 GCA_902796435.1 uncultured Eubacteriales bacterium | reverse complement strand
GCATGTACCTCCTCCGGACGCATGTCGCTGCGGCTGGAATAATCACTATTCTGCTTCAACAGTTCCTGCTCCGTCTCCAGGGATTGGATCCGGTGGTCGATGCGGTCGATCTCCCGGGCCAGCGCATCCGCGGCGGTCTGATCCTGGTTTTCTTCGATGTGGATATCTTCCATATGGATGCCTGCTGGAAAAGCAAGGCGAAGACTGTCCGCCTGTGCACTGGCCGTCAAACCTTCGATGATGGCCTCCGACCGCCCGGCGGGCAGGGATAAATGGCCTGTGCGCGTCACAATGGCACAACTATGGTATAACTGTACTTTAGATACGGTGGTGCGGATATTCATTCTATAACCTTCTTTCAAAAGTCATCAGACGCGGATCGTGGTCCAGCGCCCACTGGAGAAGCGTCGCATGACGAGGGTCCAGCGGAAGCACTGGTCGACCAGCATGGCGACCTGTTCTACGACGGCGTTGCTGCCGACCTTGTTACGTGATTTCTACCCTGTATTTTAGCACCATCTGACCAGCGCGAAAAGAGATGTTTCAAATTATAGCCAAGTAATCGTAAAATATCACAAACAGCGGAATCATAGTACTATGATTTTTGGCAAATATCTACCTCGATTTTACGCTTTAAAGCGTGTATAATGGACAAAAGCATTTTAATGGAGGTAGTGTCTATGCTGAAACGGTATTTCCAACCGGAACGAGAGACCATGTCCCGGGAGGATATGAAGGCACATCAGAGCGCGTTGCTGGTCGAGCAGGTGCAACATGTGTATAATAATGTTGCTTATTATCGGGAGAGAATGGATGCAGCTGGTGTCAAGCCGGAGGATATCCATGGCATCGAGGATCTGCACAAACTGCCGATGCTGACCAAGGCGGATCTGCGTGATGCATATCCCTATGGCCTGCTGGCTGTGCCTCTTGGCGATTGTGTCCGCATCCAGTCCACTTCCGGTACGACCGGCCGCCGCGTGGTATCCTTCTATACCCAGCATGACATCGACATCTGGGAAGAGTGCTGCGCCCGTGCCATCGTAGCCGCAGGTGGCTCGAACGAGGATGTATGTCAGATCGCCTATGGTTATGGACTCTTCACCGGAGGCCCGGGTCTGAACGGTGGTTCCCACAAGGTCGGCTGCCTGACTTTGCCCATGTCTTCCGGTAATACGGAGCGCCAGATCCAGTTCATGCAGGACCTGCATGCCACGATCCTTTGCTGCACCCCGTCTTACGCCGCATATATTGGTGAGACTCTGAAGGAAAAAGGCATCAGCCCGGATGAGATCGATCTCAAGGCCGGTATCTTCGGTGCGGAGCCCTGGACAGAAGAGATGCGCCGTGACATCGAGAAGTCTCTGGGCATCAAGGCTTATGACATCTATGGTCTGACCGAGACCAGCGGCCCGGGTGTTGCTTTTGAATGTGAGGAGCAGAACGGTATGCACATCAACGAAGACCATTTCCTGGCCGAGATCATCGATCCAGATACCGGAGAGGTCCTGCCGGAAGGTTCCCGTGGCGAACTGGTCTTCACCAGCCTGGACAAAAAGGCTTTCCCGCTGCTCAGATACCGTACCCGTGACATCTGCGTGCTGACCCGCGAGGAATGCTCCTGCGGACGTACACTGATCAAGATGAGCAAGCCGATGGGCCGCAGCGATGACATGATGATCATCCGCGGTGTCAACGTCTTCCCGTCCCAGGTCGAAACCGTCCTGCTGAAGGAAGGCTATGCAGCCAACTATCTGATCGAGGTCGACCGTGTCCACAATTCGGATACGCTGGACATCTATGTCGAATTGCTGCCGGAGCAGTTCTCCGATACGATGCGTGACATCACCGTGCGTGAGAAGCAGCTGGCCGGCGCCATCAAGACCATGCTGGGCATCAGCCCCAAGGTACATCTGGTATCGCCGAAGACCATCGCCCGCAGCGAAGGCAAGGCTGTCCGTGTCATCGATAAACGTAAACTGCACGACTAAAAGAAGGGAGTGTGCCTGAAATGACAGTGAAACAGATCTCTGTATACATCGAAAACAGAAAAGGCCGCCTGGCGGAAGCTACCCGGTATATCGCCGATCATAAGATCAACCTGCGTGCCTTGTCGATCGCGGATTCTCAGGATTTCGGCATTCTGCGTCTGATCTGTGATGATCCTCAGGAGACCAATCAGATCCTGCAGGAGGGCGGTTATCTGACCCGTCTGAACAATGTTCTTGCCGTCGAGATGGAAGACCGTCCCGGCAGTCTGGCGGACATCCTGGATGTCCTGGCCGCCAAGGATATCGACGTCGAGTATACCTACGCCTTCCTTTCCACGAAGGGCGGCGCCTACATGGTGTTCCGTGTCACAGACAATGCCGCTGCCTCCAAAGCGCTGGAGGACGCGGGAATCCAGACAGTCGGTCTGGAGGATATCTTCTAAACAGAGCAAATATAGAAACGGTATCGGAGGTCTTCCGATACCGCTTTTTCTTTTATTCAGGAAACTGAAGGTCATGGCCCTTTATTCGTACTGGAAGTCACAGGACTCACCCAAAGGCTGATCCAGCAGTTCCGGGTTTTCAAAAATATGTTTGACAAGTTTCAGACTGCGGGCGAAATAGAAACCATCGGCGATACGCTCATCCAGCGTGGCACCCAGTTCGATGACGTCCCTGATCTCGGAGGTACCATCGGGCATCAGGACCGGCTCCTTATGCAGTGTGCCGATCGTGATCATC
>CADBPG010000189.1 GCA_902796435.1 uncultured Eubacteriales bacterium | reverse complement strand
GTGGCCCAGGGGTTCTTCTGCCAGCTGATCTTGATGCTGGTAAATCCGGTACGGCTGCCGGTGGTGCCTTCCGGAGGTGCCAGGTACAGTGAGGGGGCGCCGGAGGAGTGGCTGCTGTTGTAATAAATGCCGTCCACCGTGCGGCGGGCCTTGACGGTGTAGAGGTAGGCGTCACCGTTTTCCACTTGGGTATCGGTCCAGCTGGTGCCTTTTTTGACGGTCGCCATGCGGGTCCAGGATTCGGAAGGCAGTTTGCGGTATACATAGTAACGGGCAGCACCCGGTACAGGATCCCAGGAGACAAGGGTACCGGTATCGCAGATCGCTGTGGAGATCACCGGCTCGGCAACGCGGGAGATCACAAGCCCGGTCTCATCATAGGGGCCGGCGGCACCATCCGCATTGACCCCGCAGACCGTATAACGGCAGTCGGTACCGCTTGCGATGGCGGTATCGGTGTAGGAGCAGCTGGTGGTCTCTGCGATGACGGACCAGTCCTCGTCCGGAGCATCCTTGCGCAGGACCTGGTAGACGCTTGCGTTTTCCACGCTGGACCAGGTCAGGTAGATCCCCGCCTTTTTGTTGGAGGCGCTGCCTAAGGCAGGTGCTTCAGGCAGAGGGGCAGGCTCTTCGGCGGCCGGCGCTTCCGGTTCGGGGATACTTTCCTCGGAAACTTCTGCCGGTTCGCTTTCTGTGGGAGTTTCTGGGGCCGTGCTTTCCTCGGCGGAGGATTCTTCCTGGACCTCGGAAATAGAAAGATCCTCGCCGGACGGCGCTTCTTCAGCCCGGACTGCAGGACAGCCGGGCAAAAGGATCGTCAGAGCGAGGATCAAGGCCAGAAATGGCCGGAAGAATGAGTACTTCATGGGAAACTCCTGAACTTATAAGACGAACTGCAGTACGCAATAAGCAAAGTAGATCAGCAGTAACAGGACACCCTGGAAGCGGGTGACTTTTCCACGGAACAGGGCCGGCAGCGTCAGGAAAGCCATGACGAACAGCATGATGGGCAGATCCAGGACCAGTGAAGCATTGTGGCCCGCGATCTGGGTCCCGTTGGGGATGGAGAAGGGGTTCAGGGTGATGGACAGACCGCTCACCAGCACCAGATTGAAGAGGTTGGCGCCGATGACATTGCCCAACGACAGGGAACCATGTCCCTTGATCAGCGAAGTGATGGCCGTGATCAGTTCCGGCAGAGAGGTGCCCAGCGCGACGAAGGTCAGCGCGATGACGGATTCCGGTACACCCAGGGCTTCCGCGATCTTCGTGCCGTTGTCGATCAGCAGACGGGCGCCAACAGCGATCAGGATCGCGCCGCCGATCAGTTGAACAAGGTCGATGGCCAGGGTGTCATCCTTCTTTTCGGCCGCTTCCTTGTCTGCCAGGGCCTGAGGCTGTGCCGGCTGCCGCATGACCTGTACCACGCTGATGACCATGTAGGTAACGAAGATGGCCAGCAGCACGATACCGATGGTGCGGCTGAAATACTGGCTGGTATAGGCGACCGCACAGTACAGGATCGCGGAAACGAAGAAGAAGATGACCGGCGTCCGCATGGACTTGTTTTCCACAGGACCGGGTTTGACTGCCGCGGTGATGGCGCTGATGAGGGCCGTGTTGCAGATGACGGAACCGATGGCGTTGCCATAGGCGATCTCGCCATGGCCGCTCAGTGCGGAACCGGCGGAGACCATGACCTCCGGCAGTGTGGTGCCGATGGAGACCACCGTGGCGCCAATCAGAAGCTCCGGCAGGTGGAAGCGCTCGGCAATACCGACCGCGCCGTCGACGAACCAGTCGCCACCCTTGATCAGACATACGAAGCCGACAATGAACAGTAAAACTGCAATGACCATGCGTGAAAAACCTCCCTAAAAGAACAGATGCTCGATCAAAATCTCCAGACCGATGCCGATCAGGATGACGCCGCCCAGAATAGAAGCGTGGCGGGCATAACGCATGCCCACGGCGCGCCCCAGGACCAGGCCGCATACACAAATGATAAATGTAACGACAGCGATGATCAGCGCGGCGGAAAAAGCTGCGGCGACTCCATAGCTTTCGATGGTGAACCCGACAGACAGGGCATCGATGGACGTGGCCACCCCCTGCATGAGCAGGGCACCGATCGTCAGCTTCTTGACGCCGGATGCAGCGTCAGAATCGTTCTTGTGCAGCCCTTCCAGCAGCATGCTGCCGCCGATATATAAAAGCAGAAGAAAAGCGATCCAGGGGATGAACTTCTGAAATGCGGTGAAACGCTCCGCCGCCGTCCGCACAAAAAACCAGCCGATCATGGGCATGGAAAACTGAAAAACAGCATAGACCCCTGCGATCAGACATAGGCGGCTGCGGGGCATATGCGGATCGTTCAGGCCGTTGGCCAGGGAAACAGAGAACGCGTCCATAGCCAGGCCGACACCGAGCAGGACACTGTTCAGAATGAATCTGAAAGACATGGGAATGTTTGAAATCCTTCCATAAAATAACATCTGAATGAGTTCTTGCACAGGCCGGGCCAGACGGCAGAACTCTTGCAACATGATACTCTTTTTGCCGAATATCGTCAAGGCAGGATGATAGATTTCGGTGAAAATCGGTATTCCCATTTGGGCCGTGGTACGGTATACTAACTACATAAGTTTTCCAAGGCCTCTTGCAGGCGCAAGCGCAGTTTAAGGAGTATTTTTATGAAGATCAATCCGCATTATCAGAATCTGGAACAGAACTACCTGTTCGCCAATATCAACCGCAAAGTGGCCGAGTTCACCGCCGCGCATCCGGAAAAGAGCATCATCCGCATGGGCATCGGCGACGTGACCCGCCCCCTGGCACCGATCGTGATCGAAGCCTTGCACAAGGGTGTCAACGATATGGCCGCCAAGGAGACCTTCCACGGATATGGCCCGGAGCAGGGCTATGATTTCCTGAGGACTCGCGTACAGTCCTACTACGCCCGCATCGGTGTAGATCTGGCCATCGATGAGATCTTCATCAGTGACGGTGCCAAGAGCGACGTCGGCAATATCCTGGACCTGTTCGACGTGGACAACACGGTCCTGGTGCCGGATCCGGTCTACCCGGTCTACGTGGACACCAACATCATGGCCGGACGTACCATCCATTACATGCAGGCCTGCGAGAGCAACGGCTTCCTGCCGGCGCCGCCGGAAGAAGGGGCGGACATCATCTATCTGTGCTCTCCGAACAATCCGACCGGCGCTGTCTATAACAGAGAGCAGTTGAAGGCCTGGGTCGACTATGCCAAGAAGAACGAGGCCATCATCCTCTTCGACAGTGCGTACGAAGCCTTCGTGGCCACCGAGGATCTGCCCCGCAGCATCTATGAGATCGAGGGTGCGAAGGAATGCGCCATCGAGTTCTGCTCCTTGTCCAAGACCGCTGGTTTCACCGGGACCCGTTGCGGCTACACCATTGTGCCGAAGGCCCTGGAGCCACTGAACCACATGTGGCTGCGCCGGCAGACAACGAAATTCAATGGTGTATCCTACATCATCCAGTGCGGTGCGGCGGAAGCCTTCACCGATGAAGGTATCCGGCAGACCCGGGAGAACCTGGCCTATTACATGCGCAATGCCCAGGTGATCGCCGAGACGCTGGACGAGCTGGGCATCTGGTATACCGGTGGACAGCATTCTCCGTATATCTGGCTGCGCTGCCCGAATGGCATGGACTCCTGGAGTTTCTTTGACCTGCTGCTGCAGGAAGCCGGCATCGTCGGCACCCCCGGCGCCGGATTCGGCGAGCAGGGAGAAGGGTACTTCCGGCTGACCGCCTTCGGTACCTATGAAAATACCGTGGAAGCGATGAGCAGGCTGAAGGCTCTGCTCCAAAAATAACATGAAATTACTGACCAAAGAAGAAACCATTGTATTGCTGAAACAACCGAACGGTCCCGCGAGGATCGATTTCGAAGCGGCATGGGATGTATTGCCCCAGCTGTTGGAACAGGAGGACCTGCGGGCCGCCGTTCTGGCAGTTTGGGTCCGGGCAGCCCGGTCTAAAAGCGGGCAGGAACGTTTGCTTGCGCAGATTTCGGTAAGCGCCATGCAGGATCTGCTCAAGGACCCACTGTCAAAGGTGCGGAAGAACGCGGCACGCCTGGCCGGGCTCTTGGGGCGTACCGAGGATGGCCCGGCACTGCTGGACGCCTTTCAGGCAGAATCTGTGCGGATGGTCCGTCCTTCCCAGATCCTTGCTTTAGGTGCTTTAGGGTGCGCGGATCGGCTCCTGGAGTATCAGGTGCCGGAAGCGGCCACTCCGGAAGAGGAGAAGCACGTGGCGGAGGAGCAGGAAGCCCTGCGTAAGGTGATGACGGCCCACAGGCCCCAGCAGAAGCACCGGGTCAAGGCTTTACGGCGCGGCATGCGGGCGGAACTGACCACCGCAAGACACCTGGAACCGGCACTGGTACGGGAGCTGAAGACCGTCGGCATCCAGGGCGAAATGAAGGCGCCAGGCCGGGTGGCCATCGAGATGACTTCCTACAAGTCCCTGCTGCAGGTCCGCTCTTGGCGGGAGATCCTCTTCCCCTTGCTGACCTTCCAGGCACCCCAGGACCGGTGGGGCAAGATCGTGGAAAAACGCGTCCTGCCGAACCTTGTCACCCTGCTGCACCAGGTCTATGAGGGAGAGGCGCCCTACGCCTACCGGATCGAGTTGAAGGCCGCCGTGGATCGGCGCCAGACAAGCCGGCAGATCGCATCGGCCCTGGAGCATCCGGACCTAGTGAATTCGACCTCCTCCTACGATACGGAGCTGCGCTTCGAGCAACATGGCCGCAGTACAACGGTCTACCTGAAGCTTTGCACCTTGCCGGACCCTCGGTTCTCTTATCGTACCGGCACCGTGTCCGCCTCCATCCATCCCGCGAACGCGGCGGCGGTCATGGACTGGGCCAGCCCCTACCTGAAGGCCGGCGCCAGTGTGCTGGATCCCTGCTGTGGCAGCGGTACCATGCTCATCGAACGGGCACGGTTCGATACCTGCGGCAGTCTGTTCGGCATCGATATCGCGAAGGAAGCCATCCGGATCGCCGAGAACAATACGGAAGCGGCCGGGCTGGAGGCCAAGTTCATCGTGAAGGACTGCCGCCAGTTCGAGGTCAAGGAACGCTTCGATGAGGTGATCTCCAACCTGCCCTTTGGCAACCGGGTCGGGGATCATGAAACGAACCTGGAATTATACGAGACTTTGTTCCAGAAGCTGCCCAAATGGCTGAAACCCGGCGGGACCGCGGTCCTCTACACGATGGAAGTGGGCCTGACCCGGGATATGTTAAAGAAATACCGCCGCAGTATGCGGCTCCTTGCGGAGACACGGACCGAGGCCGGCGGCCTGGATCCGGGGATCTTCATCATTCGTATGCTTTCATAAGAAAGAAGGGATCTCATGCCATTTCAGATCATCCGGGACGATATCGCCCGGGTCCATGCCGACGTGATCGTCAATTCGGCCAACCCGAAACCGATCTGCGGCGGTGGAGCGGAGCGCGCCATCTTCGAGGCGGCCGGCATGGAAGAGATGCTTAAGGCCCGGCAGAAGATCGGCCCCATCAGCCCGGGAGAAGCCGCGGTGACGGATGCCTTCGGCCTTTCCGCCCGCTACGTGGTGCATACGGTCGGACCGGTCTGGGCAGGGGGCACACAGGGTGAGATCGAGACCCTGGCATCCTGCTACCGGAAGTGTCTGCTGCTGGCACAGAAGCTGGAGGCGGAGAGCATTGCCTTCCCCATGATCTCCACCGGAGTTTATGGATTCCCGAAGGACCGGGCGCTGGAGACGGCCCTCTCTGTGATCCGCTGGTTCCTGGAGCAGGCCGACATGGAGATCACCCTGGTGGTCTTCGATATGACCTCTTATGATCTGTCCGCCGTATTTCCTAAGAATATCCCCCAGTTCATCGATGATTCTTATGTAGCAGCCAGCCATGCCAAGGAGCGCAGAGAACGTTGGAGTAATCGGCCCAGGCCCCGTCCGGAACGCTGGGCAGAGGAAGACATACCGATGGCAGCTCCGGCACCGGCAGCGATGCCGCCACATCCCTCCATGCCGATCTCCGCAG
>CADBPG010000188.1 GCA_902796435.1 uncultured Eubacteriales bacterium | reverse complement strand
TGGAAGGCCGGGCGAAAGCGAGGAAATATTGATGGAAAAGAAAGTGTTCGGCTATCCGGAGTATGATGCCTCCGGCGAGAAGATCCTCACGACATATGATAATGAATACCGGGATATGCTGATGGATATCCGGGTCTATAAGATGGAAGCGGGCCAAAAGCGCGCCTTCGGCCGCTCTGGGGAAGAGACAGCGATCCTGCTGCTGAACGGACGCATCACATTCCGTGTTGAGGGCATCGAGGAGACCGTCTCCCGTACCTCTGTTTTTGAAGAAGGACCCTGGGCTCTGCATATCTGCGCAGGCACCGAGGCGGTGGTAGAAGCAGCAGAGCTTTCCGAGATCCTGGTGCAGTGCACACACAATGAAAACACATTCCCGGCGAAACTGTACGCGCCGGAGGACGCGCCTTGGGGGCCCTCCACCACCGGCAAGTTCGGCAACGTGGCCAACCGCAGCGTCAACACGATCCTGGATCATGATATCGCCCCCTGGTCCAACATGGTCCTGGGCGAGGTCATGAACCGGCCGGGCAACTGGTCCGGCTATCTGCCGCACCGCCATCCGCAGCCGGAAACCTATTACTTCCTGTTCGACCATCTGGCGGGATTCGGTGCCAGCTTCGTGGGCGACCAGGTCTTCAAGAGCGTTAACGGCAGTTTCTCGGCCATCCCGGGCGGCGCACTGCATCCGCAGGCGGTGGCACCGGGCTTCCGCATGTACACCTGCTGGATGATCCGCCATCTGCCGGGCAACCCCTGGCTGCAGACCGACCGTTGTGAGGACGAGGCCTATACCTGGCTGCATGACTTTGAACCTGATATGACCAACCCCGATACAAGAACATGCGCCGAAACTTGATTGCGAAAACATGATGCCAGAGGCGCATGACAAATCGCCTGCGGCGATTTCGAAGGCTATCTATAAGCTATCTATAAGGAGAACAACCTATGAGCGAGATCAAACGTATGGGATATTATGCCGGCGCCTGGAAACAATCTCAGGCCACCGAGTACTTCCCGGTGACAGACTCCAGCACCGGCGAGGTCATCGCCGAGGTGCCGAACTGTACGGCCCAGGAATGTGAAGAAGCCATCGCGGCAGCCCAGGAAGCCTTTCCGGCCTGGTCCCGGTTGTCTATGGCCAAGCGGGTACAGTACCTGTTCAAGTGGCGGGAAGTCCTCTACGCGCATAAGGAGGAACTGTCCATCCTGTGCGCCCAGGAACTGGGCAAGACCCTGAACGAGGCCCGGGGCGATGTGCAGAAGGCCATCGAGCCCACGGAAGAAGCCTGTGCCGCACCGACCATGATCCAGGGCGACGGAGCTCTGCAGGTCACGACAGATTATGATACGACCACCTATCGGGTGCCGCTGGGCGTCTGTGTAGGCATCGTGCCCTTGAATTTCCCGGCCATGATCCCCTTCGGATGGATGGTGCCCCTGGCCATCGTCTGCGGTAATACCGTGGTGCTGAAGGCCAACAACCTGACACCGCTGACCTCCATGCGCATGCTGGAACTTTTCTATGAAGAGGGTGGATTCCCGAAGGGTATCGTCAACCTGATCAATACTGACAATGTCAACGCCGAGATCCTGACCACGGATCCCCGCGTCAAGGTGGTGACCTTCGTGGGAACGACGGGCGTCGGCAAGCATGTATACTCCATCGCGGCCGGACACGGCAAGCGGGTCCAGGCCCAGTGTGAAGCCAAGAACCACGCCCTGGTCCTGGCAGACTGCAACCTGGAAGCCACGGTCAACGCTGTCATCAACTCCACCTACGGCTGCGCGGGCATGCGCTGCATGGCCCTGCCTGTGGTCTGTGTGGAAGAATCCATCGCGGATGTATTTGTCGCCCTGCTGAAGGAAAAGGCTGAAAAGCTGATCATCGGCTGCGCCTATAAGGAAGAGACCCAACTGGGACCGGTGGTCAGTGAAGAGCATAAGAACAAGATCATCGGCTGGATCAACAAGGGCATCGAGGAAGGCGCCAAGCTGGTCCTGGATGGCCGCGACTGCCATCCGGAAGGCTATGAGAACGGCCACTTCGTTGGCCCCACGATCCTGGACTATGTCACGCCGGACATGTCCGTCGGCACCCGGGAGATTTTCGGCCCGGTCACCTGCATCAAGCGGGTCAAGAATTATGAAGAGGGCATCGCCATCATGAACGCGAACCCCTACGCCAACGGCTCCTGCATCTTCACATCCAGCGGCTATTATTCTCGCCGCTTTGTGATGGACACCGATGGCGGCATGGTGGGCGTGAACGTGGGCATCCCCGTGCCCAGCGCCTACTTCCCCTTCTCCGGCAACAAGGACAGCTTCTTCGGCGATCTGCACGTGCTGGGCAAGGACGGCTACCGTTTCTTCACCAGAGCCAAGACCGTGACCACCCACTGGTTCGATGACACCGCCGCCAAGCGTGTTGTTCGGACGTGGGAGGGTTCGACAGAGCAGTAAATACAGTACAATAATCCAAGGAGGATACACATATGATCACAGTTGGCATCATCGGCATGGGCCGCATCGGCAAGGTCCATACGACAAGCATCGCGACCCGGGTACAGAACGCACGCATCAAGACTGCAGCGGATCCCTTCATGACGGAAGAGACGGCGGCCTGGGCGAAGAGCATGGGCGTGGAGCATACCACGAAGGACTATCACGAGATCATCAATGATCCGGAGATCGATGCGGTCTTGATCTGCTCTTCCACAGACACCCATTCCCAGATCTCTCTGGAAGCGATCGCGGCCGGCAAGCACATCTTCTGCGAGAAACCGATCGACCACGACGTGGCCCGCATCCAGGAAGTCGTAGAAGCGCTGAAGGGCAAGAACCTGAAATATATGGTCGGTTTCAACCGTCGTTTCGACCATAACTTCCGTGCGGTACAGCAGGCCGTTGCCGCGGGCAAGGTCGGCAAGCCGGAGATCATCAAGATCACATCCCGTGATCCGGAACCGCCGTCACCGGAATACGTCAAAGTCTCCGGCGGCATGTTCCTGGACATGACCATCCATGATTTCGACATGGCCAGGTTCCTGGCCGGCTGCGATGCGGTCGAAGTGTACGCGCAGGCCGCCAACCTGGTGGATCCGGCCATCGGTGAGGCGGGTGATATCGACACCGCCATCATCACCCTGAAGATGGAAAACGGCGCACTGGCCGTCATCGACAACTGCCGCCGCGCGGCCTACGGTTACGACCAGCGGGCAGAGGTCTTCGGATCTCTGGGCATGGCCGCCGCTTCCAATGACAGTGCTTCCAACGTGCAGATCAGCACGGCGGACGGTGTCACCGGCGAGAAACCGCTGTTCTTCTTCCTGGAGCGCTACATGGACGCCTATGGCCGCGAGGTCAGCGAGTTCGTGGATGCCATCGTCAATGATACCCCGACCCCGCTGGGTGTTGAGGACGGTCTGAAGCCGGTCCTGATGGGTATCGCTGCCAAGAAATCTCTGGACGAGCATCGTCCGGTGCGCATCGAGGAGGTCCTGTAATGTTCGATAAAAACAAAGTCAAACTGGGCATCGCCCCCATCGCCTGGACCAATGACGATATGCCGGATCTGGGCAAGGAGAATACCTTCGAGCAGTGCGTCAGTGAAATGGCGCTGGCTGGTTTCACCGGTTCCGAAGTGGGCAACAAGTACCCGAAGGATCCGGAAGTGCTGAAAAAAGCCCTGGATCTGCGTGGCATCTCCATCTGTAACCAGTGGTTCTCCAGCTTTATCCTGACAAAGCCGCTGGAAGAGGTGGAAGCGGAATGCAGAGCGCAGCTTGCTTTCCTTAAGGCCATGGGCGCGAAGATCATCGGCTTCTCTGAGCAGAGCTACAGCGTGCAGGGCCAGATGGATACTCCCATCTTCGGCCACAAATATGTGCTGAATGATATCGAATGGGAGCAGTTGTGCGCAGGGCTCAACTACCTGGGCAAGATCGCGAAGGAAGAGTATGGCATCAGCCTGACCTACCATCATCACATGGGCACGGTCGTGCAGAGCGCGGAGGAGACCCGTCGTCTGATGGAAGGTACCGATCCGGAGTATGTCAGCCTCCTGTTCGACAGCGGCCATTTCGCCTATTGCGGCGAGGATCCGCTGGAGATGGTCACCACCTGGATCGACCGCATCAAGCATGTGCATCTGAAGGACATCCGTCCGGAGGTCGTGGCCGAGGTCAAGGCCGAGGACAAGAGCTTCCTGCAGGGCGTGCGCATGGGTGCCTTCACCATCTCTGGTGACGGCTGCATCGATTTCGACCCCATCTTCAAGGTACTGGAAGAGCATGATTACGAAGGCTACATGCTGGTCGAGGCGGAGCAGGATCCGGCCAAGGCCAATCCGTTGGAATACGCGATCCGCGCACGGCGCTTCATCGCTGAAAAGACGGGTCTGTAAATCATGCTCGGCAAATTGATCGCCAAAGATAAAAGCTTTTACAAAACTGTCGCGGTCGTGGCGGTCCCCATCGCCATGCAAAGCCTGATCACGGTCGGCGTCAACATGATGGACACCATCATGGTCGGCCGTGTGGGTGAGACAGAATTGTCCGCTGTATCTTTGGCCAACACCTTTATCAACATCTATCACATCCTCTGCATGGGCCTGTCCATGGGCGCTTCGGTCCTGGTCGCCCGCTTCTACGGTATGCGCAACCAGCTGGATATGCGCAAGAGCGTGGCCATCATGCTGCGGCTGACGGTGGCCATCGCGGCCCTCTTCGCACTGGCGACACTGATCATGCCCAGCGGCATCATGCGGATCTACACCTCGGAAGCACCGATCATCGAGAAGGGTGTGGAGTATCTGGAATGGTCCGTGGTGACCTACTTCCTACTGGGTCTGTCCCTGACCACCACCATTGTTTTGCGGGCGGTGGGCAAGGCCCGGATCCCGCTGTACACCTCGATCGCGGCCTTCTTCATCAACATCGGTGCCAACTATGTCTTCATTTTTGGTGAACTGGGCATGCCCAAGATGGGCGTGGCCGGCGCCGCCGTTGGCACTCTGATCGCCCGCGCATTCGAGTTCGTCGTGATCTGCGGATACCTCTTCTTCCGGGATGAGGAGATCGGGTTCCGCCTGAAGGATTTCTTCATCCACACCCGGGACCTTTTGGGTGAGTACATCCGCATCAGTATCCCGGTCCTGATCAGTGACGGTATCCTGGCCATCGGCAACAACTCTGTGGCCATGGTCATCGGCCGTATCGGCGGAGAATTCGTGGCTGCCAACGCGGTGACTGCGGTCACCCAGCAGCTCAGCTCCGTCCTGACACAGGGCTTCTCCCAGGCCGGCGCCATCATCACCGGCAAAACCCTGGGCGAAGGCGGCCGCGAGAAGGCGCAGGACCAGGGCTATGCTTTCCTGGGCGTAGGCTTCCTGCTGGGCCTCCTGTCCGCCGTGGTCATCATGGCCATCAGCGGACCGATCATCCGATCGTATCATCTTTCACCTGAGACCGCCCACATCGCCCGAGAGCTGATGAGCGCGATCTCCATCATCATGCTGTTCCAGGCCACCAACAGTATCATGACCAAAGGTGTCCTGCGCGGTGGCGGTGATACCAAGATCCTGATGGTCGCCGACAACGTGTTCCTTTGGGTCGCGTCGCTGCCCCTCGGCATCCTGGCCGGCCTGATCCTGCACCTGCCCGCCTTCTGGATCTATTTCTTCCTGAAGATCGACCAGGTACTGAAAGCCATCTGGTGCGTGATCCGCCTGCACAGCGGCAAATGGATCAAAAAGATCCGCACTTCCCAGGAAGTCGCGGAAGGAAAAGCGTAAAGCAACCCGCTCGCGAGAGCGGGTCTTTTGCGTATTACGGTATGGAGGCGTGGACATTTGCTTTGCACCGTAGCCCGTTGGGGCCGATTACCTTCTGCGGGAGAGTGGACACTGCGTAGAACGTATTTTGTTGGACTGATTACCTTCTGCGGGAATATGGACAATGTATAGAAGGTAATGATTTTGGACCATCTACGGTATGCAAAAACGGGCCGATTGTATAGAACGTAACGACTACCTTCTGCGAAAGTGTGTACACTGCCTGGAACGTATTTCGCCAAGCCGGACTACCTTCTGTGACAAGGGGTCGATTGCGTAGAACGTAATCATGCGAAAATCTTACGGTCTGCAGATGTGCTACATCAATCTGGAAGGTAATGAGCCGGCATAGCCTACGTTCTGCGAGAATAGTAAAAGAATCTAGAACGTAATCTCACTCCCAAAACGCCAAAACCTGCATGATCAGCGCAAAAACGTGCCAAAAACGGCTTCCATTTTAATCTAGACATGATATAATTGAAGCAAATGCATCCGTGTGCTGTAACATTTGCAACAAGGAGGAACACTATGGTAACAAAATGGAAACGTCTGTTGGCGGTCGTGCTGGCTACTTTCCTTTTGGTTCCATCGATCCCGAACAATCGTATCGTATTTGCTTCGGAAGAAGGGACCACGGAAACAACACCCACAGAAGAGACAAACACGGAAGAAACGACACAGTATACCGTGACATATGACACAAATGGAGGCGCCTTCGAG
>CADBPG010000187.1 GCA_902796435.1 uncultured Eubacteriales bacterium | reverse complement strand
AGGATCTTCTCGCCGGAGGCATCATACTCCGGATAGCCGAACACTTTCTTTTCCATCAATATTTCCTCGCTTTCGCCCGGCCTTCCAGGACTTCCTTTGCGGCCTGCTGCGTGCTTTCTTTCTGTGTCGTCATGGCCATACCCACATCCCACCAGGCATCATAACCATCGGTCATGGTCTTCGGCAGGACCTTCAGGTCGAACAGGCAGGACTGCTTCTGGGTCTTCGCGTCTTCCAGGGCGGCCGCCAGTTCCTCCGGCGTACGGCAGGTATAGGCCTTCAGGCCATAGCCCCGGCCGATCATGGCATAGTCCACCGGGATCAGGTCCCCGGTCGGCTTCTGCCCGTCGGTGTAGCGGAACTCTGTGGCCAGGGAGCCGATGCCATGGGTCATCTCCAGGTTGTTGATGCAGCCGAAGCCGCAGTTGTCGAAGACCAGGATGTTGACCTTGCGTTTCTCCTGCTGCGCCGTCATGATCTCGGAATGCATCATCAGGAAGCTGGAATCACCCACCACGCAGTAGACTTCGTTTTCCGGCTCCGCCATCTTGACACCCAGGGTCGCCGCGACTTCATAGCCCATGCAGGAGTATCCATACTCCGCATGGTAGCCGCCCCGCTTGTCGGTCCGCCACATACGCTGCATGCAGCTGGGCAGGGATCCACCGGCCGTGATGACCGTGGCCTGCGGGTCGACCGCATGGTTCAGGATATACAGGGCCGCGGTCTGGGTCAGCTCGCCGCCGGTCAGCTTTACGAATTCCGGGATGGTCCGCGGATCCCTGGCAGAGATGATGGGCTCGAAGTCCTCACCGGTATAGCGGATGGCGCCTAGGCGCTCATACTCCTGGTCCCAAAGCTTTCTGGCCTCTTCCACCTCGGTGGTGTAAGCGGAGATGTAATGCTTCTCCTCCAGGATCTTCCACAGGGCTTCCAGCGTGGCCTTGGCATCGCCCACGGCCTTCACCGCGTCCATCTTGTACGCGTGATACCGGTTATTGTTGATGGTAACGATCTTCGCCTCCGGATAGAGCCACTTGGAGCTGGTGGTAAAGTCAGACAGGCGGGAACCCACCGCGATGACGCAGTCCGCCTGCGCCGCGATATGGTTGGAGGCGGAGGTGCCCGTCACACCGATCCCGCCCAGACAGTAGGGATGGGAGGACTTGCAGGCGCTCTTGCCCGCCTGGGTCTCCCCAAAGGGGATGTGGAACCGTTCCGCGAACTGCTCTAAAAGCTCGCCGGCTCCGGAATACTTCACGCCGCCGCCCACGATGAGCAGGGGCTTTCTGCTGGAAAGGATCACTTCCGCCACGTCCTCCAGCTCTTCTCTGGGTGCCACCGGCCGGGTGATGCGGTGCACCCGCTTCTGGAAGAAGTACACGGGGAAGTCATAGGCTTCACCCTCCACGTCCTGCGGAAGGGCGATGCAGCAGGCACCGGTCTCGGCCGGATCTGTCAGGACCCGCATCGCGTTGATCAGCGCAGTCATGACCTGCTCCGGACGGTTGATACGGTCCCAGTATTTGCACACCGGTTTGAAGGCATCGTTGGTGGAGACGGCCAGACTGTCCGAACGCTCCAACTGCTGCAGGACCGGGTCCGGCTGGCGGGAAGCAAAGGTATCTGCCGGGAAGACCAGCAGGGGGATATTGTTGACTGTGGCCGTGGCGCAGGCGGTGACCATGTTGGCGGCGCCGGGTCCGATGGAGGACGCGCATGCGATGATCCGCTTACGGTCGGACTGCTTGGCAAAGGCGATGGCCGCGTGGCACATGCCCTGCTCATTGCGGCCCTGCATGACCCTTAAGGTTCCCGGATCAGTATCCAAAGCTTCACCCAGGCCCACCGCGATCCCATGTCCGAAGATGGTAAAGAAGCCTTCTACAAATTTAGTTTCCACGCCGTCCATCGCTACATACTGGTTGTCCAGGAAACGTACGATGGCCTGGGCTGTGGTCAACCGGATCGTTTCTTTCATAGTCACACTCCTTTGCTTATATTCTGCCGATCTGCTCGCCGTAGATCGCTTTTTCTTCTGCAATAAAGGCACGGACCTGCTCTGGATTCGGAAGATCGTCGGAACAGTTGTTGCTGCGCACCATCATCGAGGCCTCCGCAGAGCCGAATTCCAGGCAGTCCTGGATGTCCCAGCCCTGATAGAGCCCGTACAGGAAGCCGGCACCGTAGCCATCGCCCCCGCCGAATCCCTTGCGGGCCGTGACCGGGAATGGCTTGATGCTGAACTTCTGCCCGTCACAGGTATAGGCCGTGGAACCCTGCATGCCATGTTTGATCACCACGATCTTCGCCGAGCGGCCCTGCCAATAGGCGGCGCTCTCTTCATCCGACATGCCAGGGCGGATCAGCCGCTCGGTCAGGTCGAACTCCTCCCGCGAGCCCATGATGATGTCCGCTTCCTTGGCGATGGCCGCATAATAGATGGAGATCTCGTCCTGGTTCTTCCAGTTGTAGGCCCGATAGTCGATGTCGAAGATCAGCGGCGTGTTCGTGCGTTTGGCCAGCATGGCCGCCTTCAATGCGGCTTCTCTGGAGGGACTTTCTGCCAGCGAGGTACCGGAGATCAACAGGGCCTTGGCACTGGCGATGTATTCCTCATGCACGTCCTCCACCGAAAGCTTGAGGTCCGCCGCCTCGTTGCGGTACATCAGGATGCTGCTTTCCGATGGGGACAGCATTTCCGTGAAGGTCAGACCCAGCTTTTCGCCACCAGTGCAGCGGGTGATGCAGGAGGTATCGATCCCCTGCTTTTGAAAATATTCTGTGACAAAATCACCAAAGGCATCATCAGATACTTTGCCGATGAAACCGGCCTTCATTCCATGATGAGAAACACCGACCGCGATGTTTGCCGGAGAGCCGCCCACGAATTTTTCGAACATATGCACCTGCTTCAGGGGCTGGAACTCTTCTTTGACCTGGTCATTATAGGCCGGATTGAAATCGATCGCGACGCGGCCCAGAAGGATCAGGTCCAGCGGGCGGGCCGGATCTAAAGACAGATACTTCATGGCGGCACGCTCCTTACGTTTTTTGTTCATTATAACACAAGGTTGTATCAAGCGAAATATAAGTTTTATGCAGGTCTTGCAATTTTCTTGGGCGTGAAGTAAAATGGCGGTAGTTTTACTATATGTTTTAGTCAGGAGGCAGTCCATGGCCACGATCAAAGACATCGCCGAACGCGCTGGGGTATCCATCGCGACGGTCTCTCGTGTATTGAATTATGATGAAACGCTCAGCGTACAGGAGTCGACCCGCAGGCGGATCTTCGAGGCGGCGGAGGCGCTTGAATACACTGTAAAAGAAAAAAAGAAGCGCAAGAAGCGCCTGAACATTGCCATGTTGTCCACTTATACCCCCGCGGAGGAGTTGGTGGATCCCTACTATATGACCCTGCGCATGGCGGTGGAACGGGCCTTGACAGAACAGGGCTTCCGTTTCTACATCCTGGAGCCCGGGCAGCAGCCACAACCGGGCACCGACGGGATCCTGGCATTGGGCACCTTCACCCGCGGCGAACAAGAGGCCCTGCAGGCTTTTGGCCTGCCTCTGGTCCTGGCCGATCATCCCGCCGCACCGCTGGAATGTGACTGCATCATCCATGACAGAGAACTAATGGTCACCACCGCACTGAAGGTCCTGCGGGAACTGGGGCACAGCCGCATCGGCCTGATTGCCAACAAGGCAACGGACCCGGACGGATCTCCATATCAGAATCTCCGGGTGGCATTGGTCCGCCAGCTGACCGGCAGCGATGCTTTCATCCGTGCCGTCTCCTCCTATACAGTAGAGGAAGGCTATGCCAAGTTCATCGACCTCATGTCCTCGGAGCTTCGGCCGACGGCGATCCTTGTCGCGAACGATACGATGGCGGCCGGCTGTTATCAGGCCGCGGCAGCCATGGGGCTGAAGATCCCGGAGGATGTCAGCATCATCGGCTGCAACGACAACCCGGCGGCCAAATACATGGATCCCCCCCTCTCCACGGTGCGTCTGCACACCGACTTCATGGGTCAGCAGGCTGTGGCTCTTCTGGCCGACCATATCTTTACCAATCGCAAGATCCCCATGATGATCACCTTGCCCAGCGAGCTGGTCCTGCGCGAATCCGTTGCTCCACCTAAAGAAAGAGGGTAACCATGAAACTGTCTGTCTTTTACGCCCATGTACGCGAGGCAGCCGCACAGGCTTCCTGCAGTCCTAAAGACCTGCTGCCCACCCTGGTCGGCGCAGGCATCACCGGTCTGGAACTGGATCTGAACGAGCTGGATGACCTGGCCGGTGTCAAGGCCATGCTGAATGAGGCCGGTATGGAGGCCTCCAACATCTGCTGCATGTTCCATTGGGAAAACGGGCCGGATCCCGCACGCAATCAGGCTTTGATCGATGCGGCCGCGGCCCTTAACTGCCGCAAGATCATGCCGATCCCTGGCTTCTTCCCGGAAGGCGCTGACCGCACCGAAGTGCTGGAGCAGATGGGTGCCTGTCTGAAAGAGCTCACAGAGGCCGCCTTAGCCCAAGGTCTGATCGTTTCCCTGGAGGATTATGACAATGCTTCGAGTCCCATCGCCACCGCAGAGGGCATGAAATGGTTCGCCGACCAGGTTCCCGGCGTCGGGATCACCTTTGATACGGGCAATTTTAACTTTGCCGCCCAGGATGAGCTCTGGGCCTTTGATCTTCTCAAGGACCGTATCCAGCATGTCCACTGCAAGGACCGGTCCGACCACGCTTTGAACGGTGAACCGCCCATGCGCACTGTAGACGGCCGCAAGATCTACCCCTGCCCCTTCGGCGCAGGCTTCATCCGCACGGACGAGATCCTGGATCGTCTGCAGGCTATCGGTTATGATGATTATCTGACGATCGAACACTATGGCGCCGCAGACCAGCTGAACACGATTCTGGCTTCGGCCCGCTATCTCAGGAAGAAAGCAGGCATCATACTATGAAGCGCATCACCCTTTTCCTGTGTCTGCTCCTGCTGCTCACCAGCGTCGCAGGCTGTAGCAAGACCAATGTATTCTCCTCCACCGGCAGCACCGATATGACCGCTGAGGATTTAGATGCCTATTTGCTGCAGGAATCCGACCGGCTGCTGACATTGATGCAGGCGCGTTTCACCGAGGAATTCCTACGCGTCTATTCTTCCAGTGAAGAACTTATTGCCTGTGCGCAAGAACTGCTGGGTATGGTCGGATCAACCGCCCAGGCCCAGAAGGCCTATGTCATCACCTTTGATTCCTACACGAACCCACTGGAATATCAATATCAGCACGAGGGCAGCCCGGACATGGCGACCACCAACGGTTTACCGTCGACGATCCTGTCACAGGTAGTGGCAGCCCAAGGCGCCACACAGTTGGCTGCGTCCAACATTCTGCGTTATTTTGAGTTTACTGCCTGTCCTGCGGCTCTTGCGGGAAAACGTGCCGTCGTTGTGTTGGACTATATGACCGCCGCCGCTGTCTTTTCCTTTACTTCAGAGACTTATGGTCTGTCCTGTACAGCACAGTTCTGCCCGATCGCGGTGGACTCCGGCATGACTGTTGCCACACTGGCGAATCAGTTGAAGGCCGGTGGCACCAGCAGCCTGGTGGAATACAATGTCGCAGATCTTACCGCCGCATTGGAACGTTCCGTGCAGCCCCAGATGGTTCCGCTGAATCCGGATGACCGGTCTCTCGACATTTTTTTGACCGAGACTGCCACGGAAATGGCCGACTACATGACGATCTGCCGTTCCAGCGCCTATGTGTCACTCTTTTACGGTTCCATGTATATTTCTGATCTGATGCCACCTGTTGCGTCCGCGATCTCGGGGCCGGTACAGCAGACAGACACGGTTATCGGTCTGGATACAGATGTGTTCCTGGCTGAGCATTATCTCGATGCAGGTGCTGCCCAACGGACAGATCTCTCCTCCCTTGTATCCTATCAGATCGTCGGGCAATATGTTCTAGGCAATACGTGCGGATCCGATCCGTTGGTCCTTGCCAACTCTCTCATGATCCAACGCTACTATGAAAAGCCTGCGGATTTCAAGCCGGCTGCAGTACTGCTACGATACTCAGATAAGGTTGGCATTCTGGTCTCCTATGCGGAGAATCACGGCGT
>CADBPG010000186.1 GCA_902796435.1 uncultured Eubacteriales bacterium | reverse complement strand
TTACCATCTGGACATCGACGGCCCTTCCTTCCGGGGCATGGAAGCCCGCAAGAGAATGGAAGCAGCAAAGGTTATTGATGAAAGCTCCGTGAATTAGCACTTGCGTGCATTCTAAAAAGTGTTACTATATATGGCAGAAAAATCTGCCAGAAATCTTATGGCGTGTTGACCGGATACCTGTCCAGTAAAAACTGGAACAGGTGTCCAGACCGCGCCGGAACCGGCGCACAGATAAAACTGGTTTAGGTGTCCAGTTTCATCGGATTACGCACTAATGCTTTGGGTATTATAGTCGATATCGTCAAACGATTTAGCCAGGACTTCACCAGGGCGAGTTCCTGTATAGTATTCCAAGGGAATAGCAAACCATGTTTCGTCCAGAGTAGCTACAGGCCATATGAGTCGAGATGAATTATCTGTTTGCTGCGAGAAGATGAAGTTGATATTCAAACCATTCACAGGATATGCAGTGAGTATCGACTATTCGGTGCTTAAGGGCGAGGAGCAATTTGAAATAATTAAGAGTATCTCTTTGCAATAAATGGATGGAGGAAATGGAGATCATCGAATGCTAAATTTTTTCTGGAATCTGTACCATTGCGCGGGTAATGAAGGTGTCCTCTGTACTTTCATGACTTAATGATCCTCCATTGCGCAGGACGGCTGCTCGGATGCTTTTGATGCCCACTCCATGCATATGGTCCGGGTCTTTTTTCGTTGTATCCAACGATAGCTTCGGCATGCTGCCTGGAATAATGCTGTTGGTCACTATGAACAGGATAAAGTCTTTTTTTCGGTCCACGGTAAAGTGAATCCAACGATCCTTTTCTTCAGGGATCCGGCCAGAAGCTTCAATGGCATTGTCCAGCATATTGGCCACAATGGAACATAGATCCAAAGGAGGGAGGGGAAGCTTTCCCGGCAAGGAAGCAGCATATTCCAAGCGAATGTTTGCTTTCATGGACTGAATGGTTTTAACCCGAAGGATCGCATCCAGATAGGGGTCTCCTGTATGGATCGAGTCAACGGTCTCCTTTTGCAAGCCGATCAGTTCTTCCAGATTTTGTCGCAAACAGTTAGGTTCGGAGCCCAGAAGCGTGACCAACTGGTTGTATGAATTATGGCGTTCCTCATGAAGAGCATCATTCATTTTGGAGAGTGTATCATATCCCTCTTCCAAAACATGGACCGCTTGGGCAAGTTCCCTGTTTTCCTGTGCCAGCAGAAAGTTCTTCCGCAGCTGCCATACAAGAACGATGATAAGAAACAATGCCATGCATAGTAAGATCCAGGATATAATTTCCATTATGGCCTCCATTCCCGGGCAATGGCAGCTTTGAGTTCTGTAACGTTCCGCCGGCTGACAAAAAGGACTTCCCCGGTCGTCAACTTAAGGGAGCCGCTTTCGACACGGGAAACATGATCCAGATTCACAAAGGTTCCACGATCAATATAGAAAAAGCGAGTATCGTTCAGGCAGTCAAATAACTCTTGAAGACTGTAGCTTGAGGTAACTTCTCCCATGGTCACGGTGTGGATCCTGACCTGGCGTGCGACATGCGTGGCATAAATGATCTCCGTATAGGGAATACGAAGAGAAATGTGGTTTCGTGTGATCAGAATGCTTTGCTGTGTGATTCTTTGATACCTGGAAAGGGCGTAGTCCAAGGCTTCCGTCAGAACAGAAGGATCAGACCCTTTTAGTATATATCGGATCGCCTCGACCTGATACCCCTGCAGGGCATATTGAGCATGGGCGGTGTAGAATAGGATCATAGCCGTAGGTTTTTGTCTCCGAATGATCTCTGCCAAAGATATGCCATCGAACTCGGGCATTTCGATATCTAAGATAAACAGATCAGCAATGTCGCGATCCTCCAGATTGAACCAGAGTTCCTTGCCGGAAGCATAAGCCTTGATCTGGATGGCCTCAGTCTTTGTACCAGCATAAGCTTCGACTTGACGCCTGACATTTAAAAGGGCATTTGTATCATCATCGCAGATGGCGATTCGCATAATGATCCACTCCTTGTTTTTCCTGACTGTAAAGTATAATCACCTTATTATAGCAGAAATCAGGCTTTTATGCTACACTGCAGGTACAAACGGTCGATCCGGATGTTCCAGACTAACTTCAAACATCGTTAACGACCGTTTATCCGACTTTTTAAGCTGCTTACAATAATTATGATACAATACAGATACAAAGAAACATTGGAAGGCCAACCATGTCGATTGAAGTCAATGCACTCACCAAAACATTTCGTATGCCCTTGTACGAGAAGGGGTTCCGAGGCGCCCTGCATCAACTGCTGTTTCCTTCTTATGAGGAATATAAGGCGGTGGATCACATTTCTTTCTCCATTCCAAGGGGAGAAACAGTTGCCTGCATAGGTCCGACTGGAGCCGGAAAGTCGACCACCATTAAAATGTTGATTGGTATTTTACAGCCGACTGACGGTACGGTTCTTGTAGAGGGAGTCGATCCTTACAAAAAACGAATAGAAAATAACCGCCAGATTGGGGTCGTCTTCGGACACCGTACCCAGCTGTGGGAAAAGCTCCCTCTGGAGGATACGTTCCGTTTGCTGCGTGATACCTATGAGATCCCGAAAGCCAGATATGACGAGAACCTGTCCTACTTTGTCAGAGCATTTGATCTTTCCTCAGAGCTCTCCTTTCCGCCGGAGAAGCTGTCGTTGGGGCGGCGCGTCCAGGCTGACTTTATTGCGGCGCTTTTACATGATCCCAAGGTCTTGTATCTGGATGAGCCGATGATCGGTCTGGATCTGGCCGCCAGAGAGACCATCCGTGCGCAGCTTAAGCGAATCCAGAAGGAACGCAATATGACAGTGCTTTTGACCAGCCATGAGCTGAGCGATGTTGAGCAAATGTGCGAGCGCGTGATCGTATTGGATCAAGGAAAGCTGATCAGTGACGTTTCCCGAAAGGCCCTGGATGACATGTTTGCACGGGATCATGGGGTACGCATCACAATGAAGATGTGGGAACCGAAGCTTTTGGAGGACCTGCATACGGACAGCCGTCTCCTGAGCCGCATGGATGATCCTAAGACACTGGTTGTTATGTTTGACAACACGGAAATGAGTATGTACGACGTGATCGAAAGAGTGAGTGGACAAGCTGATATTTATGATGTAACGGAAATCCGGCCGGACATGCGGCTCGTGCTGCAAAAATTGTACCGGTCTGAACTGATCATCCGATAAGAAGGAGGTCCGGAATGTCCATAGAAGTGACTGGTCTGACCAAGGTTTTCAGGCTGCCATCCCATGCTCCTGGCCTGAAAGGAGCCTTGAAGCATATCGTCAAACCACAATACACCGAAAAAACGGCGGTCGACAATGTCAGTTTTACCATTCAGGATGGGGAATCCGTCGCTTATATCGGCCCGAATGGAGCCGGTAAGTCCACCACCATCAAGATGCTGACAGGGATCTTGTACGCGTCCAGCGGGAAGGTCCTCGTCGAAGAAATCGACCCGTTTGAGGATCGAATGGGCAATGCCCGCAACATCGGCGTTGTATTCGGGCAGCGTACGCAGTTATGGTGGGATATCCCGGTAGAAGAATCATTCCGCCTGCTCAAAGATATCTATGAGATCCCGGATGCGGTCTATCGGGACAACATCGCCTTATTTACAGAGATCTTCGGTCTCGGCGAGTTTATACAACGTACGGCCAGAAGACTATCATTGGGCCAGCGCATGCGGGCAGATCTTGCTGCTTCTTTGCTGCACGACCCGAAGGTGCTTTACCTGGACGAACCGACGATCGGCCTGGATATCACTGTCAAGGAAAACATGCGGCAGTTCATCCGGCGCATCAACAAGGAACGAGGTACGACCGTGATTCTGACCAGCCACGATCTACAGGATATCGAGGATATCTGCGAGCGCGTGATCGTCATCGATGAAGGAAAGATCGTTACCGATGTGGCTACGCACAAACTGCAGGAGATGTACGCGCATGACCGCGGCGTGCGTGCCGTACTGAAGCACCCGGATCCGCAGTTGATCCGGAAGCTTTCAGAGGATCTAAGGCTCCATGTTACAGAGAACGATGCCCATACGATCACGGCCATGTTCAACATCAATGATTACACCGCCTATGAAGTGATCCATAAGATCGGCCAGCTGACAGACATCAGTGATATTACGGTCATCGAGCCGGATATCAAGCAGGTGATCGAAAAAGTATACCGGTCAGAGTTGGTCGTAAAGGAAGAGAGTCTGCTATGAACATTCTGAAATACAGGGGCTTTACCCGCTGCGCGATTTCGGAAAAGATCAACTACCGATCCCGGCTTCTATTGAATCTGGCGCAGTCAGGGATCGAGGCCGCAGCCACATTTTTCCTATGGCGGACCTTGTTTAACGAGCAAAGTGTAATCAACGGCTACACCTGGAATAACATGGTATTCTATATCATGATTGCTTTTATTATGAACGCCACGCTGGGATACGGCACTGAGAGCAATATTTCGAATAAGGTGCTGAGTGGTTCGATCGCGATGGATCTGGCAAAGCCATTGAGCTTCCAGCATATGTGCTTTGCCGAGACCATCGGGTCTTCTTTGGTGGAAGGCATACTGGCTATCATCACGGGGGGCGGGATCGCCCTCCTGTTAGGTGATATAACCCAGGTGTTTGCGCTGTCATACTTCGGTCTTTTCCTTATCAGCTTCGTGCTGGCCTTTACGATCAAGTTTCTGATTTCCTATTTTGCCGGTCTGTGCTGTTTCTTTACGTCTAACGGGTATGGTGTGATCTACCTCAGGCAGGTGATCACGGACGTGTTCTCAGGTGCGCTTCTTCCATTAAGCTTCTATCCGTTGTGGTTCCAAAAACTCTCTAATGCCCTGCCGTTTCAGTCCATCGTCTATCTGCCGACGCAGATCTTCCTGGGACGGATCGCTGTCAGCGCTGCCTGGAAATTGTTGGGTGTGCAGCTTCTGTGGGTCATATTTCTGTGGTGGTTCGACCGTCTGTTTTTCCACTTGGCAGTGCGCAAAATAACGATTCATGGAGGCTGACATGTTTAGAAATATCAAAATGTACCTGCGCTTCAGTGGGCAGAATATCCATGCTTTAATGGAATACAAAAATGACTTTCTGGTCTCTACGATCGCCGGCGCTGTGTGGCAGACTGTGGGCCTGGTCTTCCTGTTCGCCCTGTTTTCCAGTATTCGTTCCGTGGGCGGATGGACTTTGTATGAAGTAGCGCTTTTGTATGCTTGTGTGATGTTCTCCGAAGGCGTGGTCACTTTTGGCTGCCAGGGAGCTTCCACCGGCACGGCGCATAAAGTCCGCACCGGAGAGTATGACCGGTTCATGGTGCGTCCTCTGCCAATCATGACCCAGCTTTTAGGCTGCCAGATCAATTTTGCGGGCCTCTGCACCTCGGTGACCTCCATTGCCGTTATGATCGTGTCGGTGCATCGTCTGGCTGTGGATCCTTCTGCCATCCAGGTGATCTGCTTCATCCTCAGCCTTTTGATCGGGGTCTGGACGCGCTTGAACATCGATGTGGCTGCCAGCAGTCTTGGCTTTTTTACAGGTGGTGGAAGCACTTTGGCGTTGGTCCGTTCGACACAGGCCTTCGGCCGCTATCCGGTCTCCATTTTTCCTAAATTGATCCGGTACTTATTGTTTTCCGTGCTGCCCCATGGTATGATCAGCTATATACCGACCTGCATCCTGCTGGGAAAGCTTCCTGTCTGGCCCTATTTTCTGTCAGTGCCGGCTGCGGCTGTCTTTACTACCTGGATCCGCCGGTTTATCTTTGGTAAACTGATGAAACGGTATGAAAGTACGGGAAACTGAACGATCCTTATGCCCAAGGCCCATGCTTGCGTTTTATCAGTGAGTGGGAATAAGAACAGAAGTCAAAGAAATGGCTTAAACACTGACTTTTTAGCACTTCAAAAGTCTTGTTGATACCGTTTTGATATGAAAAGCCAATTGCCGTGGAAGGAACAAAGATAAAACGGTATTGGATAGATATTACGAAGTAAGTATAATGAAAACAGATAACA
>CADBPG010000185.1 GCA_902796435.1 uncultured Eubacteriales bacterium | reverse complement strand
TTTACTTGTGATTCAGAGAAAAAACAATCAAAACGCGAAAAGTGGCACCAGAACGCATTTCTGGTGCCACTTTGTCGACAGTCTGAGAGCCGTTATGGCTCTTTTTATATGTTTTCGATCTGCCAGTCGATGGGCGTTTTCCCGATCTGCTCCAGCATGGCATTCGCCTTGGAAAAGTGACGGCAACCGAAGAACCCGTTATAAGCGGACAGGGGACTGGGATGCGCGGCTTCCAGAATGAAGTGGCGCGGTGCGGTGATCAGCTTCTTTTTTTCACGGGCATAACGGCCCCACAGCATGAAGATCACCGGATCCTCCCGCTCGTTCAACAAGGAGATGATGTGGTCGGTGAAGGTCTCCCAGCCCTTGCCCCGGTGGGAACCGGCCTGGCCGGCCCGTACCGTCAGTACGCTGTTGAGCATGAGGACACCCTGATCCGCCCATTTTTTCAGGTATCCATTGTTGGGTATGTAGCAGCCCAGGTCGCTTTGCAGTTCTTTGAAGATGTTGACCAGGGAAGGCGGCGCCTCCACGCCCGGCCGTACGGAGAAACTGTACCCATGGGCCTGCCCGGGCCCGTGATAGGGGTCCTGGCCCAGGATCACGACCTTCACATCCTTGTAGGCTGTCCCGTGTAGACATCCGAAGATGTCATACATGTTGGGATAGATGGTCTGTGTCTTATATTCCCTGGCAAGGAAGGCATGCAGTTCCCGGTAGTAAGGCTTTTGAAACTCCGGGTCCAGCAGCTCCTGCCAGTCATTCTCAAAGATCGCCGGCATCTGGCGCCTGCACTTTCGTCACGGTCTTCTGGCTTTCGAAGCCCCGGACCGGGTCGGGCAAGGTTTCCTCCGCGGACAAGGCGGAATAGACGATCTCACCGCGGATCAGAGTCATAACAGGCTCGGCCTGCATATCCTGGATCGGGTCACCCTTCCAGATGGTCAGGTCTGCCTGCTTGCCGGTGCGGATGCTGCCCAGCCGGTCCTCCAGTCCCAGAATGGTGGCCGCGTTGATGGTGATGGCACGCAGGGCTTCCTCCGCGGGCAGTCCGGCCTTTGCGGCAAGGGCGGCGCACAGGGGCAGCTGAGCACAGGGGATCACGGGATGATCGGTCATGATCGCCACATGGAGACCTGCCTGATATAAGGCGGCCGGCGTGGCGAAGGTTTTGTTCGTCAACTCGAATTTGGAGCGGCTGCCAAAGGAAGGACCGATGATCGCCTTGACCTGTTCTTTTGCCAGTGCGTCTGCGATCAGATGACCTTCAGTGCAGTGGTCCAGCGTGATATCCAGACCGAATTCCTTCGCGATGCGCAGGGCGGTGAAGATATCATCCGCACGATGGGCATGCGCTTTCAACGGGATCTTGTGCTCCAGGACCAGGAGCAGAGGCTCCATCTGGAAATCGATCGCGAAATCCGGATCCTTCCCATGGGCTTTCTTTTTCGCCTGATAATTCTTGGCCTTCTGCAGCGTCTCACGCAGGAGGGCGGCTGTGCCCATGCGCGTCATCGGCATACGACTCTTGCTGTTGTAGACCCGTTTGGGGTTCTCGCCAAAGGCGATCTTCATGGCCAGCGGTGCCTGGACGATCATATCATCGACACGATCGCCGGCTGTATTCAGTGCGGCGAACTGTCCACCGATGACATTGGCGGAACCGGGGCCGGTGGCGACTGTGGTCACACCATGCTCCCTTGCCTCGCGGACCGCGATGTCCCTTGGGTTGAAGCCATCGATGGCCCGCATCTGCGGCGTTATGGGATCGGTCATTTCGTTGATATCGTTGCCCTCAAAGCCGATGCCTTCTTCGCCCATGCCCAGATGGCAGTGCGCGTCGATGAAGCCGGGATAGATATTATATCCGGTCAGATCCGCAGTCTTCCAGACAGGTTCTGTCTCGATATGGGGCGCTACAGAAACGATCGTCCCTTCGGAGATCAGGATGTCGCCGATGAAGGGCTGATCGCCTTCCATCGTATAGATCGTACCGTTTTGCAAAAGCAGCATCGCTGCACCTTCTTTCTAAATATGATCTGACATGAGTATAGCACTTGGGCAGACTCTTGACAATCAAAATCGCATTTGGTACAGTTATCATGTATGTTTTCGTGCAACTGATAAGGATGCTGAAAGGAGTAGCCTGTTATGGAACAGATCCGTATCGGAACCTGCATCCCCGGAACCCGGGCTGAGGCCTGGGTGCCCCATATGGTGCAAGCGGGATTTGAATGTGTCGCTATCAATTTTCATATGTCGCTGGAGGGCACAGATCTTAAAGAACATGCGGCCCGGGTCAAGGATCTGCTGGACGGCACCGGTGTGTATGTGTCCACCTTGGGCTACTACTGCAATCCTTTGATGTATGAAGAGCATAAAGAGACCCTGAAGCATGTGATCCGTTCCGCCGCGGCCTATGGCGCGGCCAATGTGGGTACCTTCGCCGGTGCCTTCGAGGGAGAACCTGTGGAAGCGGCCTATCCAAAATTCAAGGAAGTCTTCACAGAGCTTGCGGCCCTGGCCGAGGATGAGGGCGTGCGTCTGGTCATCGAAAACTGCCCGATGGGCGGCGACTGGCGGCATACCACCTGCAATATCGGCTTCAACCCTAAGGCTTGGGAGCAGATGTTCGACATGGTCCCGTCTCAGGCGCTGGGCCTGGAATGGGAGCCCGGCCATCAGCAGATCCAGTTGATCGATCCGATCGAGCAGCTGCGGGAATGGGCGCCGAAGATCTACCACATACACGGCAAGGATGCCAGCCTGGATATGGCGGCGGTCCGTCGGTACGGTGTTCTGGGGGCTGTGGATTTCGCTCCGCAGCGTACGCCCGGCTTTGGTGATATGAACTGGCGTGACATCTTCTCGATCCTGCGTGCCAATGGCTATGAGGGCGATGTCTGCGTGGAAGGCTATCATGATCCGATCTACTGTGGCGACTGGGAGATGACCGGTCAGCTGCACGCGCTTTCCTATCTGAAATGGGCCCGGGGCGGCTCCTTCACGCCGAACCCCTGGGGCGAGGCATAAGGTATGCCCCGGTATATGTACTTTCCGTCCTGCAATTTCACCCGCCTGTTTCCGGAAGAATCAGAAAAACTGAAGAACTTCCTGAGAGAACGCGGTGTGGAGATCGCGGGCTGCTGCAGGGTGGACCATGCAAACCTGCCTGCGGGTGTGATCCCGTTGACGATCTGCCAGACCTGTGCGCTCATCATCCAGGAGAACCATCCGGAGCAGCCGCCGGTCAGTCTCTTCGAGTATCTGGATGCGCTGCCGGATCTGGAACTGCCGGATCATCAGGGCGCAACAGTAGTCTTGCAGGATTGTTTCCGCGCCAGGAACCATGTGGCGGAGAAGCGGGCGATCCGCAGCCTGCTTGCGAAAATGCACTTCGAGGTGACCGATGCGCCGGATCAGGAGCATTTTGACGGTCGTTTTCTGATGGCACCCATGCGGCCGGGCAATCTGAAGCTTGCGCCGAAAGCCTTTGGTGCCCTGGAGGCATACACCGAGCCTTGCACACCGGAGGAAGTGGACGCGCAGTTGAAAGCCTATGGAGCAAGGTTCTGTGGGGAAACCGTCGTTTCCTATTGCAGTGCCTGCTGGCAGGGCTTAAGAGATGCACTGCCGGAAGGCAAGCGGTGCATGCACATCGCACAATACTTGACAGAAAAACTCTCATAAAAACATGGATACGATCCTGAAATCTCAGGATTGATCAATACAGTAATACTATTAGAGGGAGAAGAAACATGAAAAAAAGACAGTGGACGATCCTGCTGGCGCTGGTCCTTGTGTTCAGCATGGTACTGTCGGGATGCTCTGCGAAGAAGGATGCTTCAGCCGCGCCTGAGGCTTCTGAGAGCGAGCAGGAAAGTGTAGTCGAGGAGAGCGCTGCCTCCGAAGAGGAAGCCACTTCTGAAGAAGCCCCGGCAGAAGAATCCGCGGAAGAGTCTGCGGCAGCAGCCCTTCCGGATGCCGACGCCTTCAGCGCGAACCTGACGAATGCGATGGGAACTCTGGGTGATTTCTCCGCCACAGAGGAAACCCCCGCGAATAAGGATGCCCAGGTCATTTCCGGCATCAGCATGATGCGCCGCGGTTTCATTCCGGAGATCCAGGCCGTGGAGCCGGAAGAACTGACAGAGGACGAAGAGAACCAGATGGATCGTGCCATGCGCGCTTATACGCCCGGCAGCGAGACTCTGATCGTCAACAATTCTGATTACTACTATTTTTATGATCAGTTGAGCCCCGAGATGCAGGATATCTACGATGCCATCTATCTTGTGGCCATGGATCCGACCACGCAGAACAATATCATCACCCTGTATACCGATCAGGATCCGAACAGCGATGCTTTCGCAGTACAGTTCTATACCGCACTGCTGGGTCTCTGCTATGACCATCCGGAACTGTGGTGGATCTATCCGTGGAACGGTGCCTACAATGTGGCCGCTTTCATCGGCCAGCCAGCCAACGGACATAATGTCGTCTATCTGCAGATGGACAAGCCTTATGAGAATTTCGAGACCGATGTCAAGGCCTTCAACGCGGCTGTTGATGAGTTCCTTAAGGACATCGACACCTCCAAGTCCGACGCCGAGATCGCGCTGCAGGTCCATGACAAGCTCATCAACCTGGCGATCTATGACAATGAAGTCCTGGATAAGAACCTGAATGACTTTGCGCATACTGCCTTCGGACCGCTGGTCGCCAACTCCCGTGGTATGGAGCACAACTGCGTCTGCGATGGTTATTCTCTGGCATATGAGTACCTGGTCGGTCAGCTGGGCATCCCCGCGACTGTCGTGACCGGTATGGCTGGAGACGCCGGTGCGGATGGCGGCATGGGAGGTCATGCCTGGAGCATGGTCCAGATCGAGAACAGGTGGTATGAAGTCGACTCCACCTGGGATGATCAGACCGACCTGGAAGCACAGATCAAGGAACAGTTCACCCCGGATTCTGTGGAGTATCAGGTCTATATGGAAGTCGTTTCCGACACTGATTACATGAACCGTGTCCAGCACGCCATGTACCGTCTGATGACCCAGGATATCAACAATTACGTCGCGCCTGCGGATATGATCTACTATACCAAAGACGGACTGTATCAGGTCACGCTGGTCGGTGATTCTCAGCGCGAGCGTTTCTGCGATTATAAAGACAGCAAGGATACCTTCCAGGGTGAGATCACCCGGCTGCTGCCCATCGCGGACGGTTCTCTGGTCAACGCGGCGGCTGCGGAAGGGCAGACCGAGTCCGAAAGCCAGGAAGCTGCGCCTGCGGATGAACTGACAGGTACCTACTACGTCAGCATGTATAATGATTATAACGAGCAGACCCTGATCGACACCTATGGTGCGGAGTATTACAAGAGCCTGATTATGTTCACTCTGAACGCGGATGGGACCGGCGCGGTCATGCTGGGCAGCGAGTCCATGGACATCACCTATACCTTCGATGGCTCGACCCTGACCCTGACCACCAGCCAGGGCGACATCGTCATGCCGTTGGTCGACGGGCATTTCTACTGCACCGACGTGGACGGAAACATTTACGGATTCTCCAAAATGTAACCAAAAATCTTAAACGATCGAATGGAGAGCCTCCCTTGACAAGGGGAGGCTCTTATATTATAATGTGGCAAAACAAGAGTAAAGGTTGGTGAATTTTTCGTGGACGACGGTCCTTACCGAGAAAGTTCCAAAATTGAATAATCCGATTCAGGCGGGGTGCTATAGTATCCGGTCTGCTTTTGTTTTATAAAAAATAAGTTTACATAAGGAGTTTATCATCAGTCTATGGATACGACCATGATCATCGTGATCATTCTCATGATCCTTTTATCCGGCTTCTTTTCGGCTACAGAAACGGCCTTTACAGGAGCCAACTATATCCGCCTCAAAAGTATGGCACAGGATGGCAACAAGCGTGCGTCCCGGGTGCTGGATCTTCTGGAGCGTTACGACCGGCTGATCTCTACACTGCTGATCGGCAACAATGTGGTCAATATCATCGCCAGTACCTTGGCCACTCTTTTGTTCACCCATTGGTTCAAGCACAATGGAGCCGTCTGGTCCACCATCTGTATCACCCTGCTGGTCCTGTTCTTTGGTGAGATCACGCCGAAGACCATCGCCAAGCAGATCCCGGAGAAATTCGCCTGTGCCGTCGTCGGCCTGGTGCGGCCCATCGTAGTGGTCCTGACACCGCTCAATTATCTGATCAGCCATTGGCAGAATACGCTGGCCAAGGCCTTTGGCAATGAAGAGGAGCAGGCTGTCACAGAGGACGAACTCATGACCATGATCGATGAGGTCGAGGAGGACGGTATCCTGGATGAGCAGGAAAGCGACCTGATCCGGTCCGCGATCGAGTTCCATGACGTCACCGCGGAGGAGATCCTGACCCACCGTGTCAATGTCATCGGCGTGGAAAAGAGCATGACGATGGAAGAGGTCGGCCAGATCTTCAGTGAGCATACCTTCTCCCGTCTGCCGGTCTATGAAGAAACCATCGATGAGATCATCGGTATCCTGCACGAGCGGGATTATATGCATTGCCTGCTGCATCAGGAGACCAACTGGACCGACAAGATCCAGCCGGCCGCCTATTTCCCTGAAAACATCAAGATCCAGAGCCTTTTGGAAGAACTTCGGCAGAAACAGTCCCATATGGCGGTCATCGTGGACGAATACGGTGGCACGCAGGGTATCGTCACCATGGAGGATATCCTGGAAGAGCTGGTGGGCGAGATCTGGGATGAGCATGACAAGGTGGTCGTAGATCACCGTCAGGTGGACGATAAGACCTTTGTGATCTCCGGTGGCATGGAACTGGACGAGTTCTTTGAGCTGATGGATGAAGAGGTCGATGAGGACGCCTATGAGTCGACCACGGTCGGAGGCTGGGTCAGTGAAATGCTGGAGAAGATGCCCGTGGCGGGTGATACCTTCGAGTTCCGGAATCTGACACTGCTGGTGCAGGTCGTGGCGGACCGTAAGGTGGAGCGGGTGCTGGTCGTCCGTAAACCGATAGTAGAGGAGAATGAAGATGCCTGATGTCTGGTTTCCCCATCTGGGGATCGAGATCGATCATATCAACAGGGTCGCGTTTTCGATCTTTGGCCTGGAGATCGCCTGGTATGGTCTGATCATTGCCCTGGGCGTTGCCGGAGGGTTGGGCCTGGCCTGCCTGATCGCGAAAAAAACCGGCCAGAAGACCGAAACCTATACTGATTTTATCATCTATGCGCTGATCTTTTCGATCCTCGGCGCCCGCATATATTACGTGATCTTTTCCTGGGAGTATTATGCGGCCAATCCACTGCAGATCTTCAATGTACGGGGCGGCGGCATGGCCATCTATGGAGCGGTCATCGCCGCGGTCTGCACCGCGCTCATCTACTGCAAGGTCAAAAAGTATGATACCTGGCTGCTGATCGATACGGCGATCCCGGGCCTCGCGCTGGGGCAGGCCATCGGCCGCTGGGGCAATTTCTGCAACCAGGAGGTCTTCGGCGGTTACACGGACGGGCTCTTTGCCATGCGGCTGAATGTGGAGACCGCGGCCTATACCACACCGGAGCTGATGGAGAAGGCCATCACAGAGGGCGGTGTCACCTATATCCAGGTGCAGCCCACCTTCCTGTACGAGTCCTTCGGCAACCTGGTACTGGTGGTCATCATGCTCCTGCTCTGGAAGAAGCGTAAGACCCCGGGTGTCATCTTCTGCACGTATCTGGTCGGATACGGACTGCTGCGGTTCATCATCGAATATATCCGCACGGACCAGTTGATGCTGTGGGGCACCAACATTCCGGTGTCCATGGCCTTGTCCGCCTTGCTGGTCATCGCAGGCGTCGTCCTGTACTGCATACTCAGAAAACGAAACAAAGCATGACTGTCCTGAACAGGGCAGTCTTTTTTTATGCTCCATTCCCTCCATGATCCTCCCAAAAGCCCTCCATTTCCCTCCACCGCATAAAAAAACGAGAAAAATTGTGGTCTGATCCATCCACCATACAATATATAGTAATGGGCCTGAAAAGGCCCTTTTTTAGCATGCGAACGTACGTTTTTTGAAGAAAATTTTCCAAAAAAAATCTCAAAAAGTGTTGCAAAACCACGTATTAGGCCTTATAATGGAATCACTTTGGAGGGAAGTGGTGCAAAGTGGAGCGCATCGGACCAAAATCCAGGCAGAAGGGTGGTGAAAGCAGATGTTCTACGGAGAGTATCATCAGAATATCGATGATAAGGGCCGCGTCATTATTCCGGCCAAATTCAGACAGCCGTTGGGCACTGTTTTCTATATCACCAAGGACCTTTGGAACCAGGCCGATGAACGCTGCTTGTGCATCTACTCTCAGGAAGAGTTCGATAAGCTTCGTGAAAAGCTTGCCGGGCTTTCCCGCGGCCCCAAACAGAGCCGTGCTCTGAGCCGTGTATTCTATGCCAGTGTGCAGGACAGCTCCATAGACAAACAAGGACGCGTCCTGATCAATGCGGATCTGAAAGACCATGCGGAACTGAA
>CADBPG010000184.1 GCA_902796435.1 uncultured Eubacteriales bacterium | reverse complement strand
TTGTCCTGGACGTCAGTTTCCTGCGTCAGGGCTTCCTCCGAAGTCTGGTCTTCCCCGTTCTGGTCCTGGTCTTCGAGCGCAGTTGTGCTGAACTCGTCCAGAGCCCTGATGGATCCTGAAACATTGGAAAAAAGCATGGTGCATGCAAGCAGCAGCACGAATAACCGTTTCCAGGTTTCCATGTGTTTTCTAATTCTGTTCATCTCGTTTCCTTTCGTATTCGGTGTACTTAGAAGCCTCGGATCTGGCAGGGATTTGTCGGTCACCGATCTGTTTTTTTCAGCATCAAAGTTACACGCATAACCTGAGAAATTGAATGATGTACTGGCCTTTTTAATTTGTTTCAAATTAAGTTACGCAATAATATATGCCTTACTATTTAATGTTATACTTAACTTTTAGCATATATTTTTGCGCATTTAGCCTATATTATTTAAATTATTATAGCATAACAGAATTCATCCGTCAACGAAATACCTTTGATTTTGTTATCCATGTCTAACCAGGATCAGATGCTGCTTCACACCAGAAATCTGGCCTGTTTTAAGAAAAGCGATAGGAACATCCGTTTCATTGCATGTAATCTATAGACAGATTTGCGCCACCAAAAGTAACAAAATCCGGTCTGCGGCGATCTTCTCTGCTTTTCTCATAAAGCTCGATGCGCATGTACGTTCTATTGTATTTGATGTATTTGTTTGCATCCTATCTATGTGGACGAAAAAAATTTCTTCTCTTGTATGCATGATATAAAAATGTTAAAATTACATATCATATTGCATCATTTATAAGACGATCATTCCATAAGGCCGGGGATCACCCGCCCCAGGCCCGAACAAAGCTTCATTAAAAACTGTAGAAAGGCATCCCCATGAAACGTTTCCTTGCTTTTTTACTCATCTGCACCCTGCTGGTCACCCAGCCGGTCCTGCTTAAGGCCGAGGAACCCTCAGACACAGAGGAAGAACAGTCGGAAGAACTGCCCGCCTCCCGGGAATCTGCAGAGTTCTCCCGGGCACTGGCCCGCATGGGTCAGGTCTATGATCCGGCCCTGTCGGCCTTGACCATTCCGGATGTGCTGCAGAAGTCCGCGCCGAAGGACTACACCGTCATGATCTACATGATCGGTTCAAACCTGGAAAGTATCGGCGCTGCTGCCACCAATGACCTGGCCGAGATCGAAGCCTCCGGTGTAGACTATAGCAAGACCAACGTCATCGCCTATACTGGAGGTTCAAGGCGTTGGTTCTCCGACATCCCCTGCGACCGCAACTCCATCCTGGATATGTCCAAACCCGCGGAGGAACGGATCATCGCCTCGACCGAGGCCAATGCCGACATGGGTGCGCCGCTCACGCTGTCCAACTACATCAACTTCTGTACCGAATACTATCCGGCGGAGCATTATATGCTGGTCTTCTGGGACCACGGTGGCGGCCCGATCCTGGGCTATGGCAATGATGAGCTTTTCTCCTCCGATGCCCTGCTCCTTTCCGAGCTGCGGGAGGCCATGGACTCCACCATCTTCGCCAAGGACCAGAAACTGGATCTGGTGGGCTTTGACGCCTGCCTGATGGGCTCGCTGGAAAACATGGTCCTCTGGTCCGATTATGCGGACTACTATATCGGTTCCGAGGAACTGGAGCCTGGCGATGGCTGGAACTACGCTTTCCTTTCTACTCTAAACAAATCTCAGGATCCTGCCGAGATCGGCCGGTCTGTCGTCGACAATTACCAGACGTATTACGAGGCAAAGATCTCTGACACATATAACCCGGATCTGACACTTTCTTTGATCGACCTGTCCAAGGCACAACAAACAGTGGAAGCCGTCTCAAATATCTCCGAGGAAATGTCCAGCGACCTGACCTCCACAGGCTTCGCTTCGATCCAGCGTACCCGCTCGGACGTCAAGAGCTTCGGTTTTGTCCCTGCCGCCTCCGAGGATGAATCGGCCACCTACTTCGACCTGGCCGACTTAAAGGACCTGGCGGCCCAGTTCGCGGACGCCTATCCCAAGGCCGCCCAGAAGGTCATGGACGCAGTGGATGACATGGTCGTACACCAGTATGCTTCCATGAACAATGCATCCGGTGTATCCATGTACTTCCCTTCGCAGAACAAGTGGATGTACGTGGGTGGTGAGAATGTGCTGCAGGAGGCCTCCGTTTCCGATACCTACAGGTTCTTCCTGGGCAAATACGCCTCCCGCTGGGTCGAATCCAAGGCCCATGACTGGCTTCTTGGCGCCCTTACTGAGGAGGATGACTATTACACCATCAAGCTGACAGAAGACCAGCTGGAGTCCGCCGCGGGCTGCTATCTGGAGATCCTCCACCTGAATTTCGCAGACAATTATGTCCCTGCGCTGACCAATTACCAGCTCAAGATCGAGGAAGACGGCACGGTCCGTGTTCCGAAGGATCCGGACATGATCCTCCTTTCTTCTGATGATGATTCCGATGACGCCGCAACCATGTGGCCTGTCACTATCACCGAACAATCTGAAGACCGTATCGTCTACCATCTGGACCGTACTCGGGTCACCAACTCGTTGGAAATGGACGTCTCCTCCGGCGACGTCGTCTCGGAAAACGTTGATATCAGCATATCCGCGGAACCCGGTAGTGATGAAGTCAAGATCATGGACGTGAAGGCTGCCTCCGGCATTGGTGCCCAGGGTAAAAACTCCATCGATATCAACGGTTGGGAATGCCTGTCCTATAACTGGAACGGCTACCTGATCAACAAGGGCGTCAAGGGCGAGACTCTGCCCTACACCCAGTGGGAACGGGATTACATCGGTATGACCTTCTTCTCCATCGACAAGGGTTTTACCATCGAAAAGAAGCCCCTGTCCCAGATCTCCGGCAACTTTGTCTTCCAGGTCCTGCTTAAGGACACCACGGGCGATGTCTACGCTACGGATGTGCAGAAGGTCACTGGCGGCAATGATACCCACGTGGAAGCGGATACACCGAAGGGCAAGCTGGGCTTTACCATCTCTGACGGCGAAGCTTACGTGGACCAGTACGCCGGCAGCGATGAAAAGCTGGAGATCCCCGGCACTGTAGAAGGTGTTCCTGTCACGGCCATCGACGAGGTCGATACTACTAATGAAACCGTGGC
>CADBPG010000183.1 GCA_902796435.1 uncultured Eubacteriales bacterium | reverse complement strand
TTATAGCAAAAGGAGGTTTTTATGTCTGCCTCATCGCTTAAGCTTTCCAGAACCACAGGCCTAGCCTGTGGTTTTACCTTACAAAAACCGGTGATCAGTCATTGATCACCGGTTCGTAATAATATCCAGTTTCTTTCCAGTTTTTGTAGAAGCGGCAGGCCTCCTCTGCCATCTCCTCGAAGATGTCCATGTTGTGGCCGAACCGACTGAAGATGACCAGTTTGCAGTTGTCCAGGCATTCTGCGGAGCGCACCATCAGATCGGGCCGGGAGATGAAATCATCCGTACCGCCCATGATCAGGACAGGCAATTTGATCGTGCTGAGGGCTGCCTTCAGTTTCTCCTCGTTTTCCAGATAGGCCAGCGGGCGTCCATACTCGATGGCTTTGACCTCCGGCAGTTCGTTGAGCTGCTCCGTTTCGCGGTCAAAGTCTGACATATTTTCTCGCCCCAGCCGGCGCCGTTCATTCAGCCTTGGATCATCCGTGGGCATCTGGAAGGGTTTCGGCTCAATCAACCCCAGGGCCACCATGTTGCGCAAGGACATTTTTCCTTCATCCAGTGAATGCGGTCCCGGCACGATGGCGAAGAAGCACTCTACCCGCTCCGGATGCCGGAGTACCAGGTGCCAGCCGGAGCCTGCACCATGGGAGGACCCGCCATAACAGAAGGTATCGATGCCCATCTGGTCCGCGAAGGCCACCACGTCATCCGCCCACATATCGTACCAGTTCTCCACAGAATCATCGAAAATATGTGTGGAACGGCCAAACCCGCGGTTCGTCAGAAGAAACACGTGGAACCCACGTTTTGCCATTTCTTTTTCAAATGAATAATACCCGTGACCGATCTGCGTACAAAGCAGGTACCGGTCGCCTGCACCATATTCCTCATAATACAGTTGCACACCTGCCCGGATCTCACACAAAGCCATGATCAAACCCTCCTTTGTGTCCAGTATACATGGTTTTATCGCGAAACACAACTGCAAGGCTCCAGCGCATCATCCTCGATATATTTGATTGCACCGCACCGATTCTGGTGGTATAGTACGGTTAAGGACTGAAAGGAGGCGTGTTTCATGAAACCTTTACCCACCAGTGTAGCTTCTTATTCCTTCCACGGAATGCTGGCAGAAGGGACCTGCGACGTCTTCCGCTACCTTGACATGCTCCGTTTCCGGTATCATGTCGGCCATGCGGATATCTGGACAGGATTCCTGCCCACCCTGGAGGAGGATTTCCTGCGCAAGGTACGGGCAACGCTCGACCGCAACGGACTGACGCTGGCCAACCTCTGCGTGGACGGACCGCACGTCTGGATGGATGATCCGGAAGAACGGGCTGCACACAAGGAGCAGATGCTCCATATTCTGAAGGCCGCGGAACTGCTTGGCGCAAAGACCGTCCGCATCGATTTCGGCGGTACGGAAGGCCACACGATGCCCGAGGAGGCCTTCGACTACATCGTAGCCACATACAAGGAATATGCTGCGATCTGCGGCGACAAGGGCATGAAGATCGGTCCTGAAAACCATTGGGGCTGGGACCGCGTACCCGAATACCTGATCAAGGTCGCAGAAGCGGTGGATTCTCCCGCCTACGGCCATCTGTATCACCTGCGGAATTTCCATGATGAGCCGGAGCGCGGTGAGGCCTACTGCATTTCCAAGGCCATGCACACCCATATCCATGCGGACTCGATCCCTTATGCGAAAGACGTGATCCGCCGTCTGGCCTGCAGCGGGTATGAAGGTGTATATTCCGTGGAACATCACTCTGCAAAACTGGAACCGGAACGCGTCGATTGGCAGTTGGCATCCCTCCGCTGCCTGATCGCCGAACTGAACGCGGAAGGATATGATCAGCCGGCTGCTCCGTCCTTCTTCGACAGTGTCTATGGAGGAAAATGATATGGCAAAAGAAAAGATCCGTCTGGCCGTCATCGGTGTCGGCATCATTGGTGAATCGCATCTTCGCACCTACCGGGACATCCCGGAAGCCGAAGTCGTGGCGATCTGCGATATCAATGAAGAGCGTCTGAACGATGTGGGCGATCGCTTCGGCATCGCACATCGGTATACGCATATCGGCAGGATGCTGGCAGAAGAAGAACTGGATTCCGTGGACGTATGCCTGCACAACAACATGCACGCCCCGGTATCCATCGCGATCATGCGTGCAGGCCTTGACTGCTACTGTGAGAAACCCATGGCCGGTTCCTTCTACGATGCCCTTGAGATGATGCGGGTCGCCGAGGAGACGGGCAAAAAGCTGCACATCCAGCTGAGCTTCCTCTACTCCCGTGAAACGAAAGCCGCCAAACGCTTCATCGATGCCGGCGATCTGGGTGAGATCTATCATATGCGCTCCTACGGTTTCCGCCGGCGCGGCCGTCCCTTCGTCGATGGTTATGGACGCAAGGAATTCGTCAACACAACGACTTCCGGCGGCGGTGCGCTGTTCGATATGGGTGTCTATCATATTTCTCAGCTGCTGTACCTGACCGGCATCCCGGAACTGGAACGGGTCTCGGGACGCACCTACGCGAAACTCGCCATGGATGAAGGCCGTCGTCTGGAGAGCGGTTACAACGTGGAAGAACTGGGCGTCGGTTTCGCCAACTATAAGGGCGGGCTGTCCATGGATATCCTGGAAGACTGGGCCGTCCACGGCCGTCCCTTCCCCTCCTCCATCATCATGGGCTCCGAAGCTGGTATCTCGCTGGAGCCATTGGTTATCCACTCGCGGAAACATGATCTGGAAACCGATACCACGGTAGATCTGGGTGAAATGGACTATCTGGAGCATACGGTCTACGCGGACGGCGCGCACTACGACTCCTCTCAGCAGCACTGGATCCACGCCCTGCTGGGCAAGTGCGAACTTCTGCCCACCGCGAAGATCGCGCTCGAGACACAGCGCGTACAGGAAGGCATCTACTTCTCTGAAATGCTGGGACGCGAAGTGAGCGCGGAAGAGATCGAGAAAATGTCTGTGTCCAAGGCGCTTGAGATCCCGAACCTGGCATTATAATGATCATACTGTAAAAGGAGGTGCATCATGGAAGACAGCATCAAAAAACTAACGATCCTGCACTCCAATGATTTTCACGGGGATTTCCTGCCGAAAACCGAGGAAGGTGTGGAGATCGGCGGACTGGCTCGTCTGGCCGGTTATGTCAACAAGGTCCGACAGGAGAAAGAAAACGTGATCTACGCGGTGGCAGGCGATATGTTCCGCGGCTCCGTCATCGATTCCGAATACCAGGGTTTGTCCACCATCGACTTGATGAACACGCTGCGTCCTGACGTAGCGACCATCGGCAACCATGAGGTAGACTATGGTTTCGCCCATCTGCTCTTCCTTGAGAAGTGCACCAAATTCCCGCTGATCAACGCGAATCTGTTTATTACGATGAACAATTCCCGCATCTTTACCCCTTACATCAACGTGGACGTCGGCGGCATGCGCATCATGTTCATCGGCATTCTGACCGAGGAGGTACTGGCCTCCACCAAGGGCGAGAAGATCATCGGTACATTCATCGACCTGGAAGCCGCGGCGAAGGAAGTGGGCATCATCTGCGACAATTACCGCACCGTCCGCACCGATATGACCGTGCTCCTCACGCACATCGGGTATGAAAACGACGTGAAACTCGCCGAACTGCTGGATCCGGACTGGGGCGTCGACATGATCATCGGCGGACATTCCCACACGTTCATGGAGCAGCCGGAGATCGTCCAGGGGATCCCGATCGTACAGGCGGGCACCGGTTCCAGCGTCATCGGCCAGATCGACCTCCAATATGACCAGGAAGCTGGCCGTATCCTGGATTTCCGTTGGAAATGCGTCCCAATCAACGAAAAGACCGCGCCGAACGACGAAGTCATGGCCGATCTGATCGACAGCTACCGCACGCAGACCGACACCAAGTACAAGCGCGTGGTCACCCGCTGGGCACGTAAGCTGACCCATCCCAGCCGCGAGCAGGAGACCGAGATGGGCAACCTCTACGCGGACGTGATGGTCGACGACGCGAGTTATGATATCATGCTGTTCGGCTCGGGCAGCATCCGCAAGAAGGAGCTGGGCCCTGTCATCGAGTATCAGGATATGGTCGAAAACACGCCCTTCGACGACGTGATCTACATGGTCGAGGTCACTGGCGCCGAGTGGCGGCGCATCGTGCAGCATCTGATGCGCGATGATGCCTGGGTCGGTGAAACGGAGTTCTACCAGGTCTCCCGGGGCGTGAAGATCGTATACCGCAAATCTACGCACACCATCGAGGAGCTTTCTTTCAACGGTGCACCGGTCACGGATGACATGCGTCTGAGGATCGGCCTGCAAGCCTATCATTTCAAAAACTTCGACGCGTTCTTCGGGGTCCCACTGGAAGAGGTCAAGAAGAACATGAAGCCCCGCGTAGTCGCCACTTCACAAAACAATATCATTGAAGAATATTTTACCATGAACCAGGGGCTGGATGCGCAGGTCGAAGGCCGCATCACGGTGTTGGAGTAAAGGAGGTACACACCATGCCCTATTGCGAGATCAAGCCTGATGTTTGCTTGTACTATGATGAATACGGATCAGGCGATCGGTATCTGCTCTGCACGCAGATCGGCAACGGCATGGATATTTTCGAAGAGATGGCCGAAGAAGCCTGCCGCTTCTATAAAAACTGGAAAGAAACAGGGTATTACTACGAACCGGTGGTCAATTGAGCACCGACATTTCGATGCAGGAAGGGATCCACAGAATGGAGCAGTTTATCAACTATATCAAATCCTTGTATGATCAGGCGTCGCTGCCTGTCGTCGTTTCAAAGATCCATAAGGAAGAAATCATGCTGCCTTGCGCGGATGGCGTGCGTCTGCGCACCCAGTACTTCCTTCCGGAACGGATCTGCCCGGCGCCGACCGTCGTCATCCGAAGCTGCTACCCGCATCAGGAGCCGATGTTGCTGATCCAGGCGGAAGCATACGCGAAACGTGGTTTCGGCTTCGTGCTGCAGTGGTGCCGCGGGACGGGCGGTTCCGAGGGCGAATGGGAGCCCAACGTCCATGACCGCGCGGATGGTCTCTGCCTGATGCATGCTTTGCAGCAGGACGACCGCATCGGTCCGATCGGATATCTGGGCGATTCTTATCTGGCCTTTACGGGCTGGGTCATGGCCGATGCGGTGCCAGAAAAAGTCAAGACCATGATCCTCGGTGTGTACGGCTGCGACCGCCATACCTCTGCCTATAAAGACGGTCTGTTCCGCCAGGATATCCTGACCGCCTGGGCGATGGGCAATGCCGGCCGCAAGGTCGATGCCGACTACATGGAATCCGCCGCGTATCGGCCGCAGGTCGAGGTCGATGAAGCGCTCTGGGGCGGGAAACTGTCCTGGTACCGCGACTGGATCACGAATACCGACCTGGACAGCGCCTACTGGTCCTCCGGCTTCTGGAAAGAGCTGCGCGACATCCCCGGCAAGATCCGCATCCCCCTGTTCATCAAAGAAGGTTGGTACGACCATCACCTGGGCAGCGCACTGAACACTTATTATCATCTGCTGTCGAAGGAGTCCAGAGCACATACGACCGTACAGATAGGGCCATGGAACCATGGGTACCGGCCGGCCATCACCCATCAGGATCTGAGCCATCTGACCGATGACAGTGTCGATACGCCGATGCTCTGGTTCGACCGGATCCTGCGTAAAGGCGAAGTGCCGGAAGCTGCCGTCCGTCAGTACGTGATCGGCGCGGACTGCTGGAGAGAATACAAGGTCGAGGACGCGCCGGCCACGGAGACCGTCCGTTTCTGGCTGGACGACAAGACTTTGTGCGATGCGCCTTCCCCTGAAAGTGGGAGCGTCTCATATGTTTATGATCCGGCCGATCCGGTCCTGTCCTACGGCGCGGAATCTCTCTTCTCTACGATGCAAAAAGTCGGCAGTCTGGAGCAGCCGGAGCCCGACTGGCGACCGGATGTGAAGAGTTTCCTGTCTGCGCCGCTTACCCAGTCGTTGGAGATCCACGGCAGCATCAATGTGAAACTGTTCGTCCAGACGGACGCGGAGGACACCTCCTTCACCGCCAAACTGATGGAAGTCTTCCCGGACGGCACAGCTGTCAATATCCGCGGCAGCATCACCACGCTGGCCTACCGCAACGGCCGCACGAAGCGCGGTATGTACACCCCTGGTGAGATCGTGGAGATCAACATCGACATGTGGGACATTGCCTGGAAAACACAGCCCGGCTCCCGCCTGCGCCTGGACGTAAGTTCCTCGGATTTCCCGCAGTATGCGGTGCACCCCAACCTGCCCGGTGTCTGGTCGATGATCAAAGAGACCCGACCGGCAGAGGAAACAGTCTGGTTCGGAGCTTCCTATCCTTCCTGCATCGAGCTTCCTGTGATCAAAGAATGAAACGAAAAAGGACATGAGATCATGCGATATGCGTGGATCATGTTCTTTTTATTTGACATTATCACGTCATCACTTTACAATAGTAAACATATTCGCACTAAGGGGAGTCTACCTATGAAGATCGTAGTAAAAGTCGGAACGTCTACGCTGACCCACGCCGCCGGGCACCTGAACATACGCCGGACGGAGAAGCTCTGCCGTGTCCTTGCGGACCTGAAAAATGCGGGGCACGAAGTCATCCTTGTCTCCTCTGGCGCCATCGGCATGGGCGTCGGGAAGCTGGGCCTCAGGAAACGTCCGGATGATATGCCCGGCAAGCAGGCGGCCGCCGCCATCGGTCAGTGTGAACTGATGTACATCTATGACAAGATGTTCAGTGAATACAGCCATACTGTGGCGCAGATCCTGCTCACGGCCGAGGACGTCAAGAGCGAAGAGCGCCACCAGAACTTCACCAACACGATCACCCGGCTGCTGGAGTATAACGTACTGCCGATCATCAACGAGAACGATACGATCTCCGTTTCCGAGATCAAGATCGGTGACAACGACCAGCTGAGTGCGATCGTCGCGTCCTCTGTACACGCGGATCTGCTGGTGATCCTGACCGATATGGACGGTCTCTACACCTCTGACCCTCGTAAGGATCCCTCTGCCCGTCTCATTCCGGAAGTAGACCGGGTCGATGAAGCGATCCTGAAACTGGGCGGCAGTTCCGGCACCAGCCGCGGTACCGGCGGCATGGCAACCAAGCTAGAAGCCGCCCGCATGGCGACTGAAGCCGGCGTCGATACGATCATCGTCCATGGAAAAGATCCCGAGATCCTGTACGCGGTCATGGAGGGAGCGCCGTTTCGCGGCACCCGCTTCCCCGCCCACAAGGAAGGAGCGTAACATGAGCAGCACCTTGCAACTGTGTCAAGCCGCCAAGAGCGCGGCCATGGAGATCGCGTCGCTCTCCTCTGAACAAAAGAACCTAGCGCTGGAGGCAATGGCGGCAGCGATCGAAGCTGAGGTCCCGCAGATCCTGGCTGCGAACGAAGAAGACGTCGCGGCTGCCCGCGGCTCGATCTCCGAAGTCATGCTGGATCGGCTGACCCTGACTGAGGCCAGAGTCCATGCCATGGCGGACGGGATCCGTGCGTTGATCCCGCTTACAGACCCGGTAGGCCTTGTCGATGAAACTGAGGAACGTCCCAACGGCCTGCGCATCGAAAAGGTCCGATTCCCGCTGGGCGTCGTCGCCATCATCTACGAAAGCCGTCCGAATGTAACCTCCGACGCGGCAGCGCTTTGCTTCAAAAGCGGCAACGCCTGCGTGCTGCGTGGTGGAAAAGAGAGCTACCGTTCCTCTGCTGCTGTGGTCCATGCGATCCGTGGCGCCCTTGCTGCGCAAGGGATCTGCCCCGATGCGGTGGGCCTCGTCTCCGACCTGACGCACGAGAGCGCCTATGAGCTGATGACTGCAGTCGGCCTGATAGATCTTTTGATCCCGAGGGGCGGCGCCGGCCTGATCCGCCGCTGTGTGGAAAGTGCCAAAGTGCCCTGCATCCAGACCGGCAGCGGTATCTGCACGATCTTCGTGGACAAAACCGCGGATCTGGAACAGGCGGTCAAGATCATCGTCAACGCCAAGACGCAGCGCCCTTCCGTGTGCAATGCGGAAGAAGTCCTGCTGGTACATGAAGATATCGCTATGGAATTCCTTCCTTTGATAAAACATGCTTTGATCGATGAGCGTCAGGCACAGGGGCTTCCGCCCGTCGAACTCCGCCTCGATCCGGTCGCGGCTGCTTTCATCGACGGCACGCCTGCCGGTCCAGACGATTTCGACACGGAATTCCTGGATTATATCCTTGCGGTCAAAGTCGTCGGCAGCGTGGACGAAGCGATCCGGCATATTGCGGCACACTCCACGGGCCACAGTGAAGCGATCCTGACTCGTGATGATGCAAACGCCCGCCGTTTCATCCAGCAGATCGACAGCGCGGCCGTATACGTCAACGCCTCCACCCGCTTCACCGATGGCGGCGAATTCGGTCTGGGCTGCGAAATGGGCATTTCCACACAGAAACTGCATGCCCGCGGCCCCATGGGCTTGAAAGAACTGACCACGTACAAGTACGTGATCCGAGGAGATGGGCAGATCCGAGAATAAACATTACGGACATGCTTGCAGCCGGCTCTACGGAGCCGGTTTTTTTGTTGTCTGAAAGTCTCTTTTTGCTTGATCGTTATTCAATTCACATACAGTTTGTTTTGTACAAGAACGAAATGTATTATCCAATCTTTTTATACATTATTCCAAACTATTTCTTTACTGAATTGTGAACAATATGTTAACATTAAATTCATTTATAACCTATTTATCTCTCGAGCGTAGCAACCTAGAAAGGAGGGAACTATGATCCAGATCTCAGAACGCAGTAAACATTTCTTCGCTGTCCTGCTTGGGGTCCTTTTGATCGTATGTCAGCTCCATCCTTTGGACACTGCAGTCATCTATGCAGCCGAAGGTGAAGCTGTTTACGAGGAAGAGACAGAAGAAACGTTTACAGAAAGTGATCCTGCCGCCGACGGCGAAGAGATCACAGAACCCGAAAGCGATCCCACCGCGGACGCAGAAGCAGAAGAAACTTCTGAAACTGAGTCCGATCCCGAAGAGACCGCCGAGGAGGGCGAGCCTGTAGAGGATGTCTCTGCCGATGAAACCGAGGGCGAAGCCACAGAAGCGGAAGAAGCTCCTGTCGAGGCTGAGGAAGAAGCCTCTCCCGAGGAGTCTGAAGACGAAATCGAACTTCTTGCCGAAGAACCTTCCGACCTCGATTATCCCAAGTTCCAAGCTGACAATGACGGAACGACCGTGCTGGCCTTTACTTCCGATATCCACAATGGAGCTGGTAATGGCGATATCAGCAATAACCGTCTGACCACATGGCTGAGCAAAGTCATGCCGATGTATAACAACGATATTGGCGTTTTGGGTTTCTGCGGCGATATGGCAGGATACAATACGGACCAGTCTTCATTTTGGACGTATACAAAGACCGTCATGAACAATATCGAAGATCATGGCATGACCGGCGTATACGCGGTCGGCAATCATGAATACATGAACGGCCAAATGGCTACGACCTCGAATTCACCTGAAGTACGGGGAAAGTATAAATTGAATGAACAAGCCCGTGCTGTATCTGGTGAAAACTACGTCATGTACTGCCTTGGTACAAACAGTTCTCATGGCAGCAGCTGGGCCTATGATGACAGTCAGATCACTGCTCTTACCAATTACCTGAACAGCGCCAGCAAGGATAAAGTCATCATCATCCTGACGCATTTCCCGCTGCACGATTATGGCAGCCATAGAACCGGCAACACCGATCCTGTGCTTAAAGCGCTCAATGCTGCAGCAGTCGGTGCCGATGGAACGTATGGCACGTCTGATGATAAAAAGATCGTATTCCTGTGGGGCCACAACCATTCCGAGGGCGATTCCAACTATGACCAGGTCTGGGGTCCGGGCGATACGATCAATGACAACAACAAGTCTACGGTCAATTTCTACTATGCCGCGGCCGGCTGCATGGCTGATACAGAATATGGACAGAGTGCGGCTGTCAAGGGCAAAGGCCTTATTCTGACGATCAACAGCAAGAAGCAGCTGTCCTTTACCTATTATGATGCCAGTGGTAACAACGTTACCGAAGGCGGTACCTATACCGAACAGGATACGGTAGCTGCTACCGGTGTCTCCATCAAAGAGACGAACCCGTCCGTCGATGAGGGAAGAAAGCTACAGCTCCATCTCTCCTATACCCCC
>CADBPG010000182.1 GCA_902796435.1 uncultured Eubacteriales bacterium | reverse complement strand
TGCTGTAGAGGCCCCAGTGCACGAACATACCCAGCCGCCGTTCAAAGAAACTGTCACGGCCATCACCAAACTTTTGGATCAACGCGAATCACCTGCCTTTTAAAAGATGTTCATGAGAGCATGCCCGAACGCCAACCCGGGGATGCCCATTTCTTCGTCAAATTCCGTGCGTACAACGGCGAAGGTCAGTCCGATGAAGGTGACCAGGATGACGGTGACCCAGCTCTGGCTCAGGGGGTAATGCCAGAGCCCGAACAACAGTGCGTTGAGCGGGATGGCCTTATGCTTGGAATGCAGCAGTTCACCCCTGAGTTTCAACATGAGTCCGCGCCAGAAAAGCTCCTCCGCGATGCCGACCAGGATCTGGCTGGGGACAAGATACAGCCAGTCGCTGGGGACCTCGTAACCGCCAGTCGCGAATATACCGATCACCGTGAAGGCCGCGGCAATGCCAAGGCCTACCAGCAGCTGCCACCAAAGGGCGTGAAAAAAGACTCCGAAATCCTTGAAACGGTAGTCGGAAAACTTCATCATCAGCAGTGACAGTCCGGCCATCAACAGATAGTACCCTGCCTGCAGGTAGCGGGCCGTCAGCACGGTGATCCCCGAATAATACAGGGAGATCAGGCCCTTGGTCAGGCCGAAGAAGAAAGCCAGCATGAACAATACGATCAGAAGATTCTTTTTACCGGTACTGCTCATCCCTGAACGATCTCCACTTCTTTTGTATCCACAAACTCTTCGCCGACCCGCAGCAGGACCCGCAGCTTGTAACCTTCCAGCATGTTCTTCGGATCCTTGACCCGCAGCAGCTCGTCCAGGATCGTTTCACAGGTGCCAGGGCCTAAGCGGTACCGGGTCTCCGTGGTGGTCACGATGGCCCCGGAGGGCTCCACGACCTGGTCATACACGGAGAATTCCACGGATACTTCTTCCTGATTACGAATCGGGACTTCGGCGGTGATCATCGCCAAAGCCCCGGTTACGACGTAAGCGGTCGCGCTTACAGTATTTTCTATAAATATTTTCATGTTAGATGATGAACCGCGGATCCTGCGCCGGACGTGCATCCAGCTCCGCCTTCTTTTCCTCATAGCCCGGACGGCCGAACATTGCGTAGGTCGCGTTCTTGCCGCCTTCTACACCCGGCTGGTCGAAAGCATTGATGTTCAGCAGTTCACCAGCAAAAGCGGTAGCGACTTCGAAGAAGTACAGCAGCTCGCCCACGGTGAAAGCATTGACTTCCGGCAGAGTGATGGTCATGTTCATCTTACCGGCCTTCATCAGCGCGTACTCGGTAGCCATCTGCTCGGTCTGCAGCAGCTGGGTATGGGTCGCTCCGCCCAGGAAGCCCAGAGACGGGATCTCGCCATAGATCTTCGGAATGGTGATCTCCTTGCGGAACTTGTCGACACCCAGGATGACGATCATCTTATCGTACGGGCCTTCTGCGTACAGCTGGACCTGAGAATGCTGGTCCGTGACACCCAGGGCCTTGACCGGCGTCTGACCAACGTTGACGATGTTGCCTTCGTTATCGAACTGCTTGCCCAGAGACTCGGCCCACAGCTGTGCGAACCAGTCGCTCATGAACTTAAGGGAATCCGCATAAGGCATCATGACCTGGATGTTCTTGCCCTGCTGCATGGCTACGTAGCTGAGGATCGCGAACATATACGCCGGATTCTTGAAGGTATCCTCGTTCTTGCACAGCTCGTCCATGTACGCGGCACCCGCCAGGATGGCACGCACATCAAGACCGGTCATGGCCATCGGCAGAAGACCTACCGGGCACAGCTCGGAGAAACGGCCGCCGACACCATTGGGGATGATGAAGCTCTTGTAGCCCTCCTGCTCGCAGATGGGACGCAGGTTGCCCTTGACCGCATCTGTGGTGCAGACGATATGCTTGACACTTTCTTCCTTGCCCAGGCGCTCTTCCAGGATCTCCTTGATGATCATGAACTGAGACATGGTCTCGGAGGTACCACCGGATTTGGAAACGACGTTGAACAGGGTCGTGGCCGGATCGCAGATGTCGAACAGATAGCTCAGACGTTCCGGATCCACGTTGTCAGCCACGTAGAAACGAGGCCAGCCACCACGCTTCTCGCGGGGCAGTTCATTGTAATACGGATGGTTCAGGGCCTGCTGGACAGCGATGGGGCCAAGAGCGGAACCGCCGATACCCAGAACGACGAAGGTCTCGAACTGATCCTTGACAGAAGCAGCGTAGGACAGGATGTCTTCCACGACTTCTTCCTGGATGTAGGGCAGCTCACGCCAGAACATGTCGCCCTTGGCGCGCTTTTCGATCATAGCCTTCTCGGCGTTTTCGATCTTACCGGAAAGATCAGCGATCGCTTCCTCGGTAATACCTTCGGCGCCGACGAACTGGGCCATCATGTTGTTAAAGTTCATTTTCAGCTTCATGCTCTGCTTGAAGCCCGGATCTGTGTAATTGGACATTTTTCTTATCTCCTTAATTGTGTTGCATTGCACATCACTTTAATCAAAGCTACCCTTCAGTATATATGGAAACGGGCTTTTCGTCAATAAAAATCTCTTGCCTTTTGCCTATGAATCTAATAAGATAAGGCATATATCAACACTTTATTTTGAAAGGGGAATTTGATGGAACCGATCATTTCCTTTCATGATTTTTCATTTCAATACTATAGCCAGAAGGAACCGACGCTGTACGACATCGACCTGGACATCTATCCCGGTGAAAAGATCTTGATCGTCGGCCCCTCCGGCTGCGGCAAAAGCACCCTGGCCCACTGCATCAACGGTCTGATCCCCTACTCTTACAAAGGGACCATCACCGGCACGATCCGTGTGGCCGGCAAGACCTCCGAGGAAAGCAGCCTGTTCGAGCGCTCCAAGCATGTGGGCACCGTGCTGCAGGATTCCGACGGGCAGTTCGTGGGGCTGACCGTGGGCGAGGACATCGCCTTTTCGCTGGAAAACGAGCGTGTCGACCAGGCCCGCATGAAGGAAACGGTGCAGCAGGTCTCAGACATGGTCAACATGGGGCAGCACCTGTTCTCCTCCCCCTTCGAGCTTTCCGGCGGCCAGAAGCAGCGTACCGCCCTGGCCGGCGTCATGGTCGATGACGTGGACGTGCTCCTCTTCGATGAGCCTCTGGCCAACCTGGACCCCCTGACCGGCAAGACCGCCATCGATCTGATCGACCGCATCCACAAGGACTATCAGAAGACGGTCGTCATCATCGAGCATCGGATCGAGGACGTCCTGTACCGGTCGGTGGACCGCATCGTCGTCATCAACGAAGGTCGGATCGTGTCCATCAGCACCCCGGACGAACTGATCGCTTCCGATACACTGCGCGTCCTGGGCAACCGGGAACCCCTCTATGCCACCGCGCTGAAATACGCCGGTGTCCAGCTGACCCCGGACCTGCATCCCGGCTATCTGGATACGCTGGATTTTGACGCTGTGCGGGAACCTCTGAACCGCTGGCACAAGGCCCAGCCCCCGCATCCGGTCAAAGAACCGGGCAAGGTCATCCTTTCTGTCCGCAATCTGGATTTCCAGTACACCAAAAAACGCCAGATCCTGAAAAACATCAATTTCGATATCCGTCAGGGTGAGATGGTGTCCATCGTGGGCACAAACGGTGCCGGCAAGAGTACACTGGCCAAGGTCATCTGCGGCTTCGTCCAGGAAGACAAGGGCCAGATCCTCTTCGATGGCCAGGACATCCATGACTGGACCATCAAAGAGCGGTCTCTGAAGATCGGTTACGTCATGCAGAACCCCAACCAGATGATCTCCAAGTCCATGATCTTCGATGAAGTCGCCCTGGGCCTTCGGATCCGCAAGGTGCCGGAGGAAGAGATCCAGGCCAAGGTGGCCAAGGCTCTTGCGATCTGCGGCCTCTACCCCATGCGCAACTGGCCGGTCTCCGCTCTGTCCTTCGGGCAGAAGAAGCGGGTGACCATCGCCTCCATGCTGGTCATGGATCCTCAGATCCTGATTCTGGATGAGCCCACGGCGGGCCAGGATTACCGACATTACACCGACATCATGGAATTCCTGCGGGACCTCAATGAACTGGGTGTCACCATCATCATGATCACCCATGACATGCACCTGATGCTGGAATATACGCCCCACGCCATCGTCATTTCCGGCGGTGAAAAGATCGGTGATGACACAGCGGTCAACATCCTGACCGACGCGGATATGGCCGAGCGGGCCAACCTGAAACTGACTTCCTTATATGAACTGGCGACCCGCACCGGTCTGGAGGATCCGCAGGCCTTCGTACAGCAGTTCATCGACCACGAAGAGGAGGAACGCCGTGAAAGCTAAACTGTTCGATTATATCGAGAGAGACAACTTCGTCTTCAACCTGTCCGGCGTGACCAAGCTGATCTGCTTCCTGCTGCTCTCCTTCGGCGTCATGCTTTCCTTCGACGCCCGGGTCATCCTGGGGATCATGATCCTTTCCTTCATCGTCCTGCATATTTCCGAGATCAAGTTCAAGCAGGTCCGCATCATGATGTACTATGTCATGGGCTTTCTGGTCATCAACTTCTTCCTGACCTTCCTGTTCAGCCCCCACTACGGTGAGGAGATCTACGGCACCAGCCACGTTTTGTTCCGCATCACAGACCATTACTATGTGACCTCGGAGCAGCTCCTATACCAGTTTACGAAGATGCTGAAATACGCAGCCGTCATCCCCCTGGGTATGATGTTCATCTTCACCACCAACCCCAGCGAATTCGCCGCTTCCCTGAACCGGATCGGCGTCGGATACAAGGCGGCCTTCGCCGTATCCCTGACACTGCGCTATTTCCCGGATATGATCCGTGATTACACCGACATTTCCCTGGCGCAGCAGGCCCGCGGTCTGGACCTGTCCCGCAAGGAAAAACTGGGCACCCGGCTGAAGAACATGATGAACATCTTCGTTCCGCTGATCTTCTCCTCCCTGGACCGGGTGGAAGTGGTCAGCAACGCGATGGATCTGCGCGGATTCGGCAAGAAAAAGAAGCGCACCTGGTACGCCGCCCGCCCCATGAGTCGCAACGACTACCTGTCTTTAGCCTTCTGCCTGCTGATCTTCCTCGGATCACTGGCGATGACACTGTTTGTGAATCACAGTCGTTTCTGGAATCCCTTCATATAAACCATTAAAGGAGAAAACCCCATGAGCATGTTCGATAAACCGATCCTGGTCTTCCAGACCGATTTCACCTATAAGGAAGGCGCCGTCAGCGCCATGTACGGCGTCGTCAAGACGGTCGACCGTGAACTTGAGATCTTTGACGGCACCCACGAGATCCCCCAGTACGACACCTGGTCTGCCAGCTATCGTCTGCTGCAGTGCCTGGCCTTCTGGCCGAAGGGCACGATCTACGTTTCCGTCGTGGACCCCGGTGTCGGGACTTCCCGCCGCGCCTGTGTGGCCAAGACCAAGAACGGATACTATGTCGTCACGCCGGACAACGGTGCCCTGACCCACATCAAACGGGAATATGGCATCGAAGAGGTCCGGGAGATCGACGAGACCGTCAACCGCCTGCAGTCCACCCGGGGCGTGGCCATCTTCCACGGCCGTGACCTTTTCGGTTACACCGCCGCCCGCCTGGCCTCCGGCATCATCGATTTCGAAGGCGTTGGCCCTACCTACCCCGTCGATGAGATCGTTGAGCATGAGATCCTGGAGCCCATCATCGAAGAAGGCCATGTGCAGGGCATCTTCGAGATCGATGATCCGAACTTTGGCAATCTGTGGACCAACATTCCTCTGGAGGACTTCAACCGGGCCGGTTTCCAGTATGGGGACTTTGTGCACACGAAGGTCCTGTACCATGACACTGTGGTCTTCGAGAAGGACGTCCTCTTCCACCAGAGCTTCGGTTTCGCGGAAAAAGGCGCCCCCATGCTTTACAATAACGAGCTGATGAAAGTGGCCATGGCCGTCACCCAGGGCAGCCTGGTCCATACCTACGGCCTGTCCTTCGGAGCGGACTGGAAAGTCGATTTCACCAAAGCTTGACAAGGATCTTTCATCGTAGTAATGTAAGGCTATACCATTCTCTAGGAGGAGAAAATCATGAAGAAAACGTTTGAATTCAAGACCAAGACCATCGTTGCGACCGCGATCGGTGCTGCTCTGTTCACGCTGTTGATGCTGTACGTGAAGATCCCCACCGGTATTCCGGAAACCGACGTACAGACCTGCTACGGTGTCGGCTCCTTCTTCGCCGCCATGTTCGGTCCCATCGCCGGCTTCCTGATCGGCTTCATCGGCCATGCGATCAGTGACGCGACCTATGGCGCCCCCTGGTGGAGCTGGGTCGTATCTTCCGCCATCGCCCTGTTCATCACCGGTCTGTCCTATTCCAAGCTGAAGGTCGACGAAGGTCGTTTCAATTTTAAAGACTGCCTCATCTTCAACGTATTCCAGATCCTGGGCAACGTGGTCGCATGGGTCATCTGCGCACCGGTCCTGGACATCCTCATCTACAAAGAGCCGGCGAACCTGGTCTTCACACAGGGTGCTGTCGCAGCTCTGTGGGATGCCATCTCCATGGGCGTCATCGGTTCCATCCTGCTGTTCCTGTACAGCAAGACCCGTTCCGGCAAGGGCACCCTCAGCAAAGAGTGATCTCAAACTCAAAAACCAAGCCTCCGCTTTCCCAGCGGGGGCTTTTTTTCGACCCTTGTTCGCCTTGACACTGTTTCTTTTTCCATGTACAATCGAAGCATCCTAAACGTACTAACAGGAGGTACATTATGTCTAAGATCAAAGTCGGAATCATCGGCTGCGGCGGCATCGCCAACCAGAAGCATCTGCCGGCCCTGTCCCGCCGCAATGACGTTGAAATCGTCGCTTTCTGCGACATCATCGAAGAGCGCGCTGCCAAGGCCGCTAAAGAATATGGTGTCGAAGGCGCCCTGGTCTGCACGGACTACAAAGAACTGGTTGCGATCCCGGAGATCGAGACCGTTCATGTTCTGACCCCGAACGTATCTCATTGTGAACTGACCTGCGCCGCTCTGGATGCAGGAAAGCACGTCATCTGCGAGAAGCCCATGGCCGCAACGCCGGAAGACGCGAAGAAAATGCTGGAAGCCCGTGACCGCAGCGGCAAGCTGCTCACCATCGGCTATCAGAACCGTTATCGTCAGGACTCCCTTACGCTGAAGAGCATCTGCGAAGAGGGTGGCCTGGGTGATATCTACTATGCACGCGCCCATGCGATCCGTCGTCGTGCGGTTCCCACCTGGGGCGTATTCCCGAACAAGGCCCTGCAGGGCGGCGGTCCGCTGATCGACATCGGAACCCATGCTTTGGACCTGACCCTCTGGATGATGGACAACTATGAGCCGAAGAGCGTCATGGGTGTCAGCTTCGAGAAGCTTGGCCGCACGCTTGGCAAGGGTGAACAGGGCAATGCCTTTGGCAACTGGGATCCGGAAACCTACGAGGTCGAGGACTCTGCCTTTGGTTTCATCACCATGAAGAACGGTGCTGTCATCTACCTGGAGGCTGCCTGGGCTCTGAACTCCCTGGACATCGACGAAGCGAAGACTTCTCTGTCCGGTACCAAGGCCGGCGCTGACATGCGCGATGGTCTGCGCATCAACCATGTTGTTTTCGATAAGCTGGCTGTCGACAAGCCGGAATGTGATGCCATGGGCGGTGTTGCGTTCTTCGAAGGCGGCGCTGGCGGACGTCCCGAGGACATCGAAGCCGACATCTTCTACAAGGCTGTCAAGGGCGAGGGCGAACTGGTCGTAAAGCCGGAGCAGGCATACGTCGTCACCCAAATCCTCGACGCGATCTACCAGTCCTCCAAGACCGGTAAAGCAGTTTATTTCGACTGATATGGACAAGATCTACATTCAGACCTATTCGGTCATCAGAGATTATATGCAGGATTTCCGCGGTACCATGAAGCGCATCGCGGAGACCGGTTATGACGGAGTGGAATTCGCCGCCGGCTACGGTGGACTGAATGCCCACGAATTAAAAGCATTTCTGGACGAGATCGGTCTCAAGGCCATCTCCACCCATGTGGGGCTGGACAATGCGGAAGAAAACATCGACATCATGGCCGAGATCGGTGCGCAGTATCTGATCTGCCCCGGTGCCCATATGCCGGATCTTGCTTCCACACTGGAAGTCGCGAAGCGCCTCAACGAGATCGGTGCCAAGGCCAAGGCCTGCGGCCTGAAATTCGGTTACCACAACCATACCCAGGAATTCAACGAATATGATGGCAAATACTGCCTGGATATCCTCATGGAGAACACGGATCCGGACAAGGTCATCATGGAACTGGATGTGGGCTGGGCTTCCTGCGCCGGCATCAATGTGGTGGATTATATCAACAAGCATGCCGGCCGTGTGGAACTGATCCATGCCAAGGAATGCAACCAGGTCGTCGGGGTACAGCCCATGGTCGACTGGAACGATTTCCCGAAGGATGAAAACGGCCATCCCGTTCTGCCGGACTGGCTGAAAGAAATGATGCACAAGGGCGATATCGCCAACGGCCCCACCGGCCAGGGCATCTTCGACTGGAAGCTTCTGAAGCAGACCGCCGACGCCCAGGGCACAAAGGCCTACATCGTCGAGCGCGAATATGACTACCAGGGTGACATCTGGAAGTGCATCGCCGAGGACCTTGCTTACTTAAGAACCATATGATCGCATAAAAGGAGGAATTACTATGAAATTAGGAGTTTTGACCGTGCCATTGTATGGCATGAGCCTGGAGGAAGCATTAAAATATCTGCATGGTCTGGGCGTTCAGGCCGTTGAGATCGGCTGCGGCGGCAGCCCCGGAACCGGTCATCTGAAGCCGGAAGACTATCTGAACAAGCCCGAAAAACAGCAGGAACTCAAAGACCTGCTGGCCAAATATGAGATTGAGCTCATGGCCCTTTCCTGCCATGGCAACGGTGTCCATCCGAATCCGGAAGTCGCCGCGAAAGATACCCAGGACTTCGAAAACGCCATCCTTTTGGCCGAACAGCTGGGCGTCAAGACGGTCGTCACCTTCTCCGGCTGCCCGGGTGACTCCCCCACTTCCCAGTATCCGAACTGGGTCACCTGCCCCTGGCCGGATGATTTCCTGACGGTTCTGGATTATCAGTGGAACGAGTGCCTGATCCCCTGGTGGAAGAAGGAAGTCGCCTTCGCCCGCGAACACGGCATCCACCAGATCGCTCTGGAAATGCACCCCGGTTTCTGCGTCTACAATCCTGAGACCCTGCTGAAACTGCGCGAAGCCGTCGGCCCCGAGATCGGCGCCAACTTCGATCCGTCCCATCTGATCTGGCAGGGCATCGACCCCGTCGCCGGCATCAAGATGCTGAAAGGCGCGATCTATCACTTCCACGCAAAAGACACCCGCATCGACGCACAGAATACCGCCCGCATCGGCGTCCTGGACACCAAACACTACGGCGATATCGAAAACCGCGCCTGGGTCTTCCGCACCGTCGGCTACGGCCATGACGAAATGTACTGGAAAGAAATCATCACCGCCCTCAAGACCGTCGGCTACGACGGCATCATCTCCATCGAACACGAAGACAGCATGATGAGCGTCAAAGAAGGCCTCGAAAAAGCCAT
>CADBPG010000181.1 GCA_902796435.1 uncultured Eubacteriales bacterium | reverse complement strand
CTATGAAAACATCGTGTTCGCCATCGGCGTGAAACTGATCTGTTTGGTTCTTGGCGCCTTCGGCATTGCCGGCATGTGGCTGGCGATTTTCGCCGACGTGGGCGTCATGGTGCTGGCGGTTTTGAACGCCATCCGCACCTTATACGTCGCGCATTTATAAGGAATGGAGTTTATATGTCTATTTTCGATATCGAACATTGTGAGGTCCCTGAGGTCCATAAGGACCTGCTGCTCAAGGTCCAGAGCCGGCTGCCCGACGAGGATTCGCTCTATGATCTGGCTGAATTGTTCAAAGTATTTGGTGATTCTACGCGCATCCGCATCCTGTTCGCCCTTTTCGACCAGGAACTGTGCGTCTGTGATCTGGCGGCGGCCTTGAACATGACCCAGTCGGCCATCTCCCACCAGCTGCGGATCCTGAAACAGAACAAACTGGTGCGCAGCCGCAGAGACGGCAAACAAGTCTTCTACGCACTGGCGGACGATCATGTGCATTCCATCATCGGCCAAGGCATGGAGCATGTACTGGAAGAATAAATGGGTTTGACAATCGTCATAGGGTTGCTTATAATAGAGAGTACTACTCTGATAAGGAGCAAAGACGAAGCATGTTATTCAATACCAGTATCGGCGTGGATCTGGGCACTTCCAGTGTGCTGATCTACATCCGCGGCAAAGGCATCGTCATGCGCGAGCCTTCCGTGCTCGCGATCGATACCGATCTGGACAGCCAGGTCGTGGCGGTCGGAGAAACGGCGCGGAGAATGATCGGTCGGACGCCGTCACATATCATGACCATCAAACCCTTGAAAGAGGGTGTCATTTCAGACTACCGCTATGCGGAGAAAATGCTGAAATACTTTATCCATAAGGCCATCGGCCGCAGGTTCCGCAACCCGGTCATCGCGGTCTGCGTACCCAGCGGCGTCACCGAGGTCGAACGCAAGGCGGTGCGTGACGCGGCCATCGCGGCGGGCGCCCGTCAGCCGGTGCATGTCATCGAAGAACCCATCGCGGCCGCCATCGGCGCTGGTATCGATATCAACCGGCCCCGCGGCAGTATGATCGTGGACATCGGCGGAGGTACCTCTGACATCGCGGTCCTATCCATGGGCGGCGTCGTGGTATCCAGCTCGGTCAAAACGGCGGGTGATAATTTCGACGATGCCATCATGCGCTACATCCGGAAAAAATACAACATCCTCATCGGCCAGCATACGGCGGAAGAGGTCAAGATCCGCATCGGTGCGGCTTCCGAAAAGGCGGAGCGGCGTACCATGGAGGTGCGGGGCCGGGATCTGATCAGCGGCCTGCCGGTGGGCAAGGTCATCGAATCCCGGGAGATCGCGGAAGCACTTGCGGAACCCCTCACCGTCATCACGGATGAGGTGCGCCATGTGCTGGAGCAGACACCGCCAGAACTGGCGGCAGACGTGCATGAAAACGGCATCGTGCTGACAGGCGGCGGCAGCCTTCTGGCAGGCATGGATAAATTGATGCAGGAAAAGGTCGGGGTCGACGTATTCGTCGCCGAGGACGCCATCTCCTGCGTGGCCATCGGCACCGGACGTTATATCGAGCAGCTGGACAGCGGCCGTGTCCAGGAGCAGGGCCGTACAAACGAAAGAAAGAGGAAACTGTTTTGAGACGAATCTTCTCATCTGAATCCGTCACCGAAGGGCATCCGGATAAGATCTGTGACCAGATCTCGGATGCCGTTCTTGACGCTATACTGGAACAGGACCCCATGGCCCGTGTGGCCTGTGAGACTGCATGTACCACCGGTCTGGTCCTGGTCATGGGCGAAATCTCTACCGAATGTTATGTAGATATCCAGAAGATCGTGCGTGAGACCGTGCGGGAGATCGGTTACGATCGTGCCAAGTTCGGTTTCGACTGCGATACCTGTGCGGTGCTTACGGCGCTGGACGAGCAGTCTCCGGACATTGCCATGGGTGTCGACCATTCTCTGGAAACGAAGGAGGGCCTGGAGCAGGATCAGCTTGGCGCGGGCGACCAGGGTATGATGTTCGGTTTTGCCTGTAAGGAAACACCGGAAATGATGCCTATGCCCATCGCGCTGGCGCATCGTCTGACCAGACGCCTGGCGGAGGTCCGCAAGAATGGCACCCTGTCCTATCTGAGACCGGACGGCAAGGCCATGGTCTCCGTGGAATATGAGGATGATACCCCTGTGCGTGTGAAGACCATCGTGGTCTCCAGCCAGCACAGCGAGGCGGTCGACATCGAAAACCTGCGGGAGGACATCATCCGTGAGGTCATTATGCCCACCATTCCGCAGAACCTCATCGACAGTGATACCATCATCTACGTGAACCCGACCGGCCGTTTCGTTATTGGCGGCCCCCAGGGTGACTCCGGTCTGACCGGACGTAAGATCATCGTAGATACCTACGGTGGATATGCCAGCCATGGCGGCGGCGCCTTCTCCGGCAAAGATCCGACGAAGGTGGACCGTTCCGCAGCCTACGCAGCACGCTATGTGGCCAAGAACCTGGTCGCGGCGGGGCTCTGCGAGCGGGCTGAGATCCAGATCGCCTATGCCATCGGCGTGGCGGAACCGGTATCGATCCTGGTGGATTCCCGGGGTACCGGTATCATGTCCGATGAGGAGCTGGCACAGATCGTGCGGGATGAGTTCGATCTTAGACCGGCAGCCATCATCCGGGATCTGGACCTGCGTCGTCCCATCTACAAACAGACAGCGGCCTACGGCCACTTCGGACGGACAGACATCGATCTGCCCTGGGAGCGGACCGACCGCGTGGAAGCATTGCGTAAATATTGTTAATTTCAAGGGTGCAGAGCGATCTGCACTCTTTTAGTCAGAGGATATCAGGTTGGACAGAACAGAGAAGCAGATCACGGGCCTTGTGACCGAAGTCATCTACAGCAACGAGGATAATGGCTATCGGATCCTCGAGGTGGAAGTCGAGGGAGCGGAGGCGGAGAAGACCCGCACCAAGGGACAACTGGGCTTGAATGCCCGGATCACGGTCGTGGGCATCCTGCCGGACGTGCAGCCGGGCGAGACCATTTCCGCGGAGGGCGCCTGGAAGGTGCACAGCATCTATGGGGACCAGTTCGAGGTATCTTCCTTCGAGCGCATCATGCCGAAGACGGCGCAGCAGATCGAGCGCTATCTGGGCTCTGGCGTCATCAAGGGGATCGGTGTCGCGCTGGCGCACCGCATCGTCGAGCGCTTCGGGGAACTGACCCTGGAGGTCATGGACCGGGAGCCGGAGCGGCTTTCCGAGATCAAGGGCATCAGCAAGCATGGGGCCATGGAGATCGCCGAACAGTTCGCGGAGCAGCACAAGCAGCGAGAAGCCATGCTCTTCATGCAGAAATACGATATCCCTATGTCCATGGGTCTTAGGATCTACAAGCAGTATAAGGAAAAGACCATCCAGATCCTGGAGAACAACCCCTATCGGCTGGCGGAGGATATCCATGGCATCGGCTTCCGCAAGGCGGACCAGATCGCCCGGCTGATGGGTACGCCGGAGCAGTCGCCCTTCCGTATCCGGGCGGCGGTGCAGTATGTGCTGCAGGAAGCGGCGGGAGAAGGCCATGTGTTCCTGCCCCGCAGCCTTCTGGAGGACAAGATCTTCCGGTTGACCGAGGCTTCCGGGATCCTGGTGGACAATGCGGTCACGGAGCTCAATCTGGAGCATCGGGTCATCGAAAAGGAAGAGGAGGGCCAGGACCGGGTCTTTCTTGCTTCTTACTATAATGCGGAATCGGACACGGCCTACCGGCTTCTGGAACTGAAGAAACAGGCCCTGCCGTATCCGGAAAACCTGTGCAGGCGCCTTTTGAAGGACGCGGAAGCGGGTGAGCGGATCGAGCTTTCAGAAGAGCAGCGGGCGGCGATCCTGGCGGCGCTGACCAACGGCATCCAGGTGATCACCGGCGGTCCGGGCACAGGAAAGACGACCATCATCAATACACTGCTGAAGATCCTGGACGATCTGAAGGCGGACGTGCTATTGGCAGCACCTACCGGCCGTGCCGCGAAGCGCATGACCGAGACCACGGGCTGCACGGCTTCTACGATCCACCGGATGCTGGAGATGCAGTATGCGGAGGAGTCCTTTGGCGGCCGCGCCACGTTCCAGCGCAACGAGGAAAACCCGTTGGAGGCAGACGTGATCATTGTGGATGAAATGTCCATGGTGGACATTCAGTTGATGCACAGCCTATTAAAAGGTATCAGCCCCGGAACGCGGCTGATCCTGGTGGGCGACGCGGACCAGCTGCCTTCAGTAGGCCCGGGCAATGTGCTGCGGGACATCATCGCCTCTGGCGCGGTGAAAGTCGCCCGGTTGAGCCAGATCTACCGGCAGGCGGAGCAGAGCGACATCGTCCTGAACGCCCACCGGATCATCGATGGGCAGTATCCGGAGTTCAACCGGCAGGGTACGGACTTCTTCTTGATGCGCAGGAAGCTGCGTGAGGAAGTGCCGCCCACCCTGGTGGACGCGATCTTGCACCGGATCCCGAAGTTCGCGAAATGTTCCCCCACCGAGGATATCCAGGTGCTCACGCCCATGAAGCGGGGCTTTCTGGGGGTGGAAGCCCTCAATCCCTTGCTGCAGGCGGCCTTGAACCCGAAGACCGCGAAGAAGAACGAACTGGAATTCCGCGGGGTGACCTTCCGCGAGGGCGACAAGGTCATGCAGGTGCGGAACAATTACAATACACCCTGGCAGATACTGAACCGCTACGGCTATCCCATCGAGGAGGGCGAGGGCGTCTTCAATGGTGATATCGGCCGGATCAAGAGTATCGATCCGGAGGATAAAAGCATGAAGGTGGTCTTCGACGAATCGCGGGAGGTCGAGTATGAGTACAGCATGCTGGAAGAACTGGAGATGGCCTACGCGATCACCATCCACAAGGCGCAGGGCAGTGAGAGCCCCGTCGTGGTGATGCCCCTCTTCAGCGGCCCGGAGGTACTCTTCACCCGGAACCTGCTGTATACGGCGGTCACCCGTGCCACCCGCTACTGCATCATCGTGGGCAGTGAGAACATGGTGCAGCGCATGGTCGACAATAATACCCAGGCGGTCCGGTATACGGGGCTGCGCACCCGCCTCCAGGAAGCGGCAGGCGGCAGCCGGCCGGCCCACGGCCTTTCGATCGAGGACTTCGCCTGAACCTACAGGAGGTACAGTGTCTGTACTGAAAAACATCCTTTTTCCACCACGCTGCTTGATCTGCGCCCAAATCTTGCCGCCGTTTTCCGACGCGGTTCTTTGCGCGGAGTGCAGCCTGGAACCCTACCGCTTCGGCCCGAACCGCTGCCGGATCTGCTCCGGTCCCGTCCCTGAGGACAAGGCAGAGGGGCAGGTCTGCGCGGCCTGCCTCATGCACGGCTCGACGGTACCTGGCCGGGCCATGTTTCGGTACACGGGCGGCATGCGGGAAGCGATCCACCGCTTCAAATATGAAGATCAGGCTTCTTACGCACAGGGCTTCGCCCGGCTGGCGGTGGAGGAGGACCCGACCGCTTTTCAGCACGCGGCCTGTTTGGTCCCGATTCCGATCCACAAGAGCCGCCTGCGCACCCGCGGCTACAACCAGGCGCTTTTGCTTGCGCAGGCACTGTCCCGGGAGACCGGGATCCCGGTGGCGGATATTCTGTGCAGAGACCGGGCGACCGCGGCGCAGAACCAGTTGTCCTCCCACGCTCGAAGAGAAAACCTGCACGGAGCGTTTGGAATGGTGAAGAATGCGGATTCGACCCTGCAGGAGCTGCCCGCGGGAGATTTGTTGCTGGTCGATGACATTTACACATCGGGAAGCACCATCGAGGAAGCGGCCAGGACTTTGCGGCCGCTGGCAGGGGAGCGGAAGATTCGATTCTGCACCTTGGCGCTGAAGACTGCGGCTGGAGGAGAGGCGTAGAAAGTGGGGTTTACTGTCTGTAGCGAGTGAAGGCCCATGCAGACGGTAATGATTCTGGGGGATTACGGTGTATATTGAGTGGAGGCTTGTGTAGACAGTAATGATTCTGGGTGATTACGGTGTGTTTTGAGCGGAGGTCCGTGCAGACAGTAATAGTTTTGGCCAATTACGGTGTGTTTTGAATGGAGGCTCAGATAGACAGTAATGTCTTAAGTCCATTTACGGTATATTGCGAGTGGAAGTCCATTTAGACAGTAATCCGCAAAATCCTTTACGGTGTATTTCAAGTAGAAGTCCATTTAGACAGTAATCAGCCAATCTTTTACGGTATGTTGTGAGTGGCAGTTCATTTAGACAGTAATCCGCCAATTCCATTACCTTCTGCCGCAAGCGAAAATCCAAACAGACAGTAATCTACAAAATCCTTTACGGTATATTGCGAGTGGAAGTCCATTTAGACAGTAATCCGCAAAATCCTTTACGGTATATTTCGAGTGGATGTCCATTTAGACAGTAATCCACCAAATCCATTACCTTCTGCCGCAAGCGAAAGTCCATTCAGACAGTAATCCCCGCCACCCAACGCCCTGTCAAAAACAATACCCACTACAGAACCTAATCTGCCTCGGCACCAATACCTTTTGCCCCATCGATCTGCAAAAAACCCTGTAAATAGCGAAAAAACTGCTTGACTTCACGACACCCCCGTGCTACAATCATTAGGCAACGCTGAAGGGTTCTTTTTTTTTGCGCGTTAAAAAACGGAAAAATGAGGTTACCCTGCAAGGCAGATGCGACAAGATCAACCAATGGAGGTGGAAGTTGTGCGTACTAGAATCACGTTAGAGTGCACAGAGTGTAAACAGCGGAATTACAACACGATG
>CADBPG010000180.1 GCA_902796435.1 uncultured Eubacteriales bacterium | reverse complement strand
GCTCTGCGCATAAATGCGCAACACGCGTTTGGATGTATGACCACTCTTTCTTGTCTGGGAGGGAAGAGATTGCAAGATCTGGTCCTGCTTTGCCGGGGTGTGGTCATATGTTCTAGTGCTCTGTGCTTGAATGCGCGATGCGCGCGGATATATGGCCAATCTTGCTTGTCTGGGAGGGGAGAAGTACCCACCGCTATGCTTTGTATCTCGCCATGGTGGGTAAATGCCCGCTGCCGTTCGAAATACTTTGCAAGGTTTTGAAACTCAGACAAAATGAGCGTCCTGTGGCTATGGCTTCGTGCGATTTGCGCATTTATGTGCAGAGCACGAGCCATAGTCACAGGACGCTCTTATTGTTTTACTTCAAATACAGGTTGGTTCCGTCGCTGTCGATCACCAGTTCCTGGCCGGTGTGCACGTTGCCTTCGATGATGCGGCGGGCGAGGAGTGTCTCCACGTGGCGCTGGATGAAGCGGCGGAGAGGTCTTGCACCGTAGACCGGGTCGTAGGCCTGGTCGATGATCAGGTCCTTGGCGGCGTCGGTCACCCGCAGGGACAGCTGCTGGTCTTTCAGGCGGCGGTTCAGGTCGGCCAGCATCAGGTCGATGATCTGGCGGATCTGGTCCTTGGCCAGCGGTTTGTAGAAGACGGTGGCGTCCAGACGGTTCAGGAATTCGGGACGGAAGGACTGGCTGAGCAGGTGTTCTACCTGGGCGCGGGCTTCCGGCCGGATCTCACCATTGGCATCGATGCCGTCCAGCAGATACTGGGATCCTAAATTGGAGGTCAGGATCAGGATGGTGTTCTTGAAGTCCACCGTCCGGCCGTGAGAATCGGTGATGCGGCCATCGTCCAGAACCTGCAGCAGGACGTTGAATACGTCCGGGTGGGCCTTTTCGACTTCATCGAAGAGGACGACGCAGTAGGGGTGTCTGCGGACGGCTTCGGTCAGCTGACCGCCTTCATCGTAGCCGACATATCCCGGAGGCGCACCGATCAGACGGGAGACGGAGTGCTTCTCCATGTATTCGCTCATGTCGATACGGACCATGTTGTGTTCGTCATCGAAGAGGGCCTGGGCCAGGGCTTTGGCCAGTTCGGTTTTACCAACACCGGTGGGGCCCAGGAACAGGAAGGAGCCCAGCGGACGGTTCGGGTCCTGGATGCCGGCGCGGGAGCGTAGGATGGTTTCTGCGACTTCGGTGACTGCTTCGTCCTGGCCGATGACCCGCTTGTGCAGTTCGTCATCCAGATGGAGCAGTTTCTCGCGTTCGCCCTCCATCAGCTTGGACACCGGGATGCCGGTCCAACGGGCGATGATGCGGGCGATCTCCTCATCGGTGACGGCGCCGCGCAGATACTTGGCAGAGGTGCCGTCGTGTTCTTTTGCTTCTGCCTCTTCCAGAGCCTTTTTCAGCTGCGGCAGGCGGCCGTAATTCAGCTCGGCGGCCTTGTTCAGATCGTAGTTGCGCTTTGCCAGTTCGATCTCGGAATTGACCTGCTCGATCTCCTTACGCAGATCCTGCACCTTGGTAAGGGATTCCTTTTCCTGCTCCCACTTGGTCTTCATGACCTTCAGTTCGTCGCGCAGGGAAGCAAGTTCTTCCTGCAAAGCCTGGAGACGGTCCTTGGACAGGTCGTCTTCCTCTTTCTTCAGGGCAGCTTCCTCGATCTCCAGCTGCATGATGCGGCGGGAGATCTCGTCCAGTTCGGTGGGCATGGAATCCATCTCCGTGCGGATGACAGCACAGGCTTCATCCACCAGGTCGATGGCCTTGTCCGGCAGGAACCGGTCGGAGATATAGCGGTTGGACAGGGTGGCGGCGGCGATCAGCGCGTTGTCGGTGATCTTCACGCCGTGGAAGACTTCGTAGCGTTCTTTCAGACCACGAAGAATGGAAATGGTATCCTCGACCGTGGGTTCTTCCACCATGACGGGCTGGAAACGGCGTTCCAAAGCCGCGTCTTTTTCCACATACTGGCGGTATTCGTTCAGCGTGGTGGCGCCGATGCAGTGCAGCTCACCACGGGCCAGCATGGGCTTCAGCAGGTTGCCTGCGTCCATGGCGCCATCGGTCTTGCCGGCGCCGACGATGGTATGCAGCTCATCGATGAACAGGATGATCTGCCCTTCGGAGCTCTTGACCTCGTTCAGAACAGCCTTCAGACGCTCTTCGAATTCGCCACGGTATTTGGCACCTGCGATCAGGGCGCCCATATCCAGAGAGAATACGGTGCGGTCCTTCAGACCGGCGGGTACATCGCCCCGGACGATCCGCTGCGCCAGG
>CADBPG010000179.1 GCA_902796435.1 uncultured Eubacteriales bacterium | reverse complement strand
TAGGAGGCCATGATCACCACGTCGGCGTTGCGTTCCACGCCGGTCAGGAAGGCAGCTTCTGCCAGTGCTCCCTCGAAACGGTTGGCTTCCTCCGCATTGAAACGGCCGGCCAGCCCTTCGATATGGGCGGCATATTCACCCGCGAAGACCTTGACCTCGCGCGGGTATTCGTCATAGAAATGTACATGGTCGTACAGCCAGGCGGGGCGTACATAGTAGTGCTCGTCCACCGCGTAGGTGAAATCCTGGCTGCCGGTTGCAGCGATACGCTCCTGGGCGCGGCTGCGGATCCACTTCCAGGCATCCTCATGGCGGGGCGTCAAAACGTCCGGACCGGCCGATCCGATGAGCTTCATCTCCGGATAGACCGCGTGGATGGCCTGTTCAAAGGCCTCGTAGCGTTCATAGAAATCCTGGAACTCCGTCTGCCACTGCTCGTTGCCGATGCCGATGCGGTCCATACCAAAGGGTTCCGGATGGCCCATGGCCGCGCGACGGGCACCCCAGGGGGTGGTCACATCGCCGTTGGCGAACTCGATCAGATCCAGCGCATCCTGGATGAACTCCTGGAACTCCGGCGTATCGATGGGCACCAGTTCCGTGCTCTGATACTGGCAGGCCAGGCCGACCGACAGGACCGGCAGGGGCTTGGCACCGATGGCCTCGCACAGCAGGAAATATTCATAGTAGCCGACACCATAGGTCTGGCCATAGTGGGCGTAGGGGCTCTCAAAGGTGTACTCCCACTCCGGCTCGCCCTTATGGGGCACGCCGTGCACGGCCCAACGGTTCCAGTTGTAGACACGATGCTCTACCGGACCGATGGTCTTCTTCCACTGGTAGCGGTTCGCCAGGTTGTTGCCTTCGATGATGCAGCCGCCGGGGAAGCGCATGAAGCCGGGCTTGAGGTCCTTCAGCTTTTCAAAAAGATCCTTGCGGAACAGGCCCAGCACAGCGTTTTCCGGCATCAGGGAGAACCAGTCGAAATCCACAGTTCCTGCCTGCAGCAGTTCCACCATAAAGGCGCCGCCCACCACGTCACGCGTGGCGGTCATCATGCCCACGTACTGCTTCCATTCTGCTCCGTGCACCAGGATCCGGGTCTCTGCCACGGGCAGGCCGCCTTCATTGACGCGGATCCGCACCAGCACAGGCTCCGCGCTGCGGGCATAGAAGGAGATCCGATAGGAAGCATCCTTCTTCATGCTGACACCATCATAGGCCTGGTTGCGGAACCCGGCACCGGGCGTCTGCACCTGGACCTTCAGGTAATGGGGATTTTCTTCCGCCACCGGGTCCTCGGTCCCGATGGACAGCTGGGCATTGCTCAAAGCCTTCCAGGCATACAGCGGATCGTTCTCCGTCTTGTAATCGTCCCAGACACCATAGCAGCGCAGGGACTCGAAATTACGGTTCTCCAGCAGTTCCGCGTAGAGACCACCGTCCAGATTATAGTTGATATCTTCAAAAAACAGGCCGATCATGCCGGGTGTGACCGGTACCGCATGCTGCGGATCTACGATGATACGTTCCATAGTGTTCCTTTCCGGGCTTACAATGCGCTAAGCTGCGCTTCCTCAAAGAATTTCAAAAGGTCCAGAGCTTCCGCCTCATAGTTCTTTTCCTTCAGAGCCTCGATCTCCGCCTCATACCGGTCCGTGACCTTCCGGATCGCGCCCAGCATCTGGTCGCGGATCGCGTCAGTATCTTCCAGATCCGGCTCCGGGATCTCCGGCACGTCCTTGCCCTTGGCCACCTTCTTGTCACGTTTGGCTGTGGCCTTGTCATAGGCGGCCTGCAGCTTCTGGTTGGACTTTACGGCAGGCAGATACCCCTTGACCTGCTCGGTCAGAAGGCCAGGCAGACTCAAGACGTCCGCCCCGTTCTCATCCTCCGGATCCACCGCCGCTGCGAGCTTGGTCTGCAGCTGGGCGATGGCCTTTTTCAGTTCTTTTTTGTCCGGATCGTCCGTCGCGAAGGTACTATGCATGAGCTTCGTGGTATCGATGAAGGCCTGCTTTTCTTCCGCGAAACGGTCGTCATTGGCCTTGATCCCTTTGCCGATGCCCTCCACCAGGCCCGGCATCTCCCGCACGTTCTTGTAGAAATCCGGAGCCGTCAGGTCCACCGCTTCCCCAAGACGCTCCTTAAGCGCACGCGCTGCGACCCGAAGGTCCTCCGCCCGGGGGTCCTTGGCGGGCCGGATCCGGTCCTTCAAATACATTTCACCCGCATCGTCCAGACGGATCAGCGCCTGGCGCCAGATGCTCTCTTGTTCCGGATAGTAGCTCTTCGCCGCCTTTTTCAGGTTCGCGCTGATGGTGGCAAGCGCATCGCGGACCGGTGTCTGGTCCTCCTCATCCGCACGTACAGTGATCTGCTCGATACAGTCCAGGCAGGACTTGATCAGGCCCGTGGAATCCAGGTGGTTCTTTTCCTCTTTGGCATCATCGCGGATGGTCCGCTCCATATTCCGGAGCAGTTCCGTCACATCCTTCGGGGCTAACCCCGCCTTCGTCATCTGCTCCCATAACCAGTCTTTTTTCGCTTTATAGTCTTTCACGTTGTGCTCGTCCTCTTTCTATCGAATTTAGGTCACTATTGGGAACAGTGTACCATAAAAAAAGATTTTTCTCAACATAAAAAACCCTGTGTTCTATGACACAGGGTACTCATGGCCACACACGATGATGCAGTCGATATCTTCCAACGGAATGATCTCCTGCAGGACCCCGCCCTGGGTGATCTTGTACTGGTCCAGGGCCTCGTCCACCTGGATCCGTCCCATTAGGTTCGTGATACCGTTGTTGTCGGTGATGGTCGACAGATCGATGGTCTGTCCATCCTTAAGCCGGACCTTCAGTCGCAGCGGCAGACCGTATTCCATCTCATGCCAGGTGACCTCCGCCTCGGTGCCGTCCTCATTCTTTTTCACCACCGTTTTGCGGGCCGAAGGCCGGGCGCTGAGGACTGTGTAGTCTGCCATGACCGAGATCGGTGACACGTACAGTCCTTCCAGTTGATAAGTCTCACCTCCGGCTTCGATGGTCTCGCCGCCCGCGATCTTCTGCGCTGCTTCTGCCCCCTGGACCGGGATCTTCAGCTTCCACGGGATCCAGGTATAGTCCGCGATGGGCTCTGTATGATCCGCGTACCAGGCTTCCAGCTCCCGCATGCTGAGTGTGATCTCCTGCGGCAGGCTGCCCGCGGTCTCAAAGTAGACAAAGCAGTAGGCTTCCTCCTCGCCGGGGTGATACTCCGCGAAATAGGTGATGGGCTCCTTGGCCCGCTGCGCCCTGTATACTTCCGGCGTTTCGGAGTTGGGACCATCTCCAAAGACCAGATGCTCGAACCCTTCCGCGTCCGCCGGGACCAAGGGTGCTCCGTCTTCCCGCTTGGCGCTCAGCAAGACTACCATTGTCCTGCCATCATTCAGCATCGACTCCGCGGTGATGGTGATCCCGTCGGCCGTACTGCTTACGCCCAGCGGCACACCCATCTCCTCGATCAGTTTCTTCTGGCCATCCCGCTCTCCGAAGATCCCGGCAAACCGGCCCGTCCAGGCGGGGATCCAGCCAATGGCATAGGCCGTGCCCACCAGTGCCAGCAGCAGGACCGTGGCGATCAGAACGGATTTCAGGCGGAAGGGCCTGCGCTTTGCCTCCACCTCTTCCATGCGGGTGATCAAGGCCTCCATCATTTCCGGATCCGGCTGTTCGAACTGCGCCGCCAGTTTTAATTTCTGCTCCAGTTTCATTGTGGCTCCCCCAATCCTTTGGCCAGATGCTTCCGTGCCCGGCTCAGGCGGATCCGGACGGCATTCGCGCTGATGCCCAGAAGCGGGGCCATTTCCTCAGTGGACAGGCCAGCGTAATAGTACATCATCACCACCTGACGGTATTTCTTCGGCAGCTGTTCGATCGCCTGCCGCACGTCCTCCGTCAGGTCCTTCTCCGGGATCGGGTCCGTCCCGGGTTCCTGCCCAGCCTCTTCCATCTCATCCAGGGATGTGGTCCGATGCCGGCCCTTCGTTCGCCATAAGGTCTTGCAATGGTGGACCGTCGTGCGGGCAAACCAGGCTCTGGCGGCCTCGGTGGTGGGCAGCGCCGGATGCTTTTTGACATACGTCAGGAATACTTCCTGGAAGACATCCTCCGCATCTTCCTTCGACTGTGTCCTGGCTCTGGCGATCCCATAGACCAGCGTTCCATAGGTCTCTACGATCTCACGACTTTCAGACATCGGTGTTTCCTCCCTTCACCAATAGAATTGCCGCAGACAGCACAAACATTTCAAAAAATCTTCAAAGGATCAGTTTCGATCATTTCGATAATTGCATTGAATTATGAGCCCGTTCATGGTATAAATGAAGTAAGAAT
>CADBPG010000178.1 GCA_902796435.1 uncultured Eubacteriales bacterium | reverse complement strand
GGGTTCCAGACGGCATAATGGGGCACAGCAGTGTCATCGCCGCACTTATAGAAGTTGGCGCAGAAGGTATCGCCAGCTTTCAGGGGGTGTCCATACAAAGCCGTGAAGACTTCCTGCGGAATGCAGTACTCCACGCCCCAGCCCACCGGGCTCTTATGGACCGTGACCTTAGGCTCGGGCAGGCTTAAGTCGCGCAGGAACTGCCTATGGTGGCGGTCCGGGCCGAAGGCGCTCCAGATGGCGCCGTTGGCGTTGCATTCGAAGTTCAGATAGCCGCCATCGCCGGCGCTCAGGAAACACTCCAGGCAGCTGTCCCGGCAAACGGGGTCGTTGTTTTCTGTGTAGGTGGCGCGGGGGTCGGTTTCGTCGCAGGCCATCAGTACGTGCAGACCCTGGTCGGTCAGCTGCAGCATGGCGGCCACCTGCGGAGCCTCCTCAAAAGGGCAACCCCAGGGGTATGTATCGACTAAAACCTCTTCAGCCTCGGACCAGACCGGCGTGGTGCCGGGCACTTTTTTGATGATATATTCTTTCATGAGCAGTATCCTTTCTCCCGTTTTCCCCATTATAGCAAAATTCTGGCCTTGTTCAATACTTCCCGGTCATTGACAGCCTGCCAAAACAGGAGTACAGTAGATAAGGTTTGAAATGAAAAGAAAGGACCTTTGGATACAATGAAAACCGTTCCTGAACGCGTAAGTGCCCTGCGTGCCCTCATGGCGGCGCGTGGGATCGACACGTATATCATCGTTTCTTCTGACCCGCACCAGAGCGAATATGTCGCTTCCTACTGGCGGGCCCGGGCCTATATCTCCGGATTCACCGGATCGGCAGGTACCGTGGTCATCACGCAGGACAAGGCGGCCTGTTGGGTCGACGGCCGGTATTTCCTGCAGGGCGAGCAGCAGCTCAAAGGCACAGGCATCAATCTGATGAAGATAGGTGAGCCGGGTGTGCCCACGTGGCAGCAGTACGTGGTGGACAACACGAAGGAGCAGGGCGTCGTCGGCATGGACGGCCGCACCATCGGCAACTTCCAGGCCACCATGCTGAAAAAGCTGCTGGAGAGAAAGCAGCTTGGCTTTGCCTGCAAGGAAGACCTGATCAACGAGGTCTGGGAGGACCGTCCGGCCCTGCCCCAGGAGCCCATCTTCGACCTGGACGTGGCTTATACGGGAGAGTCCCGGGCTGAAAAACTGGCCCGGCTGCGGGCCCATATGGAGGAGAAAAAGGCGGATTACTATCTGATCGCTTCGCTGGAATCCTCCGCATGGCTGCTGAATTACCGTGGTGCGGACATCTACGCGACGCCTGTTGCCTATGCCTTTACCCTGGTGGGCAAGGAGACCTGTGACCTGTTCATCGAGCTGGCCAAGGTCACGCCCGAGATGAAGGCATTGCTGGCCAAGGACGGTGTGACCGTACACCCCTATGACGCTCTTACCGAGTATTGGAAGACGCTGCCGAAGAGCCGCATCGCCATGGACCGCAAGATCGTCAATGAGATGCTGGTAGAGAACCTGCCGGAAGGCTGGACCATCGCCGCTGAGGAGACCGATGCGGTCATCGCCATGAAGGCGGTCAAGAACGAGACCGAGCAGGCCAACTTCCGCAAGGCCCACATCAAGGATGGCGCCGTCATGGTGCAGCTGCTGAAATGGGTCAAGGACCATGCGGCATCTGGCGTGACGGAGTGTGACGTGGCCGCTTTCCTGGATCAGCTGCGCATCGACCAGGAGAATTCTCTGGGCATCAGCTTCGGCACCATCGCCGGCTATGGCCCGAACGGTGCGATCGTCCATTACGCACCCAACAAGGAGACCTGCGCCACCCTGCAGCCGAAGAGCTTCCTGCTGGTAGACAGCGGCGCCCAGTATCTGGAGGGCACCACCGATATCACCCGGACCATTGCCTGCGGCCCGCTGACGGACGAGGAAAAGGAAGCCTACACGCTGGTGCTGAAGGGCCATCTGGCTCTGGGACACGCGATGTTCAAGGCAGGAGCCACCGGCTCTACGCTGGACATCCTGGCCAGAAAGCCGCTGTGGGAGCGGGGTCTGGACTACAAGCATGGAACCGGCCATGGCGTCGGCTATCTCTTGAGCGTCCATGAAGGCCCCCAGAACATCTCTACGGTCCAGAACCGGGTCCGCCTGGAGCCCGGCATGGTCATCTCCAACGAGCCGGGATACTATCCCACGGGCAAGTTCGGCGTCCGCATCGAGAACCTGGTGCTGGTCGTTCCCTACACGGAGAACGAGTGGGGCACCTTCTACCGCATGGAAACGCTGACCATGTGCCCCTATGAGCGTGATGCCATCGTCAAGGAACTTTTGACCGAGGAAGAGATCCGGCAGATCGACGCGTACCATCAGGAAGTGCTGGCCAAGGTCGGCCCGTTGCTGGACGCGGAGCATCTTGCGTTCCTGAAAGAGGCCACGAAACCTTTGTAAAACAATAAGAGTGGGTATCGCACAAGATACCCACTCTTTTTTCGTATATCAACGGAAACGTTCGCGGCTGGTCTTTTCTTTTGGGGGTTCCTGGATCTCGCCCGCGGCATGCAGTGCCATGCGGGTCAAGAGCGGTCCGACCAGTTCGTAGACCAGTACGCTGAACAGGATGATATTGCGGATCAGAGCAGCCTTTTCTCCACCCAGAGACTGGGCGGTCACGACCATGCCCAGGGCCACACCGGCCTGCGGGAACAGGGTAATGCCCAGGTATTTGCGGATGGTCTGATTGCAATGGGTCCATCCACTGGACAGCCGGGCGCCGAAATATTTGCCCAGGCAGCGGAACAGAATGTAGGCAATACCGATCAGGATGACGCTGGGATACTGGAACACGGACAGTTCCAGGCCGGCGCCGCTGATGACGAAAAAGGTCGCGTACAGAGGAGCCGTCCAACGATCCGCACGGTGCATGATGTCGGCCGAGAATTCACTTAAGTTGCAGAAGATCGTACCCAGCATCATGCAGACCAGAAGGGAAGAAAAGGTGATGTGCACCGATCCGATCTGGAATTTCAGAGAGGACAGGGCAATGGTCGCGATGACGAACGCGATCGACATCGACAGACGGTTGGTATTGGAGTAGAACAGTTTTTCCAGTTTCGAAAGCAGCCATCCCATCAAAGAACCCAGCAGCAGGGACGCGACGATCTCCACCAGAGGTTCCACAAGTACAGAGGTCAGGTTCAGGGCACCACCCTCAATGGCTTGCGCGATACCGAAGGAGACCGCAAAAACGACCAGGCCCACGGCATCATCCAGAGCAACGATGGGAAGCAACAGGTCCGTGACCGGGCCTTTGGCCTTGTACTGCCGGACGACCATCAGGGTCGCAGCCGGCGCGGTGGCAGAAGCGATCGCACCCAGAGTGATCGCTGCCGAAAGAGGCAGACGGTCCTCACCCAAAATAAAGTGCAGTACGATCAAAACTGCGTCGACGAGCAGGGCGGCGATCAACGCCTGAAAGATACCGATGATCACAGCCTGACGGCCTGTCTCTTTCAATTGAGAAAGCCGGAATTCATTGCCGATGGCAAAGGCGATGAAGCCCAGCGCAACGCTGGAGATCAAGGACATACCATCGACGGCATCCATGGTGGGGAAGCCCAGACCGTGCAGACCCAAACGGCCCAGACAATAGGGCCCGACAAAGAGTCCGGCCAGAAGAAATGCCGTGACATCCGGGAAGTTCCAATGCAGCAGACGAAATACACGGGTCATCATCAGACCAGCCAAAAGCGCGATCGCAGTAGCCAGAAGAATTTCCATTAATTAAACGCCTTCTTTCATATTTAGACACAAAGATAAGTATAGCAAAACTGGCATCATTCCGCAAGGCAGAAGATAGACAAAGAATGTAGGCTATGTTATAATAAAATCAGTAAATATTCTCCTGGGAGGAGTACATATGCGTAAAACAAAGATCATTTGTACGATCGGGCCCGCCAGCGAATCGGAGGAAATGCTCCGCCGCATGTGCGATGCCGGTATGAATGTCGCCCGTCTGAACTTTTCTCATGGTACGCATGAAGAGCACAAGGCAAAGATCGAGTCCATCAAAAAGGTACGGAAGGAACTCGGTATACCTCTGGCGATCATGCTGGACACCAAAGGCCCGGAGTATCGGATCGGCACATTTGAAAACCACAAGGTGGAACTGCAGGAGGGGGATACCTTCACCTTCACCTGCGAGGAATGTGAGGGCGACGAATACCACGTATCCGTCAGCTACAAAAACATGTATCAGGACCTGCATCCGGGGGATGAGATCCTGGTCAATAACGGCCTGGTGGTGTGCCGGGTGGAACAAATCTCGGGCGTCAACGTGGTCTGCACGGTCGTCTCCGGCGGCACCCTGTCTGACAAGAAGAGTATGAATTTCCCTGGCAAGGTCCTGGCGGATGATTTCTTAAGCGCGCAGGACAAGGAGGACCTGCTGTTCGGCATCGAGAACGGTGTGGACTTTGTGGCCGCCTCCTTCGTATCCACCGGCGAGGATGTGCGCAGCATGCGGGATTTCCTGAACGTCCACGGCGGTCAGCAGATCGACATCATCGCGAAGATCGAGAACCAGTCCGGTGTGGACCACATCGAGGAGATCTGCCAGTACTGTGAGGGCATC
>CADBPG010000177.1 GCA_902796435.1 uncultured Eubacteriales bacterium | reverse complement strand
GGACAGCTGATCATTTAAGCCGTTGTTCATCTGGTTCGCGGCAATGGAGAAGAATAAGTTTGTATTGTCAGAAACTCCGAACATGCGATACATTCGTGTCTGAAGCCGTCCATAGTCATCTTCCAGAGCAAGATAGAGAACCGTTCCCTGCCGCACTGGGAACCCCCATAAAGGGGTTCCTGTACTGACATGGTAGGCAAGCTGAGCCATGAGAAAGCTTTTACCGATCTTTGGCGGTCCGGCGATCAAATATGCACCACTGTAGAGCAGTCCGTCGATGATCGGCAGTCTCTGTTCAAACGGTGTATCCATCAGTGCTTTTTGAGACATGGTATCCATTCGGGACGGATCCGGATGGAGCTGCAGATACTCCTGTATAGCCTGTTCCCGTTGCTTTTCTAAAAAAACGTTGATTTCTGCATCTTTATCAGTTATACTTTTGTTTGTAAGATTATTTTGTGACTGCCCATTATCTGCGCCAACAGATATACCTAGGGCGGTCATTTTATTTTCATTCGTCATATGCATTCCTCCTTTATTCCTTCTAAAGTCCGGGTGATGAGCCTGATGTTATCCAATAGTTCATTTTGAACATTACCGCCGGCCTCAATACGTTTCAGTTCATCAAGAACGAAAATGAGCTGCTGCCGTAAAGCTTTGTACACCCGTGGATTCCCCTGGACGATAATGTCACGGTTGATACACTTTCTATAACAGTATTCCTGCTTGGGCAGGCCGGATAGAGCAACAGCAATGTTGATCTGTTCGTTCTCTTCCGGCGATACCCGAAACCCAACTGTGATGTTTCTCCAGCGGTTATGTTCATCTCTGTTTTTCGCTGACATTGTTTTCACCTCCCCTGATTTTGTTTAGTGATTGCGCCATTTCTCCTTGTGTTGTTGGGAAAAGATGTGCGTATCGATAAGTGATGTCAATACTTTCATGGCCTACACGATCAGCAATAGCTACCGCTGAATAGCCAAGCTGGATCAGCAGGGATATGTGGCTATGACGCAGATCATGAATGCGGATGCGTTTGACACCGGCGGCAGCAGCGCCGCGATCCATTTCCCGATGCAGATAGCTTTTGGTGACTTCGAATAGCCTGTCTTTGGGACGGATCTTATATAGCCGCTGCATATAATCCTTCATTTCATCGACCAAGAAGTCAGGCATTTGTACAACACGATTGCTTTTAGGTGTTTTTGGTTCCGTGATGATATCCTTGCCATTCAATCGCTGGTACGATTTATTGATCGTAACCGTACCTTTTGTAAAATCGAAATCTTCCGGTGTTAGTGCAAGCAGTTCGCCTTCCCGGATGCCACACCAGTAGAGCATTTCAAAAGCGTAGAAAGAGCGGGGCTTATCCATCATTTCATAAGCAAACTTCGAATACTCATCCTGAGTCCAGAAAAGCATTTCCCTGCTTTTTGATTTTCCCATTCCTCCAACTTTTAGTGCCGGATTCTCTGGCAAACCATAGAATCTTACTGCATGATTGAATACGGCACTGAGCTGGCTGTGTAATGATTTCAGATAGACAGGGGAGTAGGCTTTCCCTTTTTCATCCCGATGGTTGATCATCTTGTTCTGCCATGCAATGATATCCTTAGGCTGTATTTCGTTGATTTTTCGATTTCCGAAGTATGGAACGATCTTGGTTCTGAGAATATGCTCCTTTGTAAGCCATGTATTTTCTTTGATCCGGCTTTTCATATCTTCTGTATATTGATCAACAAAACTGGAAAATGTCATATCCAGTTCAGCTTTCGTCTTGAGCAGCTGCTCACGTTCCCACTTTTGAGCCTCCCTCTTTGTTGCAAAGCCTCTTTTCTGTGTCTGCCTCTTATTTCCCTGCCAGTCTGTATATCGATAAACAGCGCGCCAGGTAGTTCCATCTTTATAAACTGCCATGTTTTCAACCCCCTTTATTAGTATCGCTCTGATAGTAGAGCCGCTCCATGAAGTATTGCCGGTTTACTCTGCCGGAAATCGTTAGTATTCCTTTTCTGTTGAGTTCGGCATTCAGCTTTCGGATGATCTTATATGCATACGATTCCGAAACGCCAAGTTCATTAGCAACTTCTTTGACTCTTAGGAAATTTGTATTTTCAGACATATTACTTCCACCCCTTTCAATTGAATTAATGTGTTTGCCGTTCTACCTTTGCTGTTTCCTGACAGAAAACCCTGTGCAGCCCTCTGCCGTCCCCTTGCGAGGCGCTTCTTCCGTATGGAGATCATGGCGGTTTATCTCAGCGTAGACGATCATTCAGTTGTCAAAGTTAACTATATATGTTTAGTCTCAATAGTATAATACTAAACAAAATAAGTTATGTCAAGAGGCTGAAAAGATAAAATTAAATTATTTAGTTTAAGTTGTACTTGACGGCATTAAACATATCTGATAGAATCATGATAACGATCACTTTGGAGGTTTACTTATGGCTATTGGTGAAAGAATTCGATTCATCCGCAATTTGAGAGGGATGACTCAGAAGTATTTAGGGACAATCGTTGGATTGCCTGAAAAGACGGCAGATGTCCGTATGGCGCAGTATGAGGCCGGGTCCAGGACACCTAAAGATGATTTGATCAATAAACTGGCTGCTGCTTTAGGTGTTTCAACGTCAGCTCTAAAAGTTCCGGATATAGATACGGATATGGGTCTGATTCATACACTTTTTGCACTGGAAGATCTGTATGGATTAACTATTGAAACCAGAGATGATGAAGTTCTTTTTTATATTGATTCCAGAAAAGGTAGTGGTGCTCGTTTTCTTCACAGAGTAGCCTTCACCTGGGCTGAGAGGGCAGAAAAATATCGTGCAGGAGAGATATCTAAGGAAGAATATGATCGATGGCGTTACAACTACCCTGAATATGACGATTCTGGAATCTGGCAAAAAATGCCCTCGCAGGAATTGAGTGATGCTCTAATTAAGAGTCTCAGGAAGAAATAGCAAGTTCGCTGAATGAAAACAAAAATGAGCTAACTGATATTCGGAAAAAATCAGTTAGCTCATATTTGTTATTCGATGGATTATTACAGATGTTGCCAAAACGTTGCCAAAAGCCGTTTTGAGATTGTAGAAATCCGCTGTTTATGCGGCTTTCAGAGGCTTTTTGCAATTATTCGTATTCCACAGTCGCTGGCGGCTTGGGTGTGTAGTCGAAGAGGACGCGGTTGATGCCGGGGACTTCGGTGGTGATGCGCTGGACCAGGTGGTCGATGAAGGCGGGATCAAGGTGTTCTACGGTAACTTCGACAACGTCGGTGGTGTTGATGGCGCGGATGATGCAGGGCCACTGGAAGGTGCGTTTGCCGTCGGTGATGCCGGTGGATTTGAAATCCGGAACGACGGTGAAGTACTGCCAGACTTTGCCCTCCAGGCCGTTCTTGGCGAATTCTTCACGCAGGATGGCGTCGGATTCGCGGACGGCTTCGAGGCGGTCGCGGGTGATGGCACCGGGGCAGCGGACGCCCAGGCCGGGGCCGGGGAAGGGCTGACGGTAGACCATGTTGTCCGGCAGGCCCAGAGCCTTGCCGACTACGCGGACTTCATCCTTGAAGAGGATACGTACGGGTTCGACCAGCTCGAAGGACAGGTCTTCCGGCAGGCCGCCTGCATTGTGATGGGCCTTGATGCCGGCTTCGGATTCCAGGATGTCGGGCCAGATGGTGCCCTGTGCCAGGAATTCGATACCATCGAGCTTGCGGGCTTCTTCAGCGAATACTTCGATGAATTCGCCGCCGATGATCATGCGCTTGGTTTCGGGATCGGTGACGCCGGCCAGTTTATTCAGGAAACGGTCGGTGGCGTCGACATAGATCAGGTTGGCGTGCATCTGGTTGCGGAAAACCTCGATGACCTGCTCGGGTTCGCCCTTGCGCAGAAGGCCATGATTGACGTGTACGGAGACCAGCTGGTCGCCGACTGCTTTGATCAGCAGGGCAGCGACTACGGAAGAATCAACACCGCCGGAGAGGGCGAGCAGGACTTTCTTGTCGCCGATCTGCTGGCGCAGAAGTGTGATCTGTTCGTCGATGTAGGCCTTAGCCTGTGCTTCGGTCTCGATGCGGACCATATTGTCGGGACGACGAATATCTATCATTTGTGTGCTCCTTTCAATGCCCATTTTATCGTGAAAACAGGAACCAATTTATAAAAATTTTACTATGAAAAAGGCAGGGTTGTAAAGAAGGAATTTCGACAAAATGCGGGGGTGCATCAAGTTTGAAAAAGATACAATTGCACAAGGAATTATGTTTTACTTTGGAGGGAAATGTGATATCATAACTACAAGTGATCTTACGTATAAGACAGAAAGATCGGAGGAATTCTATATGCAATACTATTGCAACCCTGTTAATGTGAATTACCGTTATCAGTTCAATAAAGATCCCCGCAGTGGCGGCAAGATCGAGATCAATCGTGAGGCGGCGGATCCTTCCATGATCTGCTTTGAAGGTCGGTATTATATCTTCGCGTCCATGACGCTGGGTGTCTGGGTCTCTGACGACCTGGTCCATTGGGAGAACCACAAGCTGCCTGAGGAGCTGCCGTTGTATGATTACGCGCCGGATGTGCGGGTCATGAACGGTTGGGTCTACTACTGTGCCTCCCGCAGAGAGCAAAACTGCGACCGGTACCGCACCCGCGATATTCTGAATGGTCCCTATGAGAAGATCGAGGGCACCTTTCCCTACTGGGATCCCAATCTTTTCATCGATGACGACGGACGCGTCTATTTCTATTGGGGCTGCTCCAACACGACGCCCATCTGGGGCACGGAGCTGGATCCTGCCACCATGCTGCCTATCGGGGAGACAAAGGTCCTTGTCGAGGGCCATCCTTGGGAGATCGGGTATGAGCGCAGCGGAGAGGACAATTCCATTCCGCCCGCGACGGAGGAAGAGATCGAGGCCCAGTTCCAGGGCTTCCTCCAGGCACGGGGTGTAACGGCGGACAGCCTGCCGGCGCATATCGTCCCGATGATCAAGGGTATGTTCTCCAATATGCCGTACATCGAAGGCGCCTGGGTGGACAAGCACTGTGGAAAGTACTATCTGCAGTATGCCTGCCCTGGCACCCAGTACAATACATACTCTGATGGTGTCTATGTCAGCGACAGCCCGTTAGGCCCCTACACGCTGGCAGAGAACAATCCCTTCTCTTATAAGCCAGGTGGATTCCTGCCGGGTGCCGGACACGGTTCTTCCATGCAGGATGAGCAGGGCAACTGGTGGCATACGGCGACCATGCGCATCTCCACCCATCACATGTTCGAGCGCCGGGTAGGTCTGTGGCCGGCCGGCTTCGATGCAGACGGAGAACTGTTCTGCAACCAGCGCTATGGTGACTGGCCGATGGCCGTCTCCGGCCTTAGGCAGGATGCCTGGCGGGATCCGGCCTGGATGCTTTTGAGCTCCGGCAAGGCGGCCTGTGCTTCCTCCAACACCGAGGGACACGCGCCGGAACTGGCGGTCGAAGAAAACGTGCAGACCTGGTGGGAAGCGGCTTCCAACAGCACTGATGAGTGGCTGATGGTCGACCTGGAAAAGGCCTTTGACGTGCACGCCGTGCAGATCAACTTTGCGGACGGTGATATCGACATCCCGGTCCCGGGCGAGATGCAGCCGGGTGACCAGGACCGCTTCATCGATGGGGCAGATCTGAAGACCCAGTGGAAGCTGGAGGGCTCCGCGGATGGAGAGACCTGGTGTGTCCTTGCGGACAAGTCCGAGGCGGAAACCGACCTGAGCCATGACTTCTTGGTGTTCGAGGAAGGCCTAAAGATCCGTTATCTGAAGCTTTCCAACATCCGTGTACCCTATGAGCAGAAGCCTTGTGTATCCGGCCTGCGTGTCTTCGGCCTGGGCGAGGGCGAAAAGCCTGCGGTACCGGCCTTCACCGCGGTCCGTACCGGGGATCTGGACATGGAAGTGACCATCACCGAGCAGCCGGACACTGTGGGATACAACATCCTCTTCGGTTCCTCGCCGGACAAGCTGTACCACAGCTACATGGTCTTCCGGGCGAAGACCCAGCGTGTAGGCGCACTGGTCAAGGATCGGGACTACTACGTCCGCGTCGACGCGTTCAATGAGCAGGGCATCACAGAAGGCACCTGCATCAAGTTAGCATAAAGGAGATCGATACATGAGAATCTTTGAGACCCACGCACATTATGACGATCCGCAGTTCCCGGACCGGGACACGGTGCTGAAAGCCTGTCATGACGCGGGGATCGAATATATCATCAATTGCGCTGCCGATATCAAGACCTGCAAGACGACGCTGGCTATGATCGAGGCATACCCCTGGGTGTACGGCGCCATTGGCGTGCATCCCCATTCCGCCTCCGAGATGGACGAGGACAATCTGGACCGGCTGTACAACTACCTGACTTCTTCTGACAAAGTGGTCGCGGTGGGGGAGATCGGCCTGGATTACCACTATGACTTTTCACCGCGGGACGTGCAGCAGGACTGGTTCGTCGAGCAGCTGGAACTGGCGAAGGAACTGGAGCTGCCCATCATCGTGCACACGCGGGAGGCTCTGGAGGATACTTACAATATCCTGAAGGACTACGGCAAGGGTCTGGTGGGCGGTGTCATCCACTCCTACAACGGTAGTGTGGAAATGGCAGAGCGCTTCCTGGAAATGGGCTTCCACATCGGGATCGGCGGCATGGTCACCTTCCCGAAGGTGCGCAAGGTCATCGAAACGGTGGAAAAACTGCCCCTGGAGCGGCTGCTGGTCGAGACGGACAGCCCCTATCTGGCACCTGTGCCGCATCGCGGGCACCGCAATGACAGCCGCAACATTCCGTACATCATCGAGAAGATCGCAGAGATCCGCGGGGTGGATCCGGAGGTGATCGCGGAAGCGACCTTCGAGAACGCCTGCAATCTGTTTGGGGTGCCGCTTTGAGCCGCCGGGAACCGGATACGGCCTATATCGCCTATCCGCAGAACACCATCCGCATCATCCAGTCCCATGAGTTCCAGTTCCTGAAGAAGTTCGGGCAGAATTTCCTCATCGACCTGCACGTGCTGGACAAGATCGTCAAGGCGGCAGACATCCAGCCGGACGATGTGGTGATCGAGATCGGACCGGGCATCGGCAGCCTGACGCAGGTCGTGGCAGAGGAAGCCGGCCGGGTGATCGCCGTGGAGATCGACAAGCGGCTGATCCCCATCCTGGAGCAGAATCTGGCGGCCTACCGCAATGTGACCCTGGTGCAGGCCGATTTTCTGAAGCTGGATCTTCCGGAATTCCTGAAGGAGCAGCAGGTGGACCGGCCCATCAAGGTGATCGCAAACCTGCCCTACTATATCACGACGCCCATCATCATGATGCTGTTCGAAAGCGGGATCCCGCTGGAGAGCGTGACCGTCATGGTGCAGGAGGAAGTGGCGGAGCGTATGCAGGCCGGCCCGGGCACCAAGGATTATGGCGCCCTGTCACTGGCTGTGCAGTATTACGCGGAAGCCTATATCGCGGCATATGTGCCCCAGAACTGTTTCATGCCCCGGCCCGGTGTCGGCTCCGCCGTGATCCGGCTGCGCCGATATGCCCACCCGCCGGTGCAGGTGGAGGATGAAAAGCTTTTGTTCGGCCTGATTCGCGCGGCCTTTGGCCAGCGCCGCAAGACACTGGTCAACAGTGTGTCCCACGATGCGGCTCTGGGCCTGGACAAGGAGACCTTACTAGAGGCGCTGCGCCAGATGGGCCTGTCTGAGACCATCCGCGGCGAAGCGTTGGACCTGAAGCAGTTCGCGGAACTGACTCGGATCCTGCAGGAGGCGCGCCATGGCTGATCATTATTATTCAAAGGATCCGTCCTCCAAGTCGGAGGTGCAGACGCTATACTATGAAGTGGGCGGCCGGACCTATACGTTTTTCAGCGACCACAGTGTTTTTTCCATCCAGCGGGTGGACCCGGGCTCTGATCTTCTGATCCGCACCATTTTAAAGGATCAGGAGCACACGGAGAAGATCCTGGATCTGGGCTGCGGCTATGGCCCCATCGGCCTGGTGCTGGCGGACCAGTTGGGAGCGGAAGCCACGTTGATGGACATCAATGAACGGGCCATGGACCTGGCAAGGCGCGGCGCAGCGGCCAACCGTATTACGGCTGAGGTGGTGACGGAGGACAAGGTCACCGACCAGGATTATACGCTGGTGGCCACGAATCCGCCCATCCGAGCAGGAAAAAGTACGGTCTATCATTTTTTCGCGTTGGCCTATGAGCACCTGAAAGAGAACGGCGCCTTGTACGTCGTCATCCGCAAGCAGCAGGGCGCGGACAGCGCCGTCAAGGAGCTGAAGCGGGTGTTTGGCAATTGTGCAACTATCGGACGGCAGTCCGGGTATCATATTCTTAAAAGCGTCAGGCAACTTGATGCCTAAGATGATTTTTTAGGAGGAGTAGTATCATGAAAAAACAGAATCTGGACCAGAAGTGGATCTTTGACCTGGGACATCTGGAGGTCTATCGGCCGGGGATGGAATCCCCGACGCAGAAAACAGTGGATCTGCCTCATGATTATATGATCGAGTCCGACTCGTTCCCGGAAGCGGTCGCCGGTCCGGCCGGTGGATATTATAACGCCGGTGTGGCTCACTACATCAAGATGGTTACATTCCCGAAGGAATGGGAGGATGAGGTCGTTGAACTGCATTTCGATGGTGTCATGATGAACGCCACCGTCGAGGTCAACGGCAACCGCGTCGCTCTGCAGCATTATGGGTATGCACCCTTCGTGGCGGACCTGACGCCCTACATTTATTTCGGTGAGGAGAACCGCATCTCCCTGACGGTCAACCCCAGCATGCAGCCCAACAGCCGCTGGTACTCCGGTGCTGGTATCTTCCGGTCGGTGGAACTGGCCCATGGCCCGCGCCTGCACATCGTCAAGGATGGTATCTACGCCGTCACGAAGGATATCGAAGATGGTGCAGCGACCGTCGCTGTCCAGGTGGAAATGCAGAATAGTACCTTGAAGCGCAGCATCGCGGAGGTGACGGTCTGCCTGGTGGAGGATGCCACCGGCAAGACGGTGGTCAGCCGTAAGACGCGCATGCAGATCGGCGCCGGTGCCACCGATACCGCCTATCTGATGCTGACGGTAGATGATCCGCTGCTGTGGAGCGCGGAGGAGCCGAACCTGTACAAGGTGGTTGCCAAGGTGCAGGACGTGGGTGAATTCCGCACACATCTGGTACCTGAGGAAAATGGTACGGTAGATCAGGCTGAAGTCCTGTTCGGTATCCGCACCATCCAGGCCGACGTGCGCCATGGCCTGCGCATCAATGGCAAGACCGTCAAGCTGAAGGGCGGCTGCCTGCATCATGACAATGGCCTTTTAGGCGCCGTTTCCCTGTATGACGCAGAATACCATAAACTGAGCATCCTCAAATCCATCGGCTTCAACGCGGTGCGCACGACGCACAACCCGCCTTCGGCCGCCTTCATCGAAGCCTGCGACCGGCTGGGTATCTATGTATTCGATGAGTCCTTCGATGCCTGGGGCATTGCCAAGCGTGCTGGTGACTACAACCAGTATTTCGATACCGACTGGCAGAAGGACCTGACCGCCTTCATCAAGCGGGACCGCAGCCATCCCTCCGTCATCATCTGGTCCACGGGCAACGAGATCCCGGAGCGTGGCGGCCTGAACAACGGCTACACCCTGGCGACCCGTCTGGCGGAAGCGGTCCGTGCTCTGGACCCGAGCCGTCCGGTCTCCAATGCCATCTGCTCCTACTGGAACGGTCTGGACGACTATCTGGCCGCCGAGACCTTCAAGAAGATGGTCAACGCGGCGCAGAACTCCGACGTTGCCAAGGACGATACTTCCTGGGAAGAGTATTCCGAAGCCTTCACCAACGGTCTGGACATCGTGGGCTACAACTACATGGAAGACAAGTACCTGCGCGACCATGAAATGTATCCGGAGCGGATCATCCTGGGCTCCGAGAACTTCGGTAACGAGATCGGCATGCACTGGCCGATGATCGAAGAGAACCCCTACATGATCGGTGATTTCACCTGGACCGCCTATGATTATATCGGCGAGGCCGGCATCGGCAAGGCCCTGTTCCTGGATCCGGACGATCCGCTGCTTAAGATTGGACCGTACGCGCTGATGTCTCATACTTCCGAGTTCCCCTGGCGTCTGGCCAATGACGCGGACGTGGACATCAACGGACACATCCTGCCGCAGGGCGACTACCGCAATGTGGTCTGGGGCAGCGGAAAAACCTACGTTTACTCCTATGATCCGGACAATTTCGGCAAGGTCGAGATGCTGAGCCGCTGGGGCTTCACCGATGGTCGCAAGAGCTGGACCTGGCCGGGCAAGGAAGGCCGGAACATCCAGGTCGCGGTCTTCTCCGCGGCAGAAGAGGTGGAGATCCGGATCAACGGCAAGGCGGTTGCCCGTCAGAAGGCCGGCGAGACAAAGGTCACCGGTATGCCTTATTCCTTCATCTTTGACGTAGTATACGAGCCCGGCGTTCTGGAAGCGGTCAGCTTCTGTGGCGGCGCGGAAGTCTCCTGCGACAAGATCGAAACGACGGGTGAGGCCTGTGGTATCCGGTTGTGCGTTGAGAAGAATCCGGCACCGGCAGACACGGTCAAGGGCCATAAGGTTGTCTATGTACAGGCCGAGATCGTCGATCAGG
>CADBPG010000176.1 GCA_902796435.1 uncultured Eubacteriales bacterium | reverse complement strand
CGTCTGTGGGAGTGACTGACCTTGATTCCGAAATGTGCGCCCTTCTGACAGATATCACACTTAGCCATGCTTGCACCTCCTTATCTTTTTTGGAATGGTCTATGTAAAAAACTACTTTTTGAACATAGCATCATTCATTTTAGCAGATGAATCTCTGCATTTCAAGTCCTTTTAGAAAAAAATATATGATTTTTTCAATATGGTTTACAAGCAATGGATTTTTTGCTATAATAACGTCGTTTTATGGGCAATTACGCATATGTCATAATAGAGGAGGGAGTCATATGGCAGCAAGAGTCATCACGTCGATCGGAACGATCCTGATCGAGAATGAAGTCATCGCGCGGATCGCCGGTACAGCCGCTATGGAATGCTACGGCGTCGTAGGTATGGCGTCCATCAACGTAAAAGATGGTTTTGTTCAGCTTCTGCTTGGCGACAGCCTGACTAAAGGTATCAAGGTCGAAACGACCGAGGACGATAAGGTCATCCTGGATTTCCATATCGTCGTAGAATACGGCACCAAGATCTCAGCCATTGCCGACAATCTGATGAGTACAGTCAAATATAAAGTCGAAGATTCTCTGGGCGTTCAGGTCGATCACATCAACGTTTTCGTTGAAGGCGTCCGTGTCGACAAGAGTGAAGAATAAGAGGGAACGCAGGAGGGTGTAACATTGCATACAAGCATTGATGGCAGAACATTCTGCCGGATGATCGTTTGTGCGGCCAATCGTCTGGAGGAGCACAAGAAGATCGTCGATGAATTGAACGTCTTCCCGGTACCGGATGGAGATACCGGAACAAATATGTCCATGACTGTCATGTCCGCGGCCCGTGAGGTGCGCCAGACATTCGTGGAGCAGGGGTCCGACACCATTCCGGTGCTGGCAAAGGCTTTGTCTTCCGGAGCACTGCGTGGTGCGCGCGGTAACTCCGGCGTCATCACTTCCCAGTTGTTCCGCGGTATGTACCGTGGCCTGAAGGAAACGCAGGAGATCGGTGCCGGCCGCTTCGCTGAAGCCATGAGCCGGGGTGTGGAGACCGCCTATAAGGCCGTTATGCGGCCCAAGGAAGGTACCATCCTTACCGTCGCACGGGAAATGGCAGCCTTTGCGCTGAACTACGCCATGAATACCGAGGATGTGGAAGAACTTCTGGAAGCCACCATCGCCCAGGGCTGGGAAGTCCTGAAGCAGACACCGGACATGCTGCCGGTGCTGAAGGAAGCCGGCGTGGTCGATGCCGGTGGACAGGGTTTCCTGTACGTCTTCGAAGGTATGCTGAACGGTCTGCGTGCGGAATCCGACGAGATCCCCGAACTGCAGACTGCGGAAGCCGCCAAGGAAAAGGCCGAGCCTTCCGTGCAGGCGCAGATCGATCCTGCATCCATCCGCTTTGGCTATTGTACCGAATTCATCGTACAGGGTGTCAAGGATCCGGAATCCCACGCACCCGCACTGAAGGAATATCTGGAAAGCATTGGTGATTCTTTAGTCCTGGTGACGGATGATGATATCATCAAGATCCATGTCCACACCAATGATCCGGGCAAGGCACTGCAGAAGGGTCTTGCGCTGGGCCAGCTCATCAACATCAAGATCGAGAACATGCGCCAGCAGCATTCGAACCTGCTCAACCTGTCCAAGGAAGAGGAAAAGCCTGCAGAAGAAGAACCTGTGCAGGAAGGCCCCGCCAAGGAAATCGGTTTCATCACCGTCTCTGTCGGCGCCGGCATCGCTTCCCTGTTCAAGGATCTGGGTGTTGACTATGTCATCCCCGGTGGCCAGACCATGAACCCCAGCACGGAAGACGTGCTGAATGCCATCGCCAAGGTCAATGCGGAGAACATCGTCATTCTTCCGAACAATAAAAACATCATTCTGGCAGCGCGGCAGGCCGCGGAACTGACGAAAGACAAAAAAGTCTATGTGGTCGGCTCCCGCAGCATCCCCCAGGGTATCACCGCCATGCTGAATTACGGCATCTCTGATTCCATCGAAGAGAACATCGAAGCCATGAAGGAAAGCCTGTCATCGGTCATGACCGGTCAGCTGACCTTCGCGGTCCGCGACACGCACGTGAACCACATCGAGATCCACAAGGATGATTTCCTGGCCCTGTTGGACGATGAAGTTACCGCGGTCGGTACCGATCAGGTCGAGACCATGCGTACACTTCTGGACGCCATGATGGAGAATGAGCCGGAACTGGTCACGCTCTACTGCGGTGAAGACGCGGATGCTGCCGTGACTGAGCAGCTGGAAGCCTACCTGCATGAGAGCTATCCGGACGTGGAGGTCGAGATCCACGACGGTGGCCAGCCACTG
>CADBPG010000175.1 GCA_902796435.1 uncultured Eubacteriales bacterium | reverse complement strand
TGAAGGAATCTGTATTGCGACGGAATACCACAGACATACGCTGACTGAAAACGCAGACAGTGCACTGGCATTGCTGCAGGCGGTGCCTGGCCTTAAGACCTATTGGCAGCCGAATCCGGATATCTCGGAGAAAGAGAACCTTGCGGAATTGCAACGCGTTTTGCCTTATTTATCCAATGTCCATGTATTTCAGTGGACGAGTCCGGGCAATGTACGCCATCCTCTGGAGGAAGGTACCGAATTTTGGAGCCATGTCGTCCGGTTGATCCGGCTGCACAGTAAGGCAGAGCATCATTTTCTTCTGGAATTCGTGCAGAATGACAGCCGGGTGCAGTGTATCAGGGATGCCGGAACCCTGCGGTCCATCGTAAAAGGGAAATAAAATGAAAGCAATTTGGATGTGTGACCGGGGCATGGAACTGCTCCGGAAAGTATATGCGGATGAGGACAGAGCCCGGCTGGAGCAGGAGCTGGAGTTCGTGGCGGTCATCACCAGCCAGCAGGAACTGGATAGGGTGGACCTGACGGACGTGCAGTACATCTTTTCCACCTGGGGCATGCTGCCTTTGGACCGTGGGCAGATCGAGAAGTACTTCCCGCAGTTGGAAGCGGTCTTTTACGCGGCCGGCAGTGTCCAGGCCTTTGCCCGTCCCTTCCTGGAGGCCGGTGTCCGGGTCTTCAGTGCGGCCACGGCCAATGCTGTGCCCGTCGCGGAATATACGGTGGCGCAGATCATCCTGGCCTGTAAGGGGTATTTTCAGGCAGCACGCCTGTATAAGGACCATCATCATGGGGCGGCCCGCGCTTTCAGCGAGGCGCATCCCGGTGTCTATGGAACCAAGATAGGACTGATCGGCGCGGGTCAGATCGGCCGGCTGGTCATCCAGATGCTGAAAGCCTATGAGGTGCAGGTCAAGGTCTTTGATCCCTTCCTTTCCGAGAAAGTGGCCAGGGATCTGGGTGTAGAAAAAACCACGTTGGAGGATCTTTTCTCCACCTGCAGTGTCATTTCCAACCATGTGGCGAACAATCCGCAGACGGTGGGTATGCTGCACGGCCAGCTGTTCGACTTGATGCAGCCCTATGCCACCTTCATCAATACGGGCCGCGGCGCCCAGGTCGTGGAGGCAGATCTTGCCGAGGCTTTGCGCAAAGGACCCGGCCGGACCGCGGTGTTGGATGTGACCCTGCCGGAACCGGTGGAAGAGGGGCATCCCTTCTACGATCTGCCCAATGTCATCCTGACACCGCACATTGCCGGCTCCATGCAGCAGGAACGTGCGCGCATGGGGCATTATCAGATGTTGGAATTCTTCCGGGTGCGGAACCATGAAACGCCGGCCCTGGAAGTTACATTGCAGATGTTGAGTATCATGGCTTGATTTGAAATCCAAGAAAGAAGGCAGGACCATGAAAAAAGTTTGCACGGGAGCACAAATGCGGGAAACTGACCGTTACGCGATCCAGGATCTGAAGATCCCCGGGTTGTTGTTGATGGAGGCGGCCGCGCGTTCTGTCGCGGAGGAGATCCTGAAGCGGGCCGCTGAGGCAGACAGGATCCTGGTTTTATGCGGCGGAGGCAACAATGGTGGCGATGGATTCGCTGTTGCCCGGTTCTTGAAACAGCAGGGCATGAACGTCAAGGTGTTCACCCTGGAAGAACCTTCCTCACTGCAGGGGGATGCCCGCACGCAATATGAAATGTTGAAGGCATATAAGATCCCGCTGATCCGGCCGGATCAGGTATATGTCATTGAAAATATGATCATGCAGGCGGACTGGGTGGTCGACGCGATCTTCGGGATCGGTCTGAGCCGAGAGATCGATGGCATCGTCCGGCAGCTGGTGCTGCGCATCAACGAAGCGCGGGAGAAGAACGGGCTGAAGGTGGCCGCGGTCGACATTCCTACAGGCATCCATGCGGACAATGGCCGCGTCATGGGTTGTGCGATCCGTGCGGACTTGACCGTCACATTTTCCCAACTGAAGGCCGGCCTGATGCTGTATCCGGGTCACGATTACGCCGGAGAAGTCATCGTGCGGCCCATCGGGATCCCTGCCGGTGCGCAGCCGGTGGAGCGTGTGCAGTGGTTCACCATCGAGCAGAGCGATGTGGCAGGCCTTTTGCCGAAACGTTACAACCGCAGCCACAAGGGGTCCTATGGACGCCTGATGGTCGCGGCCGGTTCCAAGAACATGACCGGCGCCTCTGTGCTCAGTGCTTCCGCAGCTTATAAAACAGGGACAGGTCTGGTCGATATGATCATCCCGAAGGATATCCGCCCGGTGGTGCAGAGTCTGCTGCCGGAAGTGATCATCACACCCTATGAGATCATCAAAGAAAATGTGGACCATGGATCCATGGTCGATCCGCGGGACATCGGAACGATCCGTGAGGCGATCGCCATTTCCAGTGCGGTCCTGATGGGCCCGGGCTGGAGCCAGGTGCCTTACGTGGTCGAACTGATGGGCATCATACTGGACGCGCTGCCGGAGGAGACGGTGGCTGTGCTGGACGCGGATGCGCTGAACATCCTCTCCACACGGGCTGAGATCAAAGAAAAAGTCAAGGCCCACGGTGGACGTACGGTGCTGACCCCGCACATGGGCGAAGCCTCCCGTCTGCTGAAGCGTTCCGTGGCCGAGATCGCGCAGGATCCGGTCTCCGCGGCCCAGGATCTGGCAGCTGAATACAATGCGGTTTGTGTCCTCAAGGACGCGCTGACACTGGTCGCCGCGCCGGATGGACGGATCTACTTCAATACGACGGGCAACCATGGTATGGCCACCGCCGGTTCGGGTGATGTACTGGCTGGTATGATCGGTGGTCTGTCCGCGGAAGGTCTGGCTCCATTCGAAGCTGCGTATCTGGGCGTTTATCTGCACGGCGCCGCTGGTGACCGGGCGGCTGCACTGCACGGGCATTACGCAATGACGGCTTCTGATATCTGTGCGGCCATTCATATGGAAACTCTTGCCGGAATGGCAAATCTATAGAAACCAGGAAGAGGTTATGGAAGAAAAAGACTCTTATTACCGGGTGCGCGCGTACATCCATCAGGAAGCGCTGCGCGCCAATCTCCAGCAGATCCGCAGGACCATAGGACCCGGCCCGAAGATCATGGCGGTCATCAAGGCCAACGGATATGGTCATGGGGTAGAAAACCTGCTGCCCGTACTGGAGGAGGAGCAGGTCGCGGCCTATGCGGTGGCGGTGGTGGAAGAAGGGATCCGGCTTAGAGAGCTGGGTGTAACGAAGCCGATCTTGCTTTTGGGCTTCACAGCGCCTTCTGACGCACCCACGCTGGTGCAGTATGATCTGTCCGCCACGGTCTTCACCCTGGCTATGGCAGAGCACCTGTCCCGGGCAGCGGCCGCCGTCGGAAAGACAGCCCGCGTACATATCGCGCTGGATACGGGCATGAGCCGGATCGGATTTCCCTGCAACGCACAGTCTGTTGAAGTAATCCGGCAGATCCAGGAACTGCCCGCACTTCGGATCGAGGGTATGTTCACCCACTATGCCAGGGCGGATGAGGCCGACAAAACGGCAGCCCGCAGGCAGCTTGCACGGTATAACGAGATGTATCAGGCCCTGAAGGATGCCGGCGTGGTGATCCCGGTGCGGCACACTTCCAATTCCGCGGCCATCATGGAACTGCCGGAGGCCCATTTCGAGATGGTGCGTGCCGGTATCATCCTGTATGGACTGACACCCTCGGAAGAGATGGATACGCAGGCCTTCCCCCTGCACCCGGTCATGGAGCTCAAGACCCATGTGGTCTATATCAAGCAGATCGAGGCAGGCGACGCGGTCAGCTATGGCGGGACCTACGTCGCGGATGGCCCCAGACGCATCGGAACGATCCCGGTAGGATATGCGGACGGGTACAGCCGCCTGCTTTCCGGACGCGGCGAGGTGCTGATCCGTGGGAAACGGGCGCCGATCCGCGGCAGGATCTGCATGGACCAGTTCATGATCGACCTGACCGAAATTCCTGAAGCACAAGAGGGTGACGAGGTCACGCTCTTCGGTCCCGGGCTGCCGCTGGATGAGCTGGCAGCCGCGGTCGGAACCATCAATTATGAATTAGCCTGTCAAGTGTCGGCCCGTGTGCCACGCGTGGTCGGCTGAAATCTGAAAGGCTGAAAGTATGGATATCTTAAATGTTTTGACACTGCTCGGCGGTATCGGTATGTTCCTTTATGGTATGGACTACCTGAGTGCGGCCATGAAGATGATGACCGGTGCCAAGCTGGAAAAGATCCTCGAGAAACTGACAAACAACCCGATCAAGGGTCTGGCCCTAGGTACAGGCGTCACCGCGATCATCCAAAGCTCTACGGCGACCGCTGTCATCGTACTGGGTTTTGTCAATGCCGGCATCATGACACTCCGGCAGGCCATTCCTGTCCTGTTTGGTTCCAATATCGGTTCCACGATGACGGGCCAGTTGCTGCGTTTAGGTGATATCGGAAGCCAGAGCCTGATCCTTACGCTTCTGAAGCCGTCGGCCTTCGCTCCGGTACTGGTCATCCTCGGTGTCGTCTTCACCATGTTCATTAAGAAGCGAAAGTTCGACATGGCAGGCCGGATCATGATCGGTCTGGGTATTCTTTTCATTGGTATGACCACCATGGAAGGTGCGGTAGCACCGTTGAAAGAAAGCACAGCATTCCAGAAGCTTTTCACCATGTTCTCCAACCCGATCCTGGGTATCCTGGTCGGAATCCTGGTGACCTCCATCGTGCAGAGCTCTTCGGCTTCTGTCGGTATCCTGCAGGCGCTGACGGCCACAGGCACCATCACATGGGGTATGGCGATCCCGATCATCATCGGTGAGAACATCGGTAAATGCGTCCCTGTTTTCATCAGCAGTATCGGCACCAGCAGAGATGCGCGTAAGGTGCCGGTCGTACATCTTATGTTCAACCTGATCGGCGCCGTGGTCTTCGGCGGCCTGATCTATCTGATCAAGGGAACCCATGGAATCGCCATCTGGGACCATGTGGTCAACCGTGGTAATGTGGCAGACTTCCATTCCCTGTTCAATATCGCGACAGCGGTCATCCTCATGCCACTGACAGGCGCCCTTGTCAAGCTCCTCAACAAGTTGATCCCGCGGACCGAGGAAGAGGAGTGGGCGACCAAGCGCTTCGAATCCTTAAGTGATATGTTCCTGAAAACACCGGCCCTGGCTCTGGAGCAGAGCCGCAGACTGGTGGGCGATATGGGCGATATGACACGCTCCAGCTTTACGAAGGTACAGCAGCTGCTGGAAGAATTCGACGAGAAGACCATGCGGGAGATGAGCAGTAACGAGGACTTCCTGGACCGGGCGGAAACGAAGATCAGCGAATATCTCGTGCGTGTTACAGAGTCTACCCTGGAACTGAAGTCCACCCGTCTGGCAAACGAACTGCTGCGGTCGGTCACGGACTTCGAACGTATCGGTGACTACTGCATGAAGATAGCGCATGTGCTGGAATTCAACGAAACGAACGGTGTCAGCTTCTCCGAGGCGGCTAAAACCGAGATCCGCACCATGTTCGCCGCAATCGATAATATTCTGAAGACTACAGTAGATGCGTATAAGAACGAGAACCAGATGATCGCTTCACGGGTGGAGCCTTTGGAAGAGGTTATTGATTCCATGCGGCTGATCATCGAAGATCATCATGTCGAACGTCTGCAGAACAATGAATGCAGCGTGCAGTCCGGTATTTCCTTAAAAGAGATCCTGAACAGTACCGACAGGATCGCCGGGCATTGTGTCAATATTTCTGTTTTCCTGGTACAGCGTCTGAACGATCCGTACAAGTTCGATGCACATCAGCATCTGATGCAGGATCACCAGGAAATGACAGAAGAGTATAAAGGTCTCTATGGGTATTACGAAGCCCAGTACCTGAAGCCGATCCAGGAAATGCCTGCTATCGAAAAGACACCGCAGACAAAGACCGTAGAGCCTGTTGTTGAGACTGCAGTCAAAGAAAAAGATCCTGCCAAGAAAAAGGAAAAGGACAAAGTCAAAGACAAAGATAAAGCAAAAGACAAGGCCAAGGATAAAGACAAGGCCGTGAAAAAAGACAAGAAGGGCAAGAATGGAAAGTAAGGTCTATGGAGTCGTCCTTGCGGGCGGATCCGGACGCCGCCTGGGAGGCGAGGAACCGAAACAGTTCCAGCTGATCGGTGGACGCCCGATCCTGATCCGCACACTGGAAGTCTTTCTGAAAGTCCCTGCACTTGACAAGATCCTGCTGGTGACTCCGGCGGACTGGATCAGGCACACAGAGGACCTGATCCTGCAGTATCTGGGCGAGCAGGAGCAGATCCTTCTGGTGGCCGGTGGTAAGGACCGCAGCGACAGCCTTCTGAAGGCCATCGAAGCGCTGGATGCGCTGGGCCTGCTGCTGCCGGAAACGATCCTTGTGACCCACGATGCGGTGCGGCCCTTTGTGACCGTGGGCATGATCAAGGCCGGGACCGACCTGGCGTGCAAAGGAACGCCGGCAATGACGGTGATCCCGGCGACCGATACCATCATCTGCAGTCTGGATGGGGAAAAGATCCAGGAGGTTCCGGACCGTTCCACCATGTACCAGATGCAGACGCCCCAGACCTTCAATGCGTTGGATTATCTCAAATGCTACGAAGGGCTGTCCGCAGATGAGAAGGCGCTGATCACAGATGCCTCCGGTGTATTCATGCGGGCAGGTGTGCCGGTGGGCATGGTATCCGGTGCCAAGACCAATATCAAGATCACCTATCCGGAGGATCTGGTCATCGCGGAGCAGTTCTGCCGGATGCAGGCATAGGAAAAAGTGTTGCGTAACAAGTTTTGAAAGAGTATAATAAAGCAAAAGTTCAGGGAGGTATTGATTATGGAAGTCAAGGATTACATGAACGATTTTATGGTAACTGCCAAGAAACTGGCGGATAAGGTCGCGAACAAAACGCAGGAGACCATGGAAGCTGCGAAGCTGGAGCTTGATCTGCGCAAGGCACAGGCCAATCTGGACAAAGAGTATAAGGCGCTGGGTCAGATCGAGTATCACATCGAAAAAGGCACCATGAACCGTGACGAGGATGTCATCGGGGCAGCTTGCGCTCGTATCCAGGACGCGATCGATCTGATCTCTGCACTGCAGGCGAAAAAGGATGCTCCGAAGGAGGAGCCAGTCGCTGAAGAAGCTGCGGAAGAGGGCGAAGAGGCTTGCGCTGAGGAAGCTCCTGTAGAAGAAGCGGAAGAGGAAGAGCAGCCGGAGCCGGAGAAGAATGACGAAGGTTATTTCATCCTGAAGTTCTGCCCGAACTGCAAGGTCGGCAATCATCCGGACGCGAAGAAGTGTGTCAACTGCGGAACCCCGTTCCCGGAAGCGGAGGAGACTGAAAGCACTGCCGATGCAGCTGAAGCGCCCCAGTCTGAGGAAGAGTGAGATTCTCTGAAAGGCTGATCACAAGCGACCCGCTGCGTAAAGACCAGTGGATCCGCACCGTTTCTGCAAGAGAGACGGCGCCGGAGTTGTTTGTGCTTGTCTTAAGCAGCCGCCCATCCTATACGGCTGAGATCTTCTCAACAAAAGAATTCTATAAGGCCATCGCCCAGACTGAGGCGGATGGCCCTGTCATCATAGGGATCGCGGACAGCTATGGCGCCGCGGTCACTCTGTTTCAGAAAGCAGTAGAAGAGGCATTGGTCCGGGATCCGGACCTTTCGTCTCTGAAGCTTGATTTAAAGGAGCTGTATGCATGAAGACGGCCCGTGAGATCCTGGCGGTCCTGATTTCTTTATGTTTTCTGATCGTGCTGTTTTTTACCGCACTGCAGATCTCGATCTTTGACAGACCCTACGTTTACCGGGAGATGCGCAAATACGAGATCCCCCGGGTATTGTCCATGTCTGAAGAAGGTGTCGACAGTCTTTTCGATGAAACACTGAAGTACCTGTCCGATGACCGGGACGATCTGGTGATCGAGGTCGAGGTGGCAGGCCAGAAGCGGGAAGCTTTTGACACGCGGGAAAAACTGCATATGGTGGACGTAAAGGAATTGTTCCGCAAAGGTTTCATCATCAGAAATACGGCGGCAGGCCTGTTGGCGGTGCTGTTTCTGGTCTGGCTCCTGGCCAGGTTCCCGAAGCGGCTCCAAAGTCTGAGCCGGGCCTGCGTGCTCACCTGGGGCATCGTCCTTCTGGTTTTTACGGTGCTGGTCATCTATGTCATTGGACATTTCGACACGGCCTTCATCCAGTTCCACGAGATCTTTTTCGACAATGATCTGTGGCTTCTGGATCCGGACGTATCCTTGATGATCAACATGCTGCCGGAGGAGTTCTTCTTTGATACAGCCATGCGCATCGGGCTGATCTTCGGAATCCCCTTCGTGCTTCTGTTCTTCGGAAGCCTCGTGGTGTGGAGAAAGAGCGCCCGGCATACAAGAGCGGAGGTGCGTGGATGAGTGTCTGGGCAGTCATAGGAAAGATCCTGCTCATCATTCTTCAGGTACTGGGATGGACTATCGTCGGCATCCTGGGGCTGATCCTCCTCGTGCTTCTGCTGGTCTTCTTCTTCCCGATCCTGTACAAAGTTGAGGCATCCGGGGACAGCGAGTCCAAGGACTATCAGGCAAGCGCCCGGGTATATACCCTGCTGCGTCTGGTCAGTGCGGACGTGCGGTTCCAGGATAAGAAACTGGAAGGCGTGCTGCGGATCGCCTGGATCCGAAAACAGCTGTTTGGGGACAAGAAAGAAGAAAAGGCTCCGGAAGCAGCGTCCGCAGCGGAACAGATCGCTGCCGATACAACCACAGAGCCTGACATTGATGCGGTGATCGAGCAGAAGACACCGGAAGAACCGGACACGGCAGAAACGCCGGAACCGCAGACGATAGCCGACGGAGTTGTGGCGGAGCAGATCTCCGCGCCTGTCGAAGAGCAGTCGGAAGCGCCTGCGGCGGAACCTGAACCGGAAACACCGGAAGAAGAACCCGTCGCGGAAGAAAAACCGAAGAAAAAGAAAAAAGAGAAGAAATCCAAGCAGGAAAAGCCGGAGCAGCCCCCGTACGAACCGGTATATGATTATACTGCGGTCTCGGCCATCACGGGCAGAGAAGTACAGTTCGATGCATCCCATCCGCTGCTGGGAAAAGCTTTTCAAACCTGGGAGCAGACGGAAGAAAAGGTGCAGGGTGTGACCGACAAGATCGATTCCACGCTGGAGAGCATCGAGGAGAAGATCTTCAAAGTCGAAAGCCTGTACCACAAGTACATGGACTATCCGGACAGGTCATTCCTGATCTGGCTCCTGATCAGGCAATTGCGGAAGCTTCTTAGAAATATCAGACCCCGGGAGTTCCAGCTGAACGGCATCTATGGACTGGACAGCCCGGTCACCACGGGAAAGATCGCCGCGGCCTACGCCATGCTCAGCTGCATGACCTATGGCATCAGCCGTTATGAGGTGGATCTGACGCCTGACTTTGAAGAAAAGATCTTCGCAGGTTCTTTGTACTGCAAGGGGCACCTGCAGGCCTATATGATCCTGTTCCCGGTCTTAAGACTGGCTATCAGCCCGCGGGTCTGGAAACTGATCAAATTCATACGGAAGAAATAAATGGGAGGAAATACTATGGGAATCAATGCGGCTCAGGAATCGTTGAAAGACCTGCTTTCAGCGATGGAGGAGTTTATCACCACCAAAACTGTTGTCGGTGAGCCGATCACGATCGGTGACACGATCGTTCTGCCGCTGGTCGATGTGCAGTTTGGAGCGGGTGTCGGCAGCAAACAGAAGCGGGCGGAGAAACTGCCCAGCGGAAAGAATGCCATCGGCGGTGTGGGAGCAAAGATGTCTCCCAGTTCCGTGCTGGTGATCAAGGACGGGCAGACCCGCCTGGTCAACATCAAGCAGCAGGATACGGTCACCAAGGTCCTGGATATGGTCCCTGACCTCCTGGATAAATTCCGCGGTACCAACAAAGAAGAGGACGAGATCATCAAAGAGGCCGTCCAGGAACAATAAAAAAGAACCGGACACTGCATCTGGAAAAGCAGAGCAGTGCCCGGTATTTTTATTCTTGCAGGAGTCTGGATAAAAAATATAAGCGTATGTCTGCACATACGCTTATGATTTCTTTGGAAAGGATTACAGCTCGATGTTGAGCTTCTTCAGCTCTTCGCCCAGAACGTTGAAGCCTTCTTCCTGCGGATCCTTGTAGGATACAGGCTGGCTGCTCGGACGACGGCCGCCATTGCGGCGCTCGCGGCGCGGACGCTCGGCACGCTCTTTGCGCTCCGGTTCCGGCATAAGAGCACGCATGGAAAGGGAGATCTTACCCTTTTCTTCGTCGATCTTGATGACTTTGACTTCGACTTCCTGGCCGACAGTCAGGAACTCGTTGATGTCCTTAACATAGGTGTTGGAAACTTCGGAAATGTGGACCAGGCCCTGTTTCTTCTCGCCTTCCAACTCAACAAAAGCACCGAAGGACTGGATACCGGTGACTTTACCTTTCATAACAGCATTTAATTCTACGCTCATACTTACTCTCTCCTAACATGATATAATTGAGAAAATGCGGATGAAGGGAATCGAACCCCCACGATGTTACCATCGGCAGATTTTGAGTCTGCTGCGTCTGCCAGTTCCGCCACATC
>CADBPG010000174.1 GCA_902796435.1 uncultured Eubacteriales bacterium | reverse complement strand
TGTATTCTATACTGGGGAGTTTTCTCAGTTCGGCATCCAGCTTCTTGGATTTGCCACCGTTGCAGCCTGGGCAGCGATCACCATGCTTTGCTTCTTCCTGATGCTTAGGAAACTGGATTTTCTTCGCGCGGAACCCGCAGATGAGCTTGCCGGCCTGGACGTCAGTGAACATGGTCTTCCCAGTGCTTACGCGGATTTCATGCCTGCTGTGGACAATTACTCTGAATTCGGTACTGGCGAGCCTGTCGTCGCAGTTACAGGTACCACACCGATCGCTGAGGCGGTTCCGGTGCAGCGTGAACCTGCCTTTCCGACAGATGGCCACAAGTTCACCAAGATCGAGATCGTATTCAAGGAAGAACGGCTGTATGCGCTTAAGGACGCCATGTCCAAACTGGGCATCACCGGCATGACGGTCTCTCACGTCATGGGCTATGGCATGCAGAAAGGCCACACCGAGTTTTACCGTGGTGTCGCAGTCGAAACAGACCTGCGGCCGAAAGTACAGGTCGATATCGTTGTATCCGCGATCCCGGTGCGTGATGTCATCGAGACAGCAAAGAAAGTATTGTATACCGGTCATATCGGCGACGGAAAGATCTTCGTTTATGACGTAGAAAATGTCGTAAAGATCCGTACCGGTGAAGAAGGTTTCGACGCTTTGCAGGACGTCGAATAAGAGGGTCAGATCATGTGTTCTATTTTTGCCTGTTGCGGGAGCGTTCCGGATCGGAGCGCTCTCCTCGAAGGATTTCAACGGACCAAGTCCCGCGGACCGGATGATACTAGAGTCGTGCCTGTCGGTGATGGATTCTTCGGCTTTCATCGACTTTCCATCATGGGACTGACGCCCTCCGGTATGCAGCCTTTCACATTGGATGGCAGTTATGTGATCTGTAATGGTGAACTGTATGGTTTTGAAAAAGAACGGGAGCTGCTGCGGCAGAAAGGCTATTCCTTCCAGTCTGACAGCGATTGCGAGATCATCCTGCCCATGTACTTCGAATATGGGACAGACATGTTCGCTATGCTCGACGCGGAGTTCGTCTGTGTCATTTATGATGGGAAAACAGGGGAATACATTGCTGCGCGGGATCCGATCGGCATCCGCCCTTTATACTATGGCTACACTTCCAATGGTGTGATCCTCTTTGCCAGCGAAGCCAAGAACCTTGTCGGTCTTGTCGGCAAGATCCTGCCGTTCCCGCCTGGACACTATTATAAAGACGGACAGTTCATCTGCTACCGTGATATTACCAAGACACAGACCGTCTGCCACGACGATCTGGAGATCGCCTGCGGAAAGATCCGTGAGAAACTGATCAGTGGAGTGAAAAAACGTCTGGTATCTGACGCAAAAGTCGGTTTCTTGCTGTCCGGTGGCCTGGATTCATCTTTGGTATGTGCGATCGCTGCCCGAGAAAGCGGCACGCCGATCGAGACATTTGCCATCGGTATGAGCAAAGATGCCATCGATCTGAAATACGCAAAACAGGTCGCAGACTTCATCGGAAGCCATCATACAGAAGTATTTATGACGCCGGATGAAGTGCTCTCCTCTCTGGAGGATGTGATCCATCTTCTGGGCACTTATGATATCACAACGATCCGTGCCAGCATGGGCATGTACCTGGTCTGCAAGGCGATCCACGAGCAGACCAACATTCGTGTACTGCTCACAGGGGAGATCTCCGACGAATTATTTGGCTATAAGTATACTGATTTTGCACCTTCCGCGGATGCTTTCCAGGAAGAATCGGAAAAACGCGTCCGTGAGCTGTATATGTATGATGTACTTCGCGCAGATCGCTGCATATCAGTCAATTCTCTCGAAGCCAGAGTGCCCTTTGGGGATCTGGATTTTGCCGCATATGTCCTGGGTCTGGATCCTGAAAAAAAGATCAACACCTATGGTAAGGGAAAGTATCTGCTCCGTCACGCCTTCGAGGGGCTGGGCTACTTGCCGGACTCCATCCTTTGGCGTGAGAAAGCGGCGTTTTCTGATGCTGTCGGCCACTCTATGGTGGATTACCTGAAAGAATACGCCGAGACGCAGTATTCGGACGCGGCATTCGAAGCCCAGCGTATACAGTTCGGCCATGCCCGTCCATTCACCAAAGAATCGCTGCTGTACCGCGAGATCTTTGAGAAATACTATCCCGGACAATCGGAGATGGTCGTCGATTTCTGGATGCCGAACAAAACCTGGGAAGGCTGCGACGTGGACGATCCGTCCGCACGTGTGCTTTCCAATTATGGAGACAGTGGAATATGATCCATGAAGAATGCGGTGTGTTCGGAGTCTATTCCGAAAAGCCGGTGGAGGCCGCGGCTCTTGCGTTTTATGGCTTATACGCCCTGCAGCACCGGGGACAGGAAAGCTGTGGGATCATCGTGAATGACGACGGTCTGTTTTTTACCCATAAAGACCTGGGACTGGTCAGCGAAGCATTTACAGAGGATGTGCTTACAAAACTGCCACGGGGAAGGATCGCGGTCGCTCATACCCGGTATGGCACGACAGGCGCCTCTAGCAGGCGCAACATCCAGCCGATTGAAGTCAATCATCAGAAAGGAAAGATGGCCCTTGCGCACAACGGAAATCTTTCAAACGCCGCCAAGCTCAGAGACCAGCTGGAATTGTCAGGGGCGATCTTTCACACGACGAGCGATACGGAAACCATCGCGTATATTGTAACGCAGGAGCGGCTGAAGAGCACTTCGATCGAAGAAGCCCTAAGCAAGGCTATGAACACGCTTGAAGGTGCATATTCGCTGATCCTGATGTCTGCGCAGAAGCTGATCTGTGCCCGTGACCCGCACGGCTTCCGGCCTCTGTGTTATGGGCAGCTACCGGACGGAACGTACATCGCAGCCTCCGAAAGCTGTGCGATCCACGCCGTGGGCGGCCGTGTGATCCGGGATATCCTACCAGGCGAGATCCTGACTTTCGGACCGGACGGTGTGCGTTCCAATCAAGAGCACTGTGGGAAGCAGGATAAGCGTCTGTGTGTGTTTGAATATATCTACTTTGCCCGGCCGGACTCCGTGATCGACGGACGCGCCGTGCAGACAGCCCGAAACAAAGCGGGGCAGATCCTGGCCATGATCCATCCGGTAGAAGCTGACATTGTGATCGGCGTCCCGGACTCCGGTCTGGATGCTGCGATGGGGTTCAGCCGGGAATCCGGAATTCCCTATTCGATCGGGTTGATCAAAAATAAGTACATAGGGAGGACGTTCATCGCACCGGATGGACGATTGGACCAGGTAAAGATCAAACTGGCGCCGGTCGTGGATGCTGTGCGAAACAAGCGGGTCGTTCTGGTGGACGATTCGATCGTACGCGGAACTACCTGTGGAAGGATCATCGCACTGCTTCGGGAAGCTGGCGCTAAGGAAGTCCATATGCGGGTCTCGGCACCACCTTTCCTGCATCCCTGCTTTTATGGAACGGATATTGACTCGGAGGATCAGCTGATCGCCGGTCATCTGAATGTTTCCGAGATAGCAGAGAAGATCGGGGCGGACACGCTGGGCTATCTTCCTGTGGAGGCGCTTGAGGAACTTGCCGGAGGTGAAGGCTTCTGTGATGCATGTTTTACGGGGAACTATCCGACAACGGTTCCTCAGAACGTCCGTAAAGACCGATTTGAAGAGAGACTGTCATGGAAAGAAAATTGATTTTGGAGGATGGAACGGTTCTGACCGGCCAGGGTTTCGGTGCCTTGGAAGAGAAAGTGCTCGAGATCGTTTTCAATACTTCCATGGTCGGTTACCAGGAGATCCTGTCCGATCCTTCCTATACAGACCAAGCCGTGGTCATGACCTATCCCCTGATCGGGAACTATGGGATGGCCGCCGATGATTATGAGACAAACGTCCCCACTATCGGAGCGCTTATTGTCCATGAGTACAATGATGAGCCTTCCAATTTCCGTTCCGTCAGGACTTTAGGCGATGTCATGCATCAATATGGTATTGCTGGAATCAGTGGCATAGACACGCGGAAATTGACCCGTTCGATCCGGGATCTTGGCAGCCGCAAAGTGCTTCTGACCGACGCGGAAACATCTCTTGAAGCTGGATTGGAGAAGCTTAGAGCCTACGTGCCTCCTAAAGATGCCGTAGCCAGGGTCAGCTGCCGTACTGCATGGGAAACACAAGGACCTCCCGGAAGATACCATGTCGTCGCCATCGACTGCGGTATGAAACAGAATATCGTGCGTTTTCTCACTAAACGCGGCTGCCATGTGACCATCGTTCCTTGGGATACCTCCGCGGAGGCCATCACCGCACTGCAGCCAGATGGAATCTTCATTTCCAACGGTCCTGGCGATCCTACGGATGTACCTCAGACGATCCGGACTGTACGGTCTTTGATCGGCCAGTGCCCTATCTTTGGCATCTGTCTGGGCCATCAGATCCTTGCACTGGCCTATGGTGCCAGGACTTACAAACTGAAATTCGGGCATCGAGGCGGCAATCACCCTGTCAAAGACCTGATGACAGGCAAGATCGAAATGACTTCTCAAAACCATTCGTATGCAGTGGATCTGGAAAGCCTGAAACATACGCCACTCCAGGTGACCCATATCAATCTCCTCGACGGTACCGTCGAAGGGATCCAGTGTGAAAGGGATCAAGCCTTCAGCGTACAATATCATCCGGAAAGCGCGCCGGGGCCGCAAGACAGTGCGCACCTCTTCGGCCACTTCATCCGGATCATGGAATCGAACATATGCCAAAAAGAACAGATATCAAAAAGATCCTCGTGATCGGCTCCGGGCCGATCGTGATCGG
>CADBPG010000173.1 GCA_902796435.1 uncultured Eubacteriales bacterium | reverse complement strand
GGTTTCATGATACCGGCCTTTTCACCGGCGATCAGTTCCAGCGTATCGCCCAGGACACGGGTGTGATCCAGACTGATGGAGGTGATCAGGCAGCACTGGGGCCGCTCGATGATGTTCGTAGCGTCCAGCCGACCGCCGACGCCCGTCTCCAGGATGCAAAGATCCGGCTGCTCCTGGGAGAAATACAAAAGCGCCGTAGCCGTCAGGAATTCAAAAAACGTGGCGTGGGGAAAACCTTCCTCCACCAACGCATCGTTGACGGCACGAACCTGGTCCAAAACATCCACAAACCGGTCCGGGTCGATGTAGGTCTGGTCGATCCGGATCCGCTCCCGGTAATCCACCAGGTGGGGCGAGATGAACATGCCCACCCGGTAGCCGGATTCCATCAGGATCTGCTGCAGCATGGCGCAGCAGGAACCCTTACCGTTGGTCCCGGCCACATGGATCACCTGGAGGCTCCGTTCCGGATGCCCCAGGCGTTCCATGATGCGCAGCATATTGTTCAGGCCGTCCTTATGCCCGTAGCGGGGCACGTCTTCCAACCAGCGGACGGCTTCTGTAAAACGTTCAGTCATTTTACCCCAGTCGTGCCAGCTGCTCCGCGACCTGCTGCAGCATGGCATTATATTTCACTACCTTGTTCCGTTCTTCCTCAACAACGTTCGCCGGCGCCTTGGAAACGAAGCGCTCATTCTGCAGCTTCTTCTCCGCCCGCTCGATCTCACCGGCCAGACGCTCCTTTTCCTTGTTCAGACGGGCCCGCTCCTTGTCCAGATCCACCAGCTGTTCCAGCGGAATGAAGGCGGAGCCATTCTGCAGCGGGATCTGCACCGCACTCTCGGAAAGGCCGGAACGGTCCTCCTGCACGATGACCTGATCCGCGAAGGACAGGGGTGCGAAGAAGCCAGCGCCGCGGCGGAAGATGTCCGCCACATGGGCATCCTGTGTCACCACGTAGACCGTCGCCTTGGTCTTCGGCGGCACGTTCATGGTGGCACGGATGTTACGGATCTGCCGGATCGCTTCCTTCATGACGGAGATCTCTTCCTCCTCCGCCGGGAAGCTCCATTCTTCCTTGTATACCGGCCAGTCAGAGACCATGATCGAACCTGCCTCCGGGCAGATGTAGGAGAAGATCTCTTCGGTGATGAACGGCATGTAGGGATGGAGCAGCTTCAGAGCGGTGGTCAGCACGGCCTTCAGCGTCCAGAGGGCGGTGGTCCGGGACTTGGCGTCCTTATCGCCATACAGACGGGACTTGACCATCTCGATGTACCAGTCGCAGAACTCATCCCAGAAGAAATCGTTCAGCTTGCCCACTGCCAGGCCCAGTTCATACTTCTCCATGTTGTCAGTCACATCCCGCACCAGGTCATTGACCTTGGACAGGATCCAGCGGTCGGCCGCTTCCAGATCCTCGGCGGGCACAGTTTCCGGCAGCTCCTCATCCAGGTTCATCAGGATGAAGCGGGAAGCATTCCAGATCTTGTTGGCAAAGTTACGGCTGGCCTGCACCTTGGTCTCCGAATAGCGCATGTCGTTACCCGGCGCGTTACCGGTCACCAGGGTGAAGCGCAGTGCATCCGCTCCGTACTGGTCGATGACCTCCAGCGGATCGACACCATTGCCCAGGGATTTGCTCATCTTGCGGCCCAGTTCATCACGCACCAGACCATGGAAGATGACCGTGTGGAAAGGCACCTCACCAGTCTGCTCGATACCGGAGAAGACCATGCGGATGACCCAGAAGAAGATGATATCATAACCCGTCACCAGCACATCGGTGGGATAGAAGTATTTCAGATCCTCCGTTTCTTCCGGCCAGCCCAGCGTGGAGAAAGGCCACAGTGCGGAAGAGAACCAGGTATCCAACGTATCCTCATCCTGGTGGAAGTGGGTGCCGCCGCACTTCGGGCAGACCGCAGGCGCGCCGCCCTTGCACACGATAGTCTCACCACAGTCGTCGCAGTAGTAGGCAGGAATTCTATGACCCCACCACAGCTGACGGGAGATGCACCAGTCACGGATATTGTTGATCCAGTTCAGGTAATTCTTGTTCATGCGCTCCGGCACCAGGGTCAGACGACCATCTTCCAGTGCCTCGCGGCAGGTCTCGGCCATTTCCTTCATCCGCACGAACCACTGGGGCTTGATCATGGGTTCCACGGTGGTGTGGCAGCGGTCATGGGTACCTACGTTGTGCACATGGTCCTCCACGCGCACCAGAAGGCCCAGTTCCTCCAGATCCTTGACCATCTGGGCACGGGCTTCATACCGGTCCATGCCGCAGTATTTGCCGCCCCGCTCGTTGATGGTGGCATCATCGTTCAGGATGTTGATCTCTTCCAGGTTATGGCGCTTGCCCACTTCAAAGTCGTTCGGGTCATGGGCCGGGGTGATCTTCACGCAGCCGGTACCGAATTCCTTGTCAACGTACGCATCCGCGATGACCGGGATCTGACGGCCGGTCAGCGGCAGTTCCAGCATCTTGCCCACCAGATCGGTGTAGCGCTCGTCCTCCGGGTTGACCGCCACGGCGGTATCACCCAGCAGGGTCTCGGGACGGGTCGTAGCGATCTCTACGAAACCATCCTCGCCCACGATGGGGTATTTGATATGCCAGAAATGGCCGGCCTGTTCCTCATGCTCAACTTCCGCGTCAGAAATGGAAGTCTGGCAGACCGGGCACCAGTTGATGATGCGGGAGCCCTTGTAGATCCAGTTCTTGTCATAGAGGCGGCAGAACACTTCCTCGACGGCCTTGTTGCAGCCCTCGTCCATGGTGAAGCGCTCGCGCTGCCAGTCCGCGGAGGAGCCCATCTTCTTCAGCTGTTTGATGATCCGCCCGCCGTATTCTTCCTTCCATGCCCAGGCACGCTTCAGGAAACCTTCGCGGCCCAGCACTTCTTTACCGGAGATGCCTTCTTTTTTCAG
>CADBPG010000172.1 GCA_902796435.1 uncultured Eubacteriales bacterium | reverse complement strand
GCAAAAACCTCGGTCATCATCGGAGCAGTCCTGCTCGTGATCGTGACTGCAGCCATTGTCATTTGCATCACAAATCGCCCCATGAAGAAACCGGAAGCACCGTTGACCCAGTACTGGGCAGAAGATTCTGTACCCGCCCAGGAGCTGCGGGAATTCGTGGCCAAAGTCACCAATCCGGAAGATAAGGAAAACTTCATTCCAGTAAAGGACCGGATCGCCGTGTTCGATATGGACGGTACACTGGCATGTGAAACCTTCTATACCTACTATGATACGATGATGTTCATCGAGTACTGCCTGCATGATCATCCCGAGCGGGTTTCTGATGAGTTAAAGGAGATCGCCGCGTCGATCGAACCGGGATATGTGGCGGATGAGACGCTGGCACGTAACTTCGCCAAGGCCTATGCTGGCATGACGATGGAAGAATTCTACCAGTATGCTGTAGACTTCGGCCAGAAGTATACCAAGAGCTTCAACAACATGCGGTACTGTGATAATTGCTACCTTCCCATGGTGGAACTTGTACGGTACCTATACGAGAATGATTTCACGATCTATGTGATCAGCGGAACGGAGCGTACGACCACGCGCGCCATCATTGCCAATTCTCTGATCAAGGACTATGTCACGCCGAACCATGTGATCGGGACAGATTTTGAGGTCAAACAGAAGGGGTATGAGACAGAGTCCTCCAACATGAACTTCAAATATGAAGATGGAGACGAACTGGTCCTGACCGGTGGATTTATCCAGAAAAACCTGAACGGCAATAAGTCCATCTATGTCGAGCGGGAGATCGGACAGCGGCCGGTGCTGGCCTTTGGCAACAGTGGCAGCGATACCAGTATGATGAACTATACCATCGACAGCAGAAATCCCTATCCGGCCCAGGCGTATATGATCGTCGCGGATGACGATGTCCGGGAGTGGGGCACGCAGGACTGGACCGAAAAGTCCACTGATTACATTACCAAAGGGTTCATCCCGATCTCCATGAAGAATGATTTTGCCCAGATCTATCCAGAGGGGATCACCAAGGCGGAAGAGCAGTATGTTCCGGAAGAAGCAGCCGAAGAGGAGGATCTGGCAGCGTAAGGCTTCAAAATATGAGCATATATTGGAGGAACAGAAAGAATGGACCAGCCTGAGATCAAGATCGGTTGTGTTGCAACAAAGAGCGTGATGACCAAGTCCAACGCGCCTTTGGGTGGATATGCGGTCAACCCCTATGTGGGATGTCCCCATGCCTGCAAGTACTGCTATGCTTCCTTTATGAAACGCTTCACCGGCCATACGGAGGAGTGGGGCACCTTCATGGATGTGAAAGAATGGCCCCCGGTCAAGAATCCGAAGAAATATGCCGGGCAGAAAGTGATCATCGGTACGGTCACCGACGGATATAACCCGTTGGAAGAGACCTTTGGAAAGACCCGGAAGATCCTGGAAGAACTGAAGGACAGCGGGGCCGACATCCTGATCTGCACCAAGTCCGACCTGGTGCTTAGGGATATGGATCTGTTGCAGGAAATCAACCAGAACAACCAGCTGACAGTCTCCTGGTCGATCAATACGCTGGATGAGGACTTCAAGGATGATATGGACGCTGCCGTCAGTATTGAGCGGAGGCTAGCGGCCATGAAGCAGGTCTATGACGCGGGCATCCGCACGGTCTGCTTCATTTCCCCCGTATTCCCAGGCATTACCGACATCGAGGCGATCATCGAGCGGGCGAAGGACCAGTGTGACCTGATCTGGCTGGAGAACCTGAATCTGCGCGGCGGTTTCAAGAAGACCATCATGGACTATATCGCCGAGAAGTATCCGGACCTGGTACCGCTGTATCACGAGATCTACACCAAGAAAGATCGCAGCTACTTTGAAGCACTCGAGAAGAAGGCCGAAGAGATCGCGAAGAAGTACGGCTGCCGCTTTGTAGACAACGAAACGCCCTACGAAAGAGTCCTCCAGGGGCATCCCACCATCGTAGATTACTTCTATCATGAGGAAGTCCGCGGGACTGCCAACAGCGGAAAAAGGAACAAGTAAGACAAATCCAAAAATAAATACCCGAACACTGAAAAAACAGCAGTTTCGGGTATTTTTTGTTTGTCTTTTGTGTGGAAGACCAGTATTTAGGACTTCAGATCTGGCATAATGGTATCATCAAAAGGAGATCGGAGGACAGAACACATGAAAGGCTATATTACCGACAGTGGTTACATGGGATATGTGAACGGCGCGTACATGCTCTTCGCCTCAGAGGATGATTACTGGATCTTCTTTGAGGACGCGGAGGACGAGGACGAAGCAGCCTGAGGAGTGCATCATGAAACGTAGAGTCGACATCACGATAGAAGAAAAGAAAAAGGGCCTCTTTGGCACGAAGGTCGTGCGCGAGACCCGGACGGTTACCATGGAAGAGAAGGAGTACAGGAGGCTGAAGAATAAGCTGGACGCCGGCAAGTCCATTACTTTAGGCGACCTGCTCATGTATGACTGCATTTTTGACGATTGAACATGGACCTGATGCATAAGGATTTTCCAGGGCGGTGCAGGAGTATTTCTTCTGTGCCGCCCCTCTTTATCATCAAAAGTAGCAGGTCCTTACAAAGGAAACGCCACTGCATCCTTGTAGAGCTGCTGCAGGATGGAAATGAAGGCCTTCAAACTGGGTCTTTGGTCTTCCTTGTGGGTGCAGAGGACGCAGGAGAAGTGCTCCGGACAGTCAAAGGGGATCCAGGCGAACTGCCCGCTGTGATCGTTCAAAAAGCCAGGCGCCAGGCAGACGCCGCGGCCCGCGGCCACATTGGTCAGGGTCGTATCATGATCCGCACTGTTGAAGTACTGGATCTTCCCGGAACTGATCAGACGGTGCTGGACCGCCCGCAAAGCATTGGGAGAGCCGCCGCCCACCATCAGAGTCCGGCCATACAGGTCCTCTTCCTTAAGCAGGTCCTTCGCGGCCAGAGGGTCGTCCCGGCGCGCAATGAGGTAGATCCGGCTCTGAAACAGGTCATGGACCTGGATCCCGGGGATCTGCCGTGTTTGCTCCTGCAAGGCGAACACGATATCCGCCTTGTTCTGCAAAAACTGCTCCATGCTGTTTTCATATTGGAACATGGGTGTGATCTGGACCTTAGGTTCCCGGTCTGCGAAGAGCTGCATGGCTTCCGGCAAAAAGGTGACGGCCTGGCGGACCATCATGCAGATCGAGATGGAGTCCTGGTATTGGACGCTGAAGTTCTGGCCCTGTTCGATCGCCCGCTTCAGATCCTGGCGCATGCCTGTCAGGAAGGACACAAACTGGGCGCCTGCGGGTGTCAGGGACGCACCTTTTCCACTGCGCTCAAAGATCTGGAAGCCCACCTCTTCCTCCAGAAGCCGGATCTGATAAGAAAAGGTAGGCTGACTGACGAACATGTTGTCCGCCGCCCGGCTGAAATTGAGTGTATGGGCAAGCTCGATACAGTAATCGATCTGTTTTGTTGTCATGACTGTCTCCCTTTATTTAATTTATAGATCGATTATAACATGATTCAATTAGATATAGCAATCCCAAAATGGCTTGCGGCAAATGGCAGGATTTAAGTGACAAACAAGGACCGCGTATGATATAATATCGATATCCTGAAACGTTAAGGAGGTACCTGAAAATGATCTACAGAGATTTCCAGGGCATGAAACTGTCCGCATTGGGATTTGGCGCCATGCGTCTGCCGGTGATCGCAGGTGATGACAGCCGGATCGATGAAGCGGCCACCTTCAAAATGGTGGACACAGCCATGGAGCAGGGCATCAATTATTATGATACTGCCTGGGGCTACCATGGGGAGAATTCCGAACTGGTCATGGGCAAGGCTCTGGCCAGATACCCGCGCGACAGCTTCTATGTCGCCACGAAGTTCCCCGGCTATGCGGCCTCCAACTGGCCCAAGGTCAAGGAGATCTTCCCGCGCCAGCTGGAGAAACTGGGCGTGGACTACTTTGATTTCTATCTGTTCCATAATGTCTGCGAGATGAACATCGATGCCTATCTGGACGATGCGAAATACGGCATCTACAGCTACCTGATCGAGCAGAAGAAAAACGGCAAGATCCATCATCTGGGCTTCTCATGTCATGGCAGCCTGGAGGTATTGAAGCGCTTCCTGGAAGCCTATGGTAAGGACATGGAGTTCTGCCAGCTGCAGCTGAACTATCTGGACTGGACACTCCAGGATGGCAAGGCGAAGGTGGATCTGCTGAAGGAATGGAATATCCCGGTATGGGTCATGGAACCGCTGCGGGGCGGCAAACTGGCCAGCCTGCCGGAAGCCTATGAGGCAGAGCTGAAGGCGCTGCGTCCCGATGAGGAGATCCCGGCATGGGCCTTCCGCTTCCTGCAGTCCATCCCGTCTGTCACGATGATCCTCTCCGGCATGTCCAACCAGGAGCAGCTGGAAAAGAACCTGAAGACCTTTGCTGAGGACCGCAAGCTGAACGATGAGGAAATGCAGACCCTGCTGGGCATCGCAGACAAGATGCTTTCCGTGGGCACCGTGCCATGTACGGCCTGCCACTATTGTGTCAGCCATTGCCCGATGGGCCTGGACATCCCCCATCTGATCTCCCTGTATAACGAGCATGTTTATTCCGGTGGCGGATTCATCGCACCGATGGCGCTGGGCGCACTGCCGGAGGACAAACGGCCGCAGGCATGTCTCCAGTGCCGCAGCTGTGAGCAGGTCTGCCCGCAGCAGATCAAGATCTCTGAAGTCCTGGCGGATTTTTCCGCTAAGCTGGGCTGAGGACGCAATTCGTAATAAAGAGACTCCGGATACCCTTGGGTTCCGGAGTTTTTCTTTTGAAGTGTTTAAAAATATCCATGCAAAACCTGTACAAATCGCTTGACAAACCAAATATTATTTGATACTATATACTTGAATAAAACATAGGAGGAATATCCATGGATTATGATCATCGCGTGGCTATGAAACTGGAGAATCAGCTGTGCTTTCCCTTATATGCAGCGTCTCGCCATGTGATCAACCTGTACACACCCTTACTGAAACCCCTGGGACTGACCTATACCCAGTACATCGTGTTTCTGGTACTGTGGGAGCGGGACGGCGTGACGGTCGGAGAGATCTGTGACCGGCTGCTGTTGGATAATGGAACACTTTCTCCATTGTTGAAGAAGATGCAGCAGGCCGGCTACATCGAGAGAAACCGCAGCGCCGAGGACGATCGTGTGGTGTTGATCACTTTGACGGAAGCGGGCCGGGCACTGCAGGAGCAGGCCAAGGACATTCCGGCCAAGATCGCGGGTTGTGTGGACCTCGCACCAGAAAAGGCTGCCATGCTGTATCAGTTATTGTATGAGCTGCTGGGCAACCAGCGGAACAAGGAGGGTTTCAAATGAGTACCGTGTATGATTTTACTGTAAAGGACAGAAAAGGAAACGAAGTCAGTTTGTCTGAATATCAGGGCAAAGTCCTGTTGATCGTCAATACCGCGACCGGCTGTGGTTTTACGCCGCATTACGAGCCGCTGGAAGAAATGTATAAGGAAATGAAGGACCAGGGCCTGGAGATCCTGGATTTCCCCTGCAACCAGTTCGCGAACCAGGCGCCGGGCAGCGCGGATGAGATCCACCAGTTCTGCACACTGAAGTTCGGTGCGGATTTCCCCCAGTTTGCCAAGATCGATGTCAATGGCGAGACCGCAGACCCCCTGTTTGCGTATCTGGCTACCGAGAAGCCTTTTGAGGGCTTCGGCAAGGGCCTGAAGAATGCGGCGCTGAACAAGTTCTCCAGCATGAACAATAAAGCCTTTGGCGATAAAGCCTATATCAAGTGGAATTTCACGAAGTTCCTTGTAGACCGCGAAGGCAAGGTCATCGCGCGTTTCGAACCTACTGTGGATATGAAGGTCGTCAAAGAGGCTGTGGCCGCTGCTCTGTAAGCAAAGGTTTCAAACGCTGCAAGATGCAAGATACCGGCTGGTACCTAGGAGTACCTGCCGGTTGTTTTTTTGCTCCAAGTTGTAATAATGCTATTGACAACATAGTTGTAATATTGTATATTACAACTAGGAAGATCCTTAAGGAGGCAACCTATGCAGATCACAAGTCGTTTTACCATAGCCATCCACGTTCTGGTGGCCATTGAATATTTTAAAGATATGGACCGGATCAACAGTGACTTCCTGGCCGGCAGCACCGGTGTCAACCCGGTGATCATACGCACGGTGATCTCCCGCCTGCGGAGCGCAGGGCTGCTGCACACCCAGCGGGGGTCAGGCGGAGCAGAGCTAGCCCGACCTTTGTCGGAGATCACCTTTTATGATATTTATCAGGCGGTGGACAGTGTGGATGCCCAGGAGGGCCTGTTCCATTTCCATGAGCGGCCCAATCCCGCCTGCCCGGTGGGCGGCCATATCCATCAGGCGCTGGATGATAAGCTGGCTTTGGTCCAGACCGCTATGGAGGAGCAAATGAAGAAGATCACCCTGCAGGATGTTGCGGCGGATGTCGCCCAGATGGCCCTGCAGAAGAAGGAGGCGTGATACATGGAGCAGGAGAAGAGACTGGACGTCCTGGTCGAGGCTTTTAAGGAGGACTCTGGCCGTTACAGGAACCTGGAGACACCGCAGGATCTTTATGGAAAGCGCAGGTTACTGCGCTCCCTGATGAACATCCGCATGCCGGGACCGCTGCCACAGGAAGTGCTGGACCTGCAGGACCAGTACCTGGAGGACCGGGTCCAGGAGAATGGCATCGTCCCACTGGAGGAGATCCCGAGCCTTAAGGATGCGGGAAGCCGCCACCCCTTAGCCTGCCAGATCTCCATCTGGCAGGGGGACATCACCAGGCTGCAGCTGGATGCCATCGTCAATGCCGCCAACGCCCAGATGCTGGGCTGCTTTGTGCCCATGCACACCTGCATCGACAACTGCATCCACACCTTCGCGGGGGTGCAGCTGCGGGCGGAATGCGACCGGAAGATGCGCATCCTACGCAGGCAGTACGGCCAGGAT
>CADBPG010000171.1 GCA_902796435.1 uncultured Eubacteriales bacterium | reverse complement strand
GATCCGCAGATCCTGGCAGAGCAGGCAGCCCGTGTGGAGCGGGAATACGATTTCGACGGGATCGACCTGAATTTCGGTTGCCCGGCACCGAAGATCGTCAAGAACCACGAGGGTTCCTTCCTGCTGACCCAGCCTGAGAAGATCGAGGAGATCGTGCGGGCCATTACCGATGTGGTGCACCTGCCCGTATCCGCGAAGATCCGCAAGGGTTTCTATAAGGATGAAAACTGCGCCGTAGAGGCTGCCCTGGCGGCCGAGTGGGGCGGTGCATCCATGATCACGGTCCATGGCAGGACCACCGCCCAGATGTACAGCGGCAAGGCCGACTGGAACGTCATCCGGGAAGTGAAGGAAGCCCTCCATATCCCAGTGATCGGCAATGGTGATGTGGTCGATGGGCCCAGTGCGGAACGCATGCTGGAGGAGACCGGCTGCGACGGGATCATGATCGGACGGGCCAGCCGGGGTGACCCATGGATCTTCGACCGTATCCATGCATATCTGCGGGGCGAGGGTGACAAGACACCCATCCAGGCACGGGAGCGGATCCAGATGGCTATCCGCCACGCCGAAATGATCGTTGCGGACAAGGGAGAGTACACCGGCATCCTGCAGATGCGCTCCCACGTCATCTACTACATCAAGGGGTTCAAAGGCTCCACAAGGATGCGTGCCCGGCTGCAGTCGATCACGAGTCTGGAGGAGCTGAAGGACCTGTTATCCGCTTATTTAGCGGATTTGCAAGCGGAAAAAGATTGACAACGATTTATTCAGGGGATATAATAGCGAAAGTATGTATATGCGCCGATAAGGCGCATTTACACGTATAAAAAGATGTATCAGGTGCAAGTGATTACACCTGCCTAAAGGAGAAGCTATGAGTGATAAGGTTCTACTGACACATGCGCGTATGCTGGAGATGGAGCAGGAGCTCAACCAGCTGAAAACAGTTACCCGTAAAGAAATCGCACAGAAGATCAAAGAAGCCCGTGCGCAGGGCGATCTTTCCGAGAACGCGGAATATGATGCAGCAAAAGAGCAGCAGGGCGAGATCGAGACTCGTATCGCTGAACTGGAAAAATTGCTGCGCAATGCTGAGATCATCGATGAAGAGAATCTGAATGAAGACCAGATCCAGCTGGGCAACCGCGTCCTGCTGTTCGATATTGAATTTGAAGAAGAGATCGAGTACACCATCGTAGGTTCTACGGAAGCCAACCCCATGCAGGGCCGGATCTCCAACGAATCTCCCGTCGGCCAGGCCCTTCTGGGCGCTGCCGTTGGTGATACGGTCGATGTGCAGACCCCGAACGGCGTTGCCCAGTACAAGGTCCTGCAGATTTTTGCCAATTAACATGCACCTTCGCAGCGCTGTTCAAAGATAATTCTTGAGGTGCATGCCAAATCGCCTAAGGCGATTTCGAAGGTTATTTGAATTTGAGAGGAACCACATGGAAAACAATAATCAGAACAATGTCGATACTCGTGACCTCCTGCAGATCCGCCGTGACAAGCTGGCCGAACTGCAGCAGATGGGCCGTGATCCCTACCTGGAGACCCGCTTTGATGTGACCTGCCACAGCCAGGAGATCCGGGATCATTTTGAAGAACTGGAAGGCAAGATGGTTTCCATCGCCGGCCGTCTCATGAGCAAGCGCGTCATGGGCAAGGCCTCCTTCGCGCATATCCAGGATATGCAGGGGCAGATCCAGGCGTACGTCCGTCGTGACGAACTGGGTGACGAGGAATATGCTTTCTTCAAACGTCATCACGATATCGGTGATATCATCGGTGTCGAAGGTGAAGTCTTCATGACCCAGAAGGGCGAGATCTCTGTCAAGGCGCACAAGGTCACGCTCCTGTCCAAGAGCCTGCAGATCCTGCCGGAGAAGTTCCACGGTCTGACCGATAAGGAACTCAAGTACCGCCAGCGCTATGTGGACCTCATCATGAATCCGGAAGTCAAGGACACCTTTGTCAAGCGCAGCCAGATCCTGAAAGAGATCCGTGCGTTCCTGGACGGCCGTGATTTCCTGGAAGTCGATACACCGATCCTGACACCTTTTGAGATCGGTGCCTCTGCGCGTCCCTTCTTTACCCACCATAACACTCTGAACATGGACATGGTCCTGCGCATCGAGACGGAGCTTTACTTAAAGCGCCTGATCGTCGGCGGCATGGAGCGCGTCTACGAGGTCGGCCGAATCTTCCGTAATGAGGGTATGGACCTGACCCACAATCCGGAATTCACCTCCATCGAACTGTACCAGGCCTTCACCAACCTGCAGGGCATGATGGATCTGGTCGAGGATATGATGAAGACCGTCACCCAGAAGGTCTGCGGTTCTCTGGTCATCCCGTACATGGAGCACCAGATCGATATCGGGCACTGGGAGCGCCTGACCATGAAGGACGCGGTCAAGAAGTACAGTGGTGTGGACTTTGACGAGTGGAAGACCACGGAGGATGCCATCGCTGCCGCGAAGGCCCACAACGTGGAACTGCCGGAAGTCCCCAGCCGTGGCGCGATCCTGGCAGAATTCTTCGATGCTTTCGTCGAAGAGCACCTGATCCAGCCCACCTTCATCTACGACTATCCGGTGGAGATCAGCCCGCTGGCCAAGCGCAAGCCGGATGATCCGGAATTCACCGAGCGTTTCGAGTACTTCATCAACGCCACTGAATTCGGCAATGCCTTTACCGAACTGAACAACCCCATCGACCAGCGCGAGCGCTTCGAGAAACAGGTGGCAGACCGCAAGGCTCTGGATCCTGCTTCCAAGGCCCAGGTGGATTACGATTTCATCAACGCACTGGAATATGGTATGCCGCCCACTGGCGGTCTGGGTTTCGGCTTCGACCGTCTGGTCATGCTGCTGACCAACAACTCCAGCATCCGCGACGTTCTACTGTTCCCGACAATGAAGCCTATCGACAACAAGAACGACGCAGAATAAGGTATTTCAACGTTCTGAAGCGCTCAAAAATTGAGAACTGAGAACAATTTGAGAACAAATTCGCGCAATTTTATGCATCATCTCTGAAAAAGGTAGGGTTCCCGGTAGGGCCTCACCTTTTTGATACTAAAAAGAAGAACTCCCGAAGAAGTTCTCTTTGTGCAGATCACGCCTGTTCGGCAGCAACGGTAGCCTTGCGGAAGGTTCCATTGTACAGCTGGCGGGCAACGATGACCGCGTTCAGCACACGACCATCGGGCTTGGCGCCTTTGCGGAAACCGGCGCGGATGATTTCGACCGGAACCTTGGTGATCTTGGCGGCAGTGGCGGTAGCGCTGTAATAGTTCTTCTTCATGATGATTTCCTCCTCAGGAAATTTTATTCAGAAGACCACCCGGAAGAACCCGAAGGTTTCTTTC
>CADBPG010000170.1 GCA_902796435.1 uncultured Eubacteriales bacterium | reverse complement strand
TCGACCAGGCCTATCTTGCTAAGATCAAAGAACTGGTCCAGGCAGCGGAAAACTATGGCATCTATGTCATCCTGGATATGCACCAGGACCTGTTCGCCCAGAAATTCATCGACGGCGCGCCGGACTGGGCCTGCCTGGATGAAGGTGCCTATCATCCGGACAACTGCACGATGTGGTACGAGGCCTACCTGTCCAGTGAAGCCATCATCAAGGCGGCGGATCACTTCTGGGCCAACACCCCTGCTTCCGACGGCATCGGCCTGCTGGACCACTATGCTGCCATGTGGACCGAGATCGCGCGCGTCTTCGATGACTGCCCCACCGTGATCGGTCTGGAGCCGATGAACGAGCCCTTCATGGGCAGTCTGGCCCGCAATTTCTTTGGAGCCGCCACCATGCAGATGATGTCCAAGGATCCCTCCTTCGACCTTTCCAAGCCGGAAACCATCAAACCGGAGGTACAGGCCGAATTCATGGATCTGGTGGGCAAAGCCTTCCTGGACTGGGACCACACGGTCCTGATGGATTTTTACCGCAGGATCCAGGCCGCGGTACGCAAGGTCTCGGACAAACCTCTGGTGACCGGCGGCAATATCTACTGCAGTACCGACATTCCCACAGGCCTGGAGCGTCTTGCGGATGGTCTGCAGATCTACGCGCCCCACGGCTATGATTCCGTCGTGGATTCCGACCGGTATGATGCCTACAACAAAGAAAACGTTGCACGGCTCTATGCGCGAAAGCGTGTGGATGCGGACCGTCTGGGCCTTCCGACGATCGTCAGTGAATGGGGTGCCTTCCCCTCCCGTGCGTTCACCAATGACCTGATCCGGTTCATGAACGGGATCCTGGAAGAGAATCTCTGGGGGGATGCCTACTGTGAATACCATGCCGGCATGGAAGAGGATCCGAACTTCACGGCACTGCGCCGGGCCTATCCTGCAGAGATCAGTGGACAGCTTCTGTCCTATCATTTTGATGAAACTGCTTCCACCTTGGAACTGACGTATGATGCCAAGCCGGGAGAAAGCAAGGTCTACCTTCCCTTCATTCCCGCCGATTCCTACAATATTGAGAAGTTGAGTGATTCCAGCTGCTATGTCCTGCTGCCGTCCGCGGAAGGGCATGTCAGCGTAACGATCCGATAAGGAGAGACCTATGAAAGCGATCCGCCTACGTACCGAATACCTGAAAGATCCTATGGGGATCGACATTCAGCATCCCCGCCTGATGTGGAACTGCGCCGATGGCATCCGCCAGACCGCCTACCGCATCGTGACTGAAAACTGGGACAGCGGCAAGGTCGAATCCTCCTCCATGGAGGCTACTTATCCTTTAGAGCTCGCTTCCCGGGAGATCGTGCCCTGGAAGGTCCAGCTTTGGGACGAAAACGACATTCCCGGTGCCTGGTCGGAGCCCGCCGTCTTCGAAATGGGCCTGCTGCATCCGGAGGACTGGTCCGCCCGCTGGATCACCGGTGATTACAAGCCGGATCCGAAAAAGCGCTACCCGGTGGACTGCTTCCGCCGCACCTTCACGGTGGAAGAGATCCGCAAAGCCCGGCTGTACATCACCGCCTGCGGCACTTATGAAGCCTGCCTCAACGGACAGCGCATCGGCGATCAGGTACTGACGCCCGGCCATACCGACTACCGGCTGCGGGTCCAGTATCAGACCTATGACGTCACTGCCCTGCTGCGTAAGGGGGAGAACGAGCTCACCGTGCAGTTGGCGGACGGTTGGTACCGCGGAAGCCTGGGTGCCTGGGGCCTGACGAACCAGTATGGAAAAGAAACCAAGCTGCTGGCCCAGTTGGAGATGACGGACACTGCCGGCCGCACCGCCCGTCTGGTCACCGGTCCTTCCTGGACCTGGTCCAATGATGGACCGATCCGCTTCGCAGACAATAAGGACGGAGAGATCATCGACAGCTTCCTGCAGCCCAGCTATGAGGGCAAGGCAAAGGTGTCCACATACAACGTCACCCCGACGGCCTCCAATAACGTGCCCGTCCGGGAAAAGGAACGCTTCTCCCCGACCCTGATCATCACACCCTCCGGAGCCCATGTCCTGGATTTCCATCAGAACATCGCGGGATATATCGAGTTCCGAATCCACGCCGAGGCCGGCCAGCGCGTCTTCCTGCGTTTTGGCGAGATGCTGGACCGGGCTGGAGAATTCACGCAAAAGAACATCCAGTGCACGAACAAAAAGAAAACTAC
>CADBPG010000169.1 GCA_902796435.1 uncultured Eubacteriales bacterium | reverse complement strand
GCCAGGTCCGGATCATCCGGATCGATCTCATAGCCGTGGTTCACGGCCTGGCGCAGCCAGTACTTCGCCTGTTCCCCGTCATAGGGTACACCGACGCCCTTATTGTAGCAGCAGTACATCCAGTACATGGCCTCGGCGTCTCCGGCGCGGGCGGCCCGTTCATACCAGTAGACCGCCTCGGTCAGATCCTGCTCCGGCCAGGGAGTATGCTGCCCGTTCGTATACAACAGGCCCAGGACCTTCTGCGCCTTGATGCTGCCGTTTTCCGCGGCCGCCTGCATCCAGCGGAAGCCCTGTTCCTTGTTCGGTTCCTTAGTTTCATCTCCTACATAGAGGTAACTGGCCAACTGATACTGCATGTTGGCGTTGCCCTCCTGTGCCGCTTCCACGACCTGATACGAGATCCCCGTCTGTCTGTTTGCATCCATTTTTTAAGCCTCTTTATCTCTCTGATTCTTAGTCTATATTTGTACAAAGGTAACTATTTGTGTAGTGCTCTTCCTCGGAGACTTCCGCTCCGAACCAATCTGGTGCCTGGAACAGTTCCATGGCCTCTTCCGTGGGGAATTCCACCTCGACGGTCTTCAGGTCCGCATAGGGGGCCTCGTACACGTCCAGTTCGGCCGTCAGCCCGCCCTCCAGCGGAATCAGGTAACGGTCCTTCTTCAGAAGGATCCCTTCCTTTTTGGCCAGCAGCCGTTCATAGGCTTCCCGGTCCAGGTCCAGTTCATGCTCCTCTCGCACCTTCCGGCCTTTTCCCTTGACCGTCAGGATGAAGGATTCTTCTCCTCCGCTTAAAATGTGCCGTACGCGGATCACCGGCCGGGGGCTGATATAAGCCTGTTCGATATGCAGGACCTTGGCCCCTTCCATGCCTTGCGGCAGTTCCTTGACCAGAAATTTTCTTTCGATCTCCATGTCAGCACTCCTTTGCGGCATCGTCCAGCGCCAGTCGGACGACCTGATGCATATCGTAATAACAATAACGGCCCAGCCGTCCACCGAAGCGGACCCGACGCTCCCTACGCATCAAAGCCTCGTACTGGGCGAACCGTGCACAGTTCTTCGCGTCGTTCAACGGATAGAAGGGTTCGTCCCCCGGCTGCCAGGCGGCCGGATACTCCCGGGTGATGATCGTTTTAGGATCCTCAGCCCTGGTAAAGTGCTTATGCTCGATGATGCGGGTATAGGGCGTTTCCCGGTCAGTGAAGTTCATGACCGCGATGCCCTGATAATTCTCTGTCGGCAGCGTTTCTTCCCCGAAACGCAGCGTCCGGTAATCCAGCGCTCCATACTGGTACGCATAGAACGCATCTACCGGTCCAGTATAAACGATGATATCGGCCTGGGCATCCCAATGGGGGCGGTCCGCCAGATAGTCCGTATGCAGACATACATCCGCACCGTCCAGCAGACGCTCTACCATTGCGGTATACCCATCCTTCGGCACACCCTGGTATGTATCGTTGAAATAATTGTTATCGTAGGTGAAGCGTACCGGCAGCCGCCGGATGATGAAGGCCGGCAGATCCTTGCACGCAGCGCCCCACTGCTTCTCGGTATATCCTTTGATGAGCTTTTCGTAGATATCGGTGCCAACAAGGGAAATGGCCTGCTCTTCCAGGTTTTCCGGCTGTTTGCCCCCAAGTACCTTACGCTGGGATTCGATGATCGCTCGTGCCTCTTCCGGCCGCGCCACACCCCACAGTCTGGCGAAGGTGTTCATGTTGAAGGGCAGATTGTAGACCTCGCCCTTGTAGTTTGCCACCGGCTGGTTGATGAAGGGCTGGAACTGGGCATAGCGCTGCACATAGTCCCACACCTCTGCATCGCTGGTATGGAAGATATGCGCACCGTACTTATGCACGTCGATGTTCCCGACACGTTCTGTGTAGATATTGCCCGCCACATGGCCGCGCTTTTCCACGACCAGCACGCGCTTGCCCCGGTCCAGCATCTGCCGGGCAAAAACCGCACCGTACAGGCCCGCGCCAACGATCAGATAATCGTACGCGCTCATTGCTGGAACCCTTCAGAACTTTCCTTTTTGAACAGGATCTTGATGGTCATCAGGATGAGCTTCAGATCCTGGAAGATGGAATAATTCTCGATGTACATCAGGTCTAATTTAAGCTTGTCATAGGCGGAAGTATTGTACTTGCCCATAATCTGCGCATAACCGGTAAGCCCGGCTTTGACCTTATGCCGATAGGAGAATTCCGGGATCAGTTCCTTGTATTTCTGGACATGCTCCACCCGCTCCGGACGCGGTCCTACGACACTCATATCACCCTTCAGGATGTTCAGAAGCTGGGGCAGCTCATCGATGCGCAGCGGCCGGATGATGCGGCCCACCTTGGTGATCCGCGGGTCGTGCTCCGTCGCCGGTTTGACCTCGCCATCCTTCTCCGCACCCACGATCATACTGCGGAATTTGAGGATCTCAAAGACACGCTCGTCCTGGGTGCAGCGTTTCTGCCGGAAGAACACAGGGCCACGGTCCTCCAGCTTGATGGCCAGGGCTGTCAACAGCATGATGGGCGATGCCACGATCAGAACGAGGCCGGACAGAATGATGTCCATGGTCCGTTTGATGATGCGTTCATCGATGGTCAGCGCCATATTGTGACATTGATACAGGGTCGTATCGAACAGATGCACATCCTGCGCCGCGCGCATGATAATATCCGAGAGCTTCGGCGTGACATATGCCTGGATCTCCCGGTCGAAACAATACTTCAGAAGTTTGTTGCGCATCTCGCTCTTGACGTCCGCGATGACGATGGCATCGATATTGCTCTTGTTCTCTTCGATGTGGGCTTCGATGGCCTTCAGCCCGTTGTCGATGTTGATCATTTCCTGGATGCGGAACTTATCTGGTCTGCGCTCGATCTTCTTCTGCAGGGATCTGCCGCTTTCGGTACCAAAGATCAAAAGCATGCGTTTCGGCGGATACAGGGTCCGGTAGATGAACTGCATCAGAAGCGTCCAGCCGATCATGACCAGTTCCTGCTCGATGCTCACGAAGACCAGCGGGGCCACCGGCATCAGGCCACGGCCGATCAAGCTGATTTCCGCGTACAGAACCGCATTGACCATCAGCATGGCCAGGATCTGGGAAAAGATGACGTCACCGAACTTGTTGTACCCTACACGATAGGCGCCGTACAGTTTGAAGAAAATGTATATGATCACACCATATACAGCATAAACCAGATAATTACCCACCGTTTTGAACGGCTGCATGATCATCTCGTTATACTGAGTCCTCCACGCCGTCGCGAAGATGCCCACCAACAACAAGGTCAGCACCACGCGCCCGGTATTCAGGATCAGGCGTTTATATTGCTCCATAGAGAATGCTCTCTCCTTAGGCTTGTATTTTATGTATACTGAATCACCTTATTATACCCACGTTGCCCCCTGATGTCAAATAAAAAAGGTCCGAGATGCTCTCAGACCTTAGTTTTGATTTTCCTGCAGCAGGAGCCGGGCCTCCGCGATGGAGGACTCTTCCGGGATGACCACACTCAACGGAGAAGCCCCGTAGGAATAGGTGGTCCGGGAATCCACATAGCCCGTGACCGCGTAGGATTCGATGTTCCAGTCCTCGCTGGAGGACAGCTGCATTTTTGCCAATGCCCCGATCTCCGCCTGCGTCATACTGGTCTCGATGCTGCCGCCAGCCGCATCCATAACAGCGGAATAGTTCGACAGGATCGCCGGGGACATGGCCTTCTCGGCGATCGCCTTGATGACCTTCATCTGGTTGCGGCCGCGCTGGATGTCCCCATCGCTGAAAGCCTTGCGTTCTCTTGCAAAGGACAAAGCTTCCGCACCGTTCAGATTGTTTTCTCCTTCATCGAACCAGGTTCCGTCCCAGGCTGTGAAGCCCTCTTCCGAATAGACCGTGATCCCGCCCAGGGCATCGACGATCTCCTCGAAACCGGTGAAGTTGACGCGCACGTAGTAATCGACCTCGACCCCGTACAGTTCTTCCAGCGCCCGGATCGACTCGCTCACGCCGTAGATGCCCGCATGGGTCAGCTTGTCATAATCCCCATAGGAAGGCAGTTCCACATAACTGTCTCGCGGGGTGGAGATCAGCTGGACCCGGTGGGTCAGCGGGTTGACCGAAGCCAGGATGTTGACGTCACTACGGCTGGTCTGGGCGATATCGCCGTACACATCGATACCAGAAATGTAGACGATGAAGGGTTCCCGGGTGACCTTGCGGCTGCCACGGGCCACATTGACACGGGTCTTGAAGCTCTTGGAATACAGTACACGGGTCTGCGTATCGAAATCCGGATACATTTCCTTAAGCATCTGCCGGTAGGCCTCATTGAAGGTGATGGCACCGACCTCGCCGTTCATCAGCGCGCCGACCGCTTCCGTATAGGAGGAGAAGCTGGCCGCCTGCGGGGCACCGCCCAGTTCCTGGCCGATGCTTTCCATGAATTTATCGGTATTGGCCTGGTCGACGGTGGCGGTCCCGTAGATATAGTAGGCCGTATCTCCGATGGACTGGGCCGGATCATCCGCTAAGACCAGGACGCTCATCTCATCGATGCGGGTATCCGCACCGGTGATGCGGTCCAGGATGGAATAGGTCTTGACCAGGTAGCCCAGGATCAGTCCTAACAACAAGGATATGATCACCGCGATGACCCTGCCGCCCGACCGGCTTCGATAGGAATTGCAAAGCCCCAGGGTGAACAGGAACAGCATCAGAAGGACCGCTCCGCCGATGATCAGGTATTCTGTCGGCATCATGCCGATCATATACACCACAGCAAAGACCGCGACCGAAAGCAGGAACTGGATCCACACCCAGATGGAACCGCGCTTTCTCTTGCGCGCCTTGCGATGATAAGACTCGTAATTGTTATATTGCCGCGCCATTTTTTGCTCTCCTCTTTATAGATTCTCCTCGATCTGGTCCAGCAGTTCCTCCAGCGTGATGGGGTTCCATACATGCAGAAGAGGAATGCCGCAGGCCTGATACGCACCGTCTACGAAAATATCCCGCTCCACACGTGCCTCCTGCACATGGCTCCTGTCATCCAGCTCGACGCCCATCAGGACGTCCAATGTATCCGGATCGCACAGGATGAAGTCCGTGTGTTTTGCTTTGATCCTGTTGAAAGCCGCCATATAGTCTTTCTCTGTACTTTTGACCGCCATGATGTCGGCCAGGCGCATTTTTATGAGGATCTGCAGATCCAGTATCTCGCAGGCCTGCCGGAGCACTTCGTAAAACTCTGCCTCGTTGTCGGTCAGAATGGGACGTCTTTCATAAGGATAGGGGTCTTTGCGCAGGCGCCGGATCAGCCATGCAAGGCCGATCCCCAACAGCACAAGGCCGATACAGCCGATGAGTATCGTGATCTCCCCGTTCGATAAACTCATAGCTTAGTGGGTTGCTTTGGTCATGCTTTCGATGATGGCCAGCGCCGGATCCAGCCAGTCACCCTCGATCTCCTCGATCTTGCCGCTGTCCGCGTGGGCCGCGAGGGAAGGATCGATGGGCAGGCGGCCGATGACAGCCAGCCCGTGTCCAAAGGCGATCTCCTCGATGTGGGAATCACCAAAGATCTTGTGGCGCTTGCCACAATCCGGACACTCGAAATAGCTCATGTTTTCCACAACGCCCAGGATCGGGATGTTCATCATTTCCGCCATTTTCACAGCCTTGGTCACGATGAGGGAGACCAGTTCCTGCGGAGAGGTGACGATGATGATACCATTCAGCGGGATGGACTGGAAGACCGTCAGCGGTACGTCACCGGTTCCCGGCGGCATATCGATGAACAGGTAGTCCTCGTTCTCCCAGATGACCTGGTTCCAGAAGTTCTTGATCATACCGGCGATGACCGGGCCGCGCCATACGACAGGATCCGTCTCGTCCGGCAGCAGCAGGTTGATGGACATGATATCCACACCGTCCTTGGATTTAACGGGGAAGATACCGTCCTCGTTGCCCATGGCCTTGGTGTTCAGACCAAAGGCTTTGGGAATGGAAGGTCCAGTGATGTCTGCGTCCATGATACCTACATGGTAACCGCGTTTATTCATGAAGGAAGCAAGCAAAGATGCGACCATCGTCTTGCCGACGCCGCCCTTGCCGCTGACTACGCCGATGACCTTCTTGATCTGGCTGAAGGGATGGGGTGCTTCGATGAAGCTTTCCGGATTTCTGCTGGGGCAGTCAGTCCCACAGGTGGAACAATCGTGGGTGCAGCTCTCCGGATTCTGATTCTGTACTTCGCTCATGGGAAGATTCCTCGTTTCTTGCATAATGAAAAGACCCGCTGGTGTTGCAGGTCTTTTCATTATACTCTATATTTCAGCGTCTTTCAAGCCCATAAATCATGGCGCCGGCCCCTAAAAGCAAGGCTCCCAGGACACTGTAGATCCACAGCCAGGGGTGGTCGGTCCCATAGATGACCAATGCACCACGGACAAGACTGCCCACTGCCAGAGTCCAGATCCCGGCGCCCCAGCACAGACCCCTACGAAATTACACTACTCTCAAACTGCGGTGCCTGCGATGAGGTCGGGATAGGTTTGAGACCCCTACGAAATTACACTACTCTCAAACCTGGCTCATGCCCATTTTAAGAGCGCGATTGTTTGAGACCCCTACGAAATTACACTACTATGTTCAACGAATAGCACATAGTTTGAGACCCCTACGAAATTACACTACTCTCAAACTCCGTATCCATCGATGATATGGTTATTGATGTTTGAGACCCCTACGAAATTACACTACGGAATTACACTGCAAGTTCAAATAAAGATTTATCGACATCGTCGCTTCGGCGACTGCACAGTGTGTGCATCCAGACCTCATTTTGAGGTCTTTTATTTTTTTCCGAAAGGTGCTAGAACTCTCTTCAAAAAATATACTACCAATTCTTTCAAAATGCAACCTCCATCCCTACACCATCTCCAGTGGTGTAGGTCACTGGCTACACCATCTTTTGATTTGCAGGTATGACGCAAAATCAGAAATTCTTTTCTCCTGCTCTTTTGGAGAGGATTCCGGTTATTTGAAAATCGTCTCTAGGAGAGGAATCCCGCATTCGCATTTTCCTCTCCAAAAAAGTGGAGAGAAATCGCTGAAACTGGCAATTCCTCTCCTGGATTAAAATCATAAAACTCATATTATTTGGAGAGGAATCGTCGATTCTGGAAAATGTCTCTAGTCCGAAATGGAGACAAAATCAGAAAAAGCGAAATTCTCTCCAAACCGCAGCAGCCCAGCCAAAATCCTCTCCAACCCGCAGCAGCCACACTCTAAATTCTCACCAAAAAGCGGCTGCCCCAGCCAAAATCCCAACAAACAAAAAACCGAACCAGTTTCCTGATTCGGTTTCTTGTTTGTGCGGTTGGCGGGACTCGAACCCGCAAGTCGCTAATGGACACTAGATCCTTAGTCTAGCGCGTATGCCAATTCCGCCACAACCGCAAGTGCTATGAGCCGTGCTAAAGCACTTGCTCAACAGCAGAGTTTATAATACCACACCCATTAAGCATTGTCAATTGTTTTTTCACGGTTTCTTCCCTTCCCATTTCTTCCACAGGAATCCGTAATAGTAGATCATCAGCAGTATGCTGGCGGCGACCCAGCCGATGGGCCAGGCGAACCACAGGGTCTCGTAACCGGCAGCCAGGGACAGAAGAAACGCCGCGATGACTTTGGCGGCCAGTTCTGTCAGGCTGCCAGCCATCGGGATGACCACCTCGCCCATGCCGCGCATGGTATCCATGTAGATGCGCATGGCGCAGCCGATGAGGTAGAACGGGGAAACGATCTTGAAGAAGCCGGCCGCGACCCGGATGGTCTCCTTCTCTTCTCCGGAGATGAACAACTGCACCATGAAATTGCCGAAGAAGAACAGCAGAACGCCAAAGACCAGGCTGATCACCAGTCCTAAGATCCAGGCGCTGCGCACGCCTTCTTTGATGCGGTCCAGTTTGCCGGCACCGCTGTTCTGCCCTGCGTAGGTGGAACAGGCGTTACCTACAGAGATGACGCTGGACAGGGCCAGGGAATCCAGCTTATTGGCTGCCGTATAGCCGGCGACCACCGTCGTACCATAGCCATTGATCACGCTCTGGATGAAGACACTGCCCAGGGAGGCGAACAGGTTGCTGGCCGCCACCGGCATGCCGTACTTCAGGATCTCCAGGATGATCTGCTTGTGCACGCGGATGTTCTTGCGCCGGCACCAGTACTGCCGGTTATGGGCCCTAAGCACGTAGATCCCGTAGATCGCGGAGATGATCTGGGAAATACCGGTGGCGATGGCGACACCGGCCACACCCCAGTGGAACACCAGGACGAACAAAAGGTCCAGCAGCACATTCAGTACGCTGGAGATGATCAGCGCGTATAAGGGCGACCGGCTGTCTCCGGCGGACCGGAGGATGTTGGAAAACATGTTGTAGGCGATCGGTCCGATGCAGGTGGCGAAATTGCACACCAGGTACAGGGTGGCATCGTCCAGGATGTCCCCCGGCGTATGCAGCAACTTCAGCACCGGCCTGGCGAAAGTGATGCCTAAGAACATCAGTGTGATGGATACCGTCGCGGCGACCAGGAAGGCCGTACCCACGATGTCCCGCACCCGTTCCACATTGCCGGCGCCAACGTTGCGCGCCGTGGTGATGGCAATACCCACGGTAAAGCCGATGATCACCACGATCATGATGTTCAGGACCGGCATGGTGGCGCCGATCGCGGCGAAGGGGCCTTTGCCCACGAACCGGCCGATGATGATGGAGTCCGCCATGCTGTAGAGCTGCTGGACCACATTGCCGATCAGCATCGGCACCACAAAAGCCGCCAAGAGTTTCAGCGGCTTTCCTTGTGTCAGATCTTGATTTGCACTTCTTGCCATTTTTCACCTATTACAGAGGCCGGAACAGGCGCACGCCATGCGGCGGTACGACCGCATCCAACGGTCCCTCTTTCTTCGTCCAGAGATCATGGACCGGACCATAGTCTTCCGTGATCTGCTGCGGCTCATCCATCAGGTTGAACCAGCCGATCACTTTCCGTCCGGCGCCGTCATGGCATTCCCAGATGGCCTTGGCATCATCCCGGACGATCTGCGTGCCGCCGCTGCCGTTCTGGTTCAGGTCCAGCAATTCCTCGTTGGTCAGAAGAGACAGGGTGAAGTCATCCGCGTCCGGAAGCTCCGTACCGATCATCAAAGGCGACCGGAACAAGCCCCATAAGGACAGCATGGTCAGCTGCTCGTCCCGTGTGAAGCGGGTCCAGCGTTCCTCATTGCGCAGGGCGATGTGGCCGATGGGCAGCATGTCGCAGTCCGGCCAGCAGCCTTCGCTGACATAGGGTGCCCAGGCTTCGCAGCGCTCGAACATGGCCTTCAGCAAGGTCCAGTCATCCCAGAAATCATCCGTCATGCGCCACATGTTGGCGTACTGGCAAAGGTGCTCGTGTTCCTCCACCACCGCCGGTCCCGGAGACAGGCTCAGGACCATGGGCCGGCCGCAGTGCTGGATCGCGTTCTGGATCAGCTCGACCTCGCCCCGGGCGGAATAAGGTTCTTCCGGCGTCAGTTTAACGTTGGCGATATCATCCACCTTGACGAAGTCCACACCCCAGGAGGCATAGAGCTCAAAGATGGAGTCATAGTAGGCCTGTGCACCTTCCTTCGTCGGATCCACACCGTACATATCGGTATTCCAACGGCAGGCAGAATACGGGTGGGCGATCTCACGCGCCGTGGCTGTCGTGCCCAGGATCGGCGTGTTGGCATGGACCGCCTGGCGCGGGATGCCGCGCAGGATGTGGATGCCAAACTTCAGACCCATGTCGTGGATGCGGTCCGCGATGGGCTTGAAGCCCGCGCCGCCGGCCGCGGACGGAAAACGGTTCTCCGCAGGCAGCAGCCGTGACCACTGGTCCATGACCAGCTCCGTGAAAGGATGGTAATCCATGCTGGAAGCCGTGGGCTCGAACCACTGGATGTCGCAGACCACGTATTCCCAGCCATACTGCTTCAGATGCTCCGCCAGGAAGTTGGCGTTGCGCATCAGCTCCTCCTCTGTCACAGCGGCGCCGTAGACGTCCCAACTGTTCCAACCCAGAGGCGGTTTTTTCGCAAAATCGTTTTTATTCATCATGGTTTTTGATCTCCTGATAAATGCGGGCCGCCGGCAGTCCCATGACGGTGTCATAGTCCCCGCGGATCCCCTTGATGTAGATACCCGCGCCGGACTGGATACCATAGGCACCGGCCTTGTCCATGGGGTCTCCGGAGGCAACGTAGGCCTCGATCTCCTGCTCCGTCATCGGATAGAATTCTACTTCAGTGCTTTCGGTGAACCGCATCTCGCGGCCCTTGTAGCACAGGCAGACACCGGTGCAGACCACATGGGTCCGCCCGGAAAGGCTCCTAAGCATCTGCTTTGCTTCTTCTGCGTCCGCAGGCTTGCCCAGGACCTCATCATCCACGATGACGGTGGTATCACTGCCGATAACTAAGGCGTCCGGATACTGGTCCGCCAAAGGTCTGGCCTTGATCATGGCCAGGTATTCAGACTGGAGCCTTGCCGGTGTGCCTTCCGGCACGATCTCCTCTACTTCCGTGGGCATGACCTCGAAAGTGGAAAAGACCTTTTTCAGCAGTTCCCGGCGTCTGGGGGAAGCAGACGCCAGGATGATACGCTCCGGCTTAATCATAACGCTCGTCGATGACGCGCTTGGATTTCTTCTCACTACGCGGCAGAACGCCCAGTTCGACCACCTTGACCAGCGGTGTGAAACCGATGCGGCTCTTGACCGTCTCGGCAACACGACGGGCGATCTCCAGGAAGTCCACATGACCGTTGGTCTCCACGTAGATACGCATGGTGTCCTTGCCATCCAGATGAGAAATGCGGATCTGGTACTCGGAGGACAGTTCCGGGAAGGTGGCCAGGATCTCCTCGATCTGCTTCGGGAAGACGTTGACACCCTTGATCTTCATCATATCGTCGCTGCGGCCCTGGATCACGTCGATGCGCGGGAATTTGGAACCGCAGGGGCACTCGCCCGGAATGATGCGGCTGATATCATGGGTACGATAGCGGATCAGCGGTGCGCCTTCCTTGACCAGCGTCGTGATGACGATCTCGCCGAAGGTGCCGTCCGGTACGTTCTCACCGGTCACAGGGTCGATGATCTCCAGATAGATATAATCGTCCCAGATGTGCATGCCGGTGTCATACTTGCAGTTGATGCCGATGCCCGGACCGTAGATCTCGGTCAGTCCGTAGATATCGTACAGTTCGATGCCCAGTTCGGTGGAGATGCGGTTGCGCATCTTCTCGCCCCAACGTTCGGAACCGATGACACCCTTCTTCAGCTTGATCTTGTCCTTGATGCCCCGCTGCTCGATCTCTTCCGCCAGCAACAGTGCGTAGGAAGAGGTGGCGCACAGGACGGTGGAACCCATGTCCATCATCATCTGCAGCTGTTTGTTGGTATTGCCCGGACCCATGGGAATGACCATGGCCCCCAATTTCTCAGCGCCATACTGGAAGCCGATGCCCGCGGTCCACAGGCCGTAACCCGGGGTGATGTGGATGCGGTCCTTGTTGGTGATGCCGGCGAACTCATAGCAGCGCTTGAACATGATGCCCCAATCATCCACGTCCTTGGCGGTATAGGGGATGATGACCGGCGTGCCCGTCGTACCCGAAGAGGAATGGATACGGACCACTTCTTCTTCCGGCACAGCCATCAGGCCCAGGGGATAGGCTTCCCGCAGATCCTCTTTTTCGGAGAAGGGCAGTTTCTTGAAATCTTCTACCGATGCCACGCCGTTGATGCCGGCTTCCTTCAGTTTTTTACCATAAAAGTTGCCACAGGCCACCAGACGCTTGATCTGGTTGTCGACCTGCTTCAGCTGAACTTGATTGATCTCCATAAAAAACTCCTTTTACACATAACGCAGAGCGTTTTCATTCAAAGCATGGAAGCGTTCTGCGACACGTTCATGGATCGCTTCCAGGATATCGTCCTCGTTCAAGGACAAGGCTCCGCTGCGGATGGCAGCGCCTAATAATACAACGTTCAGGACACGGGCGGAACCCAGGTCCTTGGCCGCCTGCTCACTGTCCACCAGGGTCAGGTTGCTGACGTGGTTCTTTAAATAGTCCAGGATCTCCTCCACCGGATACTGGGACTGGCCGATGAGAGTGCTGGTGGGAAAGATGGGATGTGATGATGTCACGACGCAGCCACCTTCCTTCAGCATATGCAGATGCCGGACCGCTTCCGCCGGTTCAAAGGCGATGATCAGGTCCGCCTGCCCCGGAGCGATCAGCGGTGCGTGCACATCGTCACCCAGACGGATGTGGCTGAAGACCGAACCGCCCCGCTGGGCCATGCCGATGGTCTCCGCGGTCTTGACCGCCATGCCCCGCTTCATGGCCGCCGCGGCCAGAAGCTTCGAGGCCAGGATCGTGCCCTGTCCGCCGATCCCGCAAAGGATGATATTTTCATTTCTGGGCATCTCGGTCACCTCCTGTGATCGCGCCGACCGGACACACTTGTTCGCACAGGGTGCAGCCCGTGCACAGTGATGGGTCGATGGCGGCTTTCTTTCCGTTCAGGATCAACGCCGGGCAGCCCAGCTGGTCGATGCAGCGTCGGCAGCCGATGCAGCGGTCACTGTCCACATGGGACTGAGCCTTCGGCTTGGTGATGGCGACGCAAGGCGAACGGAAGATGATGGCTTTGACACCCGGTTCTGCAGCCACGCGTTTGACCGTTTCTACAGCCAGTTTATGATCCAGCGGATCCACGATCTCCACCGTGGTCAGACCGATCGCCTTCAGGATGCTCTCGATCTTGACCTTCTCCACGATCTGGCCCATGACCGTACGCCCGGTGCCCGGATGGGGCTGGTGGCCCGTCATAGCGGTGGTGGAGTTGTCCAGCACGATCAGTGTCATATCCGCCTGGTTATAGAAGGCATTGATGGTGCCCGTTATACCGGAGGCGAAGAAGGTGGAGTCACCCACGAAGGCAAAAGCCTTGGTATCCGGCTCCAGATGGAAAACACCCTGGGCGATGTTGATGCCAGCGCCCATGCACAGGCAGGTATCGCACATATCCAGAGGCTGTGCGTTGCCCAGCGTATAGCAGCCGATATCGCCACAGTAGATGGTCTTCTGCCCCTGCATGGCCCGCTTTACCGCGTAGAAGGAAGCCCGATGGGGACATCCCGCACACAGGACCGGAGGCCGGACCGGCAGCGGCGGCAGCGGATCGCTCTGCTTCGCTTCCTTGGGCGCTCTTCCCAGATATTTGTCCAGTGCGGCCTGCACGGAGGCGATGGTATTCTCTCCTGAAGGAGCGATGTCACCGGTCAGCTTGCCGCGGATCCGGGTCTTGAGACCATATTTTCCGCAGACATAGACCATGGCCCGCTCGATCACGGGATCCAGTTCTTCTACACAGAGGACTTCATCCAGATCCTGCATGAATTCCACGGCCTTGCGCTCCGGGAAGGGGAAAGGCGTGGCGATGCGCAGAAGGGGTACCGCTTCGGTCATGGCTTCCTGAACATATGTGAAATTGATGCCATGGCTGGCTATGCCCTTGCGGCCGGAGCCTTTAAGGATCTGGTTGCCGGCATAGTCGGACAGCGTATCGGAAAGCGCGGCATTGCGCTGCTCGATCTTCGCATGGTTGATCACGGAAAGTCTGGGGAAAATGACCCAGCGGGAAGAATCCTTGATGAACCCTTCGACCGGCAGCTTTTTATATTCTGCTTCATCCTTGACTTCGATCGCTTCATAGCCATGATCGATGCGGGTGGTCGCCCGGAAAAAGACCGGTGTCCCATACTTTTCAGAGAAGTCGAAGGCTTCCTGGATCATGGTGTAGGCTTCCTGCACGGAGGAAGGATCGAACAGGGGGACCTTCGAGAACATGGCGAAGGTACGGGTATCCTGCTCGGTCTGGGAAGAGATCGGTCCCGGATCATCTGCCACCATGATGACCATGCCACCCTTCACGCCGATGTACTCCAGACTCATCAGTGGGTCGGAGGCGACGTTCAGGCCTACCTGCTTCATGGTGACCAACGTTCTGGCACCGGCATATGCGGCACCGGCAGCCACTTCCATGGCCGCTTTCTCGTTGATGGACCACTCTACGTGCACCGTGCCCGGATTCCTCTTGGCCACGGTCTCCAGCACCTCCGTTGAGGGGGTACCGGGGTATCCGGCAACCAGATGGACACCAGCGGCGAGCGCACCTAAAGCGATCGCTTCATTGCCCATTAAAAATTCAGTATGCATAAAAAAACTCCTAACAGTTTAATCTGTTAAAGCGTATTGTACTCTCATCCGTTGGAAAATGCAACCTGTCTTGACGTTATGGAGGGAAAATAATATACTGTCCCCAGAAATTCCCTTCTGGAGGAAAGCCTATGCAGTTTCATTCTTTCTCTGATGCCCGGACCGTCCTTACGGATCCACGCATCACGCAGATCAACAAACTCCCCTATCATGTGCCTGTCGTGCCCTATGCAACAGAGGATGCGGCGCGGGCCATGGCCGGGACTCCTTTCCAGCTGTGCCTGAACGGCAACTGGCAGTTTGCCTATTATGACACCGTACTGGACATTCCGGACGACATCTCGGCCATCGAAACGCCGGATTCCATACCTGTGCCCTCCAACTGGGCCATGCACGGCTATGATATCCCCCGCTATATCAACCAGCGCTATGGCTGGTCTGCCGATAATCATGATCTGGACATACCGCATATTCCGCAGGAGATGAACAGTGCCGGCGTCTACCGGACTTGTCTGACCCTGCCTCAGGACTTTGCGGGACGCCGCGTGATCATCAGCTTCGGCGGTGCGGAAAGCGGCCTCTTCCTGTACGTCAACGGCCAGTTCGCCGGCTTCTCCGCCAACGGCCGCAGCGCCGCGGACTTTGACATCACCGACCTGCTGTGTCCTGGAGAAAACACCCTGACCGCCATCGTGACCCTCTTCTCTGCCGGCTCCTGGATGGAATGCCAGGATATGTGGCGCATGGGCGGCATCATCCGCGATGTCTTCCTGTACGCCCTGCCGGATGTGGCCATCATCGATTATTATGCCTGGTCCCGCTTTGAAGGCGGTTTCGCCAAGGCGACTCTGGAACTGGAGTGCAAGGTCCACAATGGCAGCGGTGCACCCCTGCCGGAAACTTCCATCACCGCTGATCTCTATGATCCCGAAGGCACCTTCCTGGCCTCCGGCAGCGGCAAGATCGGCGGCTTCAGCCACCGCTTCCATGAAGCCGACATGGGCATCCCCGGCTATCTGCAGGATCTGCAGAAGGGTGCTGTGGGCACAGCCTACCTGAGTATCCCCGTGGACGCGCCAAGGCTCTGGTCTGCCGAGATCCCGGAACTCTACACCGTGGTCCTGCACATCGAGGGACAAAGCTCTTATCTGTCCTTCCGGCACGGATTCCGGGAGATCCGCCGTGATGGCTGCCAGCTGCTCATCAATGGTCAGCCCCTTCTTCTGCGCGGTGTGAACCGGCATGAATTCAGCCCCGTGGGCGGCCATGTGGTGACCCGGGACGAGATGCTGAAGGATATCCTGCTGATGAAGCAGCACAATGTCAACGCGGTTCGTTCTTCCCATTACCCGGATGACCAGTATTGGTATGACCTGTGTGACCAGTACGGTCTGTACGTCATGGACGAGGCCAACATCGAGACCCACGGTCTCTCCTATCGCCGCAACCTGCTGCCCGGCAACGACATGCGCTGGTTCGAGATGGAAATGGACAGGATCTCCTCCATGCTGCAGTGTGACAAGAACCATCCTTCCATCATCATCTGGTCCCTGGGCAATGAGCTGGGCTTCGGTGAAAACGTAGCCCTGGGCGCCGCCTATCTGCGCACCGCTGACCCGACCCGTCTGGTCCACAAGCGGCAGATGCACGCCATCGCCGACATGGATTCCGAGACCTACCCGACTCCGGCGGATATGCTGGCCCGCGCCAAGCAGTTCCCGGACCGGCCTTATGTCACCAACGAGTACGGGCACGCCATGGGCAATGCCATGGGCAGCCTTGCGGAGTACTGGGACCTGTTCCGCACCATCCCGCAATTGAATGGCGGTTATATCTGGGAGTGGTGCGACCATGGCATCCAGACCGACAAGGGCTTCTGCTACGGCGGTGATTTCGGCGAAGCATTCCATGATGGAAACTTCTGCATCGACGGTATCGTCACACCGGACCGCAAGGTCACGCCAAAACTTCTGGAACTGAAAAAGGTGCAGGAATACATCCGCATGGAGCTTACGGAAAAGGGCCTGCGCATCAACAATGAATATGCCTTCCTGTCTCTGGACAAGTTTGACCTGCAGATCCGCCTGCTGGAGGATGGTCAGGAGGTCTATGGGCGGACCGTTTCCCTGGTGGACATCGGACCATTGAGCCACGCGGACCTGAAAATGCCGGATCCGGACATCAAGATCAAACCCGGCTGCGAATACCTGCTGGATGTCACTGCGGTCTACGCGGAGGATACCCCCTTCTGCCAGGCCGGATATGAAGCGGCCCATGCCTCCTTCCCGATGCTCCATCTGCAGAAGGAAGCACCTGTCTATGTAGTCCCGGCCGCACCTGCAGCCGAAGAATCCGACGATGCGTACCAGGTCAGCGGCAGTGACTTCTCCGTGCGCTTCTCCCGCACCAGCGGCCTGATCGACCAGTATCAGTACCAGGGCCAGCTTCTGTTCGACCAGCTGACGCCTTCCTTCTTCCGCGCACCCACCGACAACGATGTACGTTCCGGCTTCCTGCGTGAAGAGGTCAACTGGTACAGCGCCGGTCTGTATGACCCCCAGTTCTCACTGCGTTCCATGACCATCTACCCGCTGCCGAAGGCCGTCATCATCCGCACGGCCCATGATCTTAAGAACATCGCCATCTCCACCGATTACACCATCTTCGGTGATGGCAGGATCCTTCTGACCCAGACGGTCAACGTGCCGGAGGGCTGCCCGATCCTGGCCCGCAT
>CADBPG010000168.1 GCA_902796435.1 uncultured Eubacteriales bacterium | reverse complement strand
GGTTGTCGCAATAGTTATTGCGGCAACTCTCTCTATTCACAGAAAAACCGGCCGTCAAGGCCGGTTTTTCTGCATTACTGACTTGATTTCTGGGAAATCCCTGACTTAAGGCAAACTTCAAGCAAAGCCGCCCGGGTGAACCAGCGCCTTTTCCCGATTGTTGTTTTAACTGTTCAAAATTTATGAAGCTTTCAGCTCTGTCAGGAACTGGCCTGTTCGGCCTCCCTGGATTTTAAAATGGAGCTTGTTTATGTTATAGGCAATGGCCAGAAGGACGCTCTGGGCCAGCACATTTTCCTTGCCTCGATAAAGATATCGTCGGAAATTCATATCCTCTTTTACGACTGCGAAACTGCCTTCTGCCTGAATGCTACGGTTCATTCGCAGCTGTGTCCCATACTCCGTCGTGATCCGGTCAAGTGCTTCCTGCCGTTTCTGCTTCATCACTTTGGAGACATTCAGCCGCTTGTTCCGCTCCTCCATCGGAGTCTTGCAGTTGTTGCCATGGATGCACTTGTCTTTGTGCGGACACCCCTGACAGTTTTCGCATTCGTAAACAGTTACCGTGCTGACGTAGCCATTTCGATTCTTGCTGCGCCGGTCATATAGGGCCTTCAGTTTCCTGCCGCCTGAACAAGTGTATTCGTCTTTCTCAGGATCATACTCCATGTTTTCTCTTCGGCTGATATCCTGTCGGTATTTCCGGGTCTTTGAGATCTCATAATTCTGAGGTTTCAGGTAGGCCTCCTGCCCATTCTCTTCCAGGAAAACATAAGCCTCTTCGCTTTCATATCCGGCGTCCGCAACGATCTCCTTATACCGAAACGGAAGATGGCTCTCCATGTCTTTTAAAAACGGAACCAATGTCAGGACATCCGTGGGATGACTGCTCAGATCAAGCCATGTGATGTATTGCGCGTCAACTCCGTGCTGAAGGTTATAGGCCGGCTTTAACTGTCCATTCAGCATGGCATCCTCTTTCAGCCGCATGAAGGTCGCATCCGGATCCGTCTTGGAATAGCTGTTCCTTTCTCCGCAGATATGGAGATGCCTGGTGTATTCTTTTAGCTTATCGATATATCCTTCCAGCGTTTCCAGGGATTTCTGCAGCTGACTTTTCCGATGGCCGATTCCATACACAAAAGCGATCTGCTCTTCTTCCTTGATCCGATAGAGTTTTTTGCGCAGCCGTTTCAGGGTATGAAGCGTTGCCTTGCCATTGTATATCACCTTGATCCCGTACAGTACTTCACATTCCTCGAGGAAAGAAAGGACCTTTTCAAAGAGACGGGCCTGATGCTTTGTGACAGATTTCTTCCAGACAAAGGTATATTTGTTGGCGCGGGACTCGATTTTTGTTCCATCGATAAAAATGGTTTTCCCGGAGATCTCTCCCAGGTCATATAGAATCGATGTCACCCCCGCAAGTATCTCCTTGGAACAGGCAGCAAGATGAAGTGAGATAAATCTTGCAATCGTGGCATGATCGGGGGCTGGCATTCCTTCAAGAAGGAACATAAAGTTGATATCCCTTTTGCAGGCACCCTCAATGTCACGGCTGGAGAACAGACGATTCATGGAAGCATAGATCATGATCTTAAGCATCTGACGCGGAGTCGCCTGATTTTTCCGGACTCTGTCATAGGTTGCATAGAGTTCCGAAAGATCCATTCCCTCCACAAATGCACTCAGAAGGCGGACCGGATCATCAGCCGGGATCATGGTTTCCATGGAAAGCGGAAGTTTGATTTGATAATAGCCTCGATATGCGGTATAATCAGGCTGTAAATTTAATAGGTTTCGCATACCATTATTTTACAACAAAACCCGGACTTTTCGAAGCCCGGGTCTTTGTTTTTTAAGAGAAATCCACTAGAAAAGGCCGTCGCACTAATTACCTTAGTGCGACAGCCCCAGATCATTTGCCAGAGTAGATTGTAAGGGGTGTTCAGGCCTCCCTGCGCCGGATGCGGAGCAGATGCAGATAGGCGGCTGTTCCAACGAGAAGAATGAGGGCCATGAACCAGGGATAGAGGCGGATGGTGATGGCATTTGCCAGGACCCCGAAGAGGGGCGGCATGAGGAGGGTTCCTGTGTAGGCGGAGGCCATCTGCACGCCGATGATGGCCTGGGAGTTCTCCGGGCCGAAGAGATCGGGGGTGGAATGGATGATGCAGGGGTAGACCGGGGCACATCCGATGCCGATGAGGATCAGGCCTGCGATGGTGAGGCCGGATCCGGTGGGCAGGAGAACCAGGACCAGGGCCAGGGCCTGGATGGCGTAGCCTGCGCGGATCAGGACGGAATCACTAAAGCGCATGGTGATGAAGCCGTTTAAGAATCTTCCAAGGGTGATGCCGATATAGAACATAGAGGCGTAGGAGGCAGCCAGGGCTTCCGGGACGCTGTGAACGCGCACCAGGTAGCTGGCGGCCCAGAGGCCTGCGGTGCTCTCTAAGGCACAGTAGCAGAAGAAGGCGAAGAGGATCTGGACGGCTCCGGGGATTCGAAGAATCTGGGGGATGGTCAGGGCTTTCTCGGCCTTTCCGTCCGGGCTCTGGGTGACGGCTGGCTTCTGCCAGAGAGGCAGGGAGAGGAGCAGGATCAGGGTGAGGCCGATCTGAATCAGACTGATGATCCGGTATCCCTGGTTCCAGGTGCCGCCGCCGGTGAGGACCTGCCCCATGATGACGGGGCCGGCGGAGGCTCCGATGCCCCACATGCAGTGAAGCCAGCTCATGTGGCGGCTCTCGTAGTGGAGGGCCACATAATTGTTCAGGGCCGCGTCAACGCTG
>CADBPG010000167.1 GCA_902796435.1 uncultured Eubacteriales bacterium | reverse complement strand
GGTCAGCAGATCGACATCATCGCGAAGATCGAGAACCAGTCCGGTGTGGACCACATCGAGGAGATCTGCCAGTACTGTGAGGGCATCATGGTCGCCCGTGGTGACCTGGGCGTGGAGCTGCCCTTCTCTGAAGTCCCGGCGGTGCAGAAGGACATCGTGTCCCGCTGCCGGATGCTTGGCAAGCGCGTCATCATCGCCACGGAAATGCTGGAATCCATGATCGAGAACATCCGGCCCACCCGTGCGGAAGCCTCTGACATCGCCAATGCCATCTACGACGGAGCCTCTGCCATCATGCTTTCCGGTGAATCCGCCGCGGGCAAACACCCGGTGGAAGCGGTCCGCACCATGGCCATGATCGCCGAGCAGACAGAAAAGCATATCGATTACGCTGAGCAGTTCCAGAATATCCACTTTATCACCCGGACCAACCTGGATGCCATCAGCCACGCGGCCTGCGCCATGGCGGTCGACGTCGGCGCCAAGGCCATCACCGTCTCCTCCATGAGTGGTGTGACCGCCCGTATGATCAGCCGGTTCCGCTGTCCGACGCCCATCATCGGCATCACTACGTCGGAAGCCGCGTACCGCAAGCTGGCCCTTTCCTGGGGCGTGACACCGCTGCTTTGCGAGGAATTCCCCTCCATCGACGTCATCTTCTATCATGCATTGCGTGAAACAGTGGAGCTTCTGGACCTGAAGGAGGGCGACAACGTCATCCTGACCGGCGGTCTCATCGGCGGGGGCACCAATACCATCCGCCTGGAGAGCGTCAAAAAGAAAAAAGCCCAAATAACCCAATAAACAGGAGGTATCATCATGGCTCTGATCCAAGTCAATTTCGTATCCAAATCCTTATTGCGCACGGTGCCGATCCAGGTGATCCTGCCCGTCGACAAAATCAGCATGTTCTCTGATGCCAAGAAGGAAGAGAAGCCTTTCAAGACCCTGTACCTGCTGCATGGGATCCTCGGCAACTATACCGACTGGGTCTCCGGCACAAGGATCCAGCGTTGGGCAGAGGAGCGCGATCTCTGCGTGGTCATGCCCAGTGGCGACAATGCCTTCTATGTGGACCAGCCCGCCAGCATGAATTATTACGGCAGGTTCATCGGGGAAGAACTGGTCGACGTGACCCGCCGCATGTTCCCCCTGTCCCGCAAGCGGGAGGATACCTTCATCGCCGGCCTGTCCATGGGCGGCTATGGTGCGATCCGCAACGGTCTGAAGTATCATGACACCTTCGGTGCGATCGCGGGCCTGTCTTCCGCCATCCACATCCTGGAGCCGGGCACAGAGCATATGAACATCGCCATGGAGGAGAGCTTCTTCGGTCCGCTGGACGAAGCCCGCAAGAGTGATAAGAACCCGCGGGTCCTCATCGACAAGCTGGTGGAGGAGAAAGCAGAACTGCCGAAGATCTACATGGCCTGCGGTCTGGATGACGGACTGCTGGAGGTCAATAGGACTTATCGTGACCTGTTCAAGGAAAAGGGTTTTGACATCACCTATTACGAGGGACCTGGCGCCCACGAGTGGGATTTCTGGGATCGTGAGATCAAGAAGGTGCTGGACTGGCTGCCTCTGGACAAAGCCAACCAGGGTGCCACAAGCGGCAGCATCGATAAATAATGCAGATCTTCATACGAGGAATCAAATAAAAGGAGTACAATCATGAGTCGTTATTGCACTAAGTGTGGAGCGCGTCTCGAGGACAACGCCCGGTTCTGCACCAGCTGTGGTCAGATGATCGAAAGTCTGCCGGAGCAGCAGCCGCAGCAGCCGGCGCCGGAAACGCCGCAGACGCCCGTGTGGACACCGCCCGTGCCAACCGATACGGGCAATTGGACACAGCCTGCCCCGACGGATACCGGTAACTGGACCCAGCCGCAGGCCACAGACAACCAGAATGTAACACAGCCCTGGGATCCGGATCAGCCCACGGGTGATCCCAACTGGAACCCAGACCCGCCGGAACAGCCGGAGACTCCGCAGCAGCCGCCCTATACCCCTTATCCCGGCCAGCCGCCTTATCAAGGCCCGCAGAATAACAATCAGGGAGGGGGCAAGCAGATCAGCAAGGGTGCTTTGGTCGGCATCCTGTGCGGTGTACTGGCGGTGATCGCCGCCATCGTGGTGATCGTTTTGCTCAGCAACCGCACTGCCACGATCGATCTGGACAAGTACTATCAGGTCACCTTCAGTGGTTATGATGGGTACGGTTCCGCCCAGGTCACCTTTGACAGCGCCAAGCTTCTGGAAGACTACGAGGATGAGTTCAAGACGCCGCAGCTGGCGCAGGAATTCGTTTCCTTTGCCCAGTATCTGCCCACACTTTCCAAGTCCTACGAGCTGAAGAACGATGAGACCGTCACCCTGCAGTGGGATCTCTCGGAGGAGGACCTGGAGGGCTGGAAGAAGTACTACGGCGTAGGCATCAAGTGTGAGAACAAGGAGATCAAGGTCGCGGGTCTGGAAGCGATCGGCACCATAGATGCCTTTGCATCAGTGGACGTTACCTTCGAAGGAAACGATGGTTCCGGCTACGCGCGTCTGCAGCAGAAGGATGATGATTATTACTCCGCGTTCTACTTTGAAGCGGACAAATATGATCACCTGAGCAACGGCGACAAGATCACGGTGACTTGCAATTTTGATGAAGCCTGGATGGCAGAGAGATATGGAAAAGTGCCGGCAGCGGCCACCAAGGAGTATACGGTCGAAGGTCTGGCCGAGATCCGCACGGTCGATCCCTTCGAGTATGTGGAGATCTCCTATGAGGGTGTCAGTCCGGAACTGACCGCTTATGCCAAGTTCAAGGATGATACACCGGAAGAGATCACAGGCGCGGTCTACATCGACAACTCCTACTTCTATGATCTGAAGAATGGCGGGGAGTTCACCGTTGAGATTAAGAGCTGGTATGAAGCGGACGCCATGGCCGAATACTATGGCATCGCCATCGAGAACTGGAGCAAGACCTACACCGTCGAGTCGGAGCAGGAATACATCACCAAGCTGAGCCAGATCGATGACGCCACGCTGAAGCGCCTACAGGAGATCGCCGACAAGGACATCGCCGAGCGGACTGAGAGCGAATTTGGTGACTCCATCAAGATGGATGACCATTCCTACGTGGGCCTGTATCTGATGACGCCGAAGAACGAGGACCAGTACTACTCGCAGCAGAACTACCTGTATGTTCTGTATAAGATCGATATATCCACTACAGATGGTGGGTCCGGATCCTACTACTATTATCTGGGATTCGAGAACCTGATCCTGAATAACGCGGATGGCACCATCACCTTCCGGGATGATTACTACAACACGCCGTATTCCACCGTGCGTGCAGGTGATACCTACCTGAGCGGTTATGATACCATCGACACCTTCTATCAGAGTGCGATCGAATACAACAGCGAATCCTATAATTTCGAGACGAATGTAAAATAAGCTGCAAATGAAAAATGACCCGAGGCAAAAAGCTTCGGGTCGTTTTTGTGTTGCAAGATCATTTAAGTTTCTCGCGCAGTTCGCGCAGGCTCAATCCCTGTTCTTTGGCGATGCGTGCCAGATCGTCATACTCCAGCTTGGCCCGCTCCACGCCATAACCGGAGGAGCGTTTCACACGAACGTCTCCGCAGGGGGTCTCAAGGACTTCCTGGGTGCGATCCAGGGTGTAGCGCTGCAGGGCAGCCTCACGTACACCGATGGTGGTGGTATGCTGGAACAGCAGACGGACCAGAGCGTCCTTCTGTTCTGCGTGGCACAGGACGCTGATCAGGGTGCCGGGACGGGACTTCTTCATGCCGATCGGCTGGGTGAATACGTCCAGAGCGCCGCCATCGAACAGCCGGTCCATGGCGAAGCCGATCTCTTCCGCGGTCATGTCGTCCACATTGCAGGACAGTTCCAGGACCTCATCCTGGCCTTGGGCTTCAGTCTCGCCCCAGAAGGCCCGGACGCAGTTGGCGCGTTCGAAATCCTTGTGGCCCATGCCGTAGCCGATCTTTTCGACCTGCATCATCGGCATATCTCCGAAGCGGGTCACAAAGTGCTTCAGCAGGGCAGCGCCGGTGGGGGTGCAGAGCTCGGACTGGATCTTTCCGCCGTAGATGGGCACATCCTTCAGGATGTAGGCGGTGGCAGGCGCGGGCACCGGCAGGATGCCGTGGGCGCAGCGTACGGTTCCGGCACCGACGTGGACCGGAGAGGCGATGATCTGCGCAGGATTCAATTTATGCAGCAGATAGCAGACCATGGAAACGTCCGCGATGGCATCCATGGTGCCGACCTCGTGGAAGTGGATCTCGGAAACGGGCATGCCGTGGGCATGACTCTCCGCCTCAGCGATCAGTCCATAGACGGCCATGACGTCCTTCTGCACCGCTTCCGGCAGATGCATGTGGCCGGTCACGATATGCTCGATATCATGCATCCCGCTGTGGTGGTGATGATGGCCGTGCTCGTGCTCATGGTCGTGCTCATGCTCATGGTGATGATGCTCATGTTCATGCTCGTGCTCATGCTCGTGCTCATGCTCATGTTCATGGTCATGGTCATGATGGTGGTGTTCATGCATGTGCTCGTCTTCTTCTTCACCGTTGACCAGCACATGGATATGGGTGCCGGTGATCCCGCACTTGACGGCACTTTCTTTCTGTATCTGCACACCGGGGATCCCCAGAGCGTTCATTTCCGCAAGGACCGCTTCGGGATCTTCGGTCAGCTCTAAAAGGGCTGCGGTAAGCATGTCGCCGGCGGCGCCCATGCCACAGTCCAGATATAAGGTCTTCATACGTACTACCTCCTGATAAAGCTTATGGATTCAGTATAACAGAAAAAGCGAAAAAAGCAATAATTGCATTCCCACAGGCTTTCTGCTATAATTTGCCCAAACATCCAATCTTTCTCTGCAAGGAGTTTTTATGAAACTGATCACATTCGCAGTGCCTTGTTATAATTCCGAAGCCTACATGAGCCACTGTGTGGAATCGTTATTATCCGGCGGCTCCGAGGTCGAGATCATTTTGATCGATGATGGGTCCACAGATGGGACCGGGGCCATTGCCGATGGATACGCAGCCAGGTATCCGGATATCGTCCGTGTGGTCCACCAGGAGAACGGCGGCCACGGCGAAGGTGTCAACCAGGGGCTGGCCCATGCCACCGGCCTGTACTATAAAGTGGTCGATTCGGATGACTGGGTCAACGAAAAATCATTGCAGCACGTATTGGAAACCATCCGCGAGCACCGTAAGGCTGGCTGGCAGGTGGACATGTATATCATCAATTTCGTGTATGAGCACATGAGCGAGGGCTATCAGCGGATCGTGGAGTACAGCAAGGTCTTCCCGGTCGAGCAGATCTGCACCTGGGCAGGCATCAAGGGTTTCAAGCAGTGGGATTATATGATGATGCACTCGGTCATCTACCGGACCGAGGCTCTTAAGGAAAGCGGCGTGCATCTGCCCAAGCATACCTTCTATGTGGACAACATCATGGTCTACCAGCCGCTGCCCCACATGAAGGCCCTCTGCTATCTGAACGAGAATCTGTACCGCTATTATATCGGGCGGGATGGGCAGTCCATCGAAGAGGATGTGATGATCAAACGGGTCGATCAGCAGATCCGGGTGACCAAGATCATGCTCAACAGTTATACCTATGATGAACTGGTCCGGCTGGATAAGCCGCTGTTCAAGTATATGATCAACTACATGAGCAAGATCATGTGCATCACATCCATTTTCCTGCTGCTGGCGGACAAAAAGAATGGGACCACCGTCCACACCCAGGAGCGGGATCAGCTGTGGCAGGACGTGAAGAAGCGGGACCCGAAACTGTACCGCAAGCTGCGCAGCCAGGTCGTGGGCATGGCAGCGACGATCCCTGGGAAACATGGGCCGGCCATCAGCATCTTCCTGTACCATATCGCGCAGAAGATCTTCAAATTCAATTAAAAAAGACCCGAGAACGGGTCTTTTTAATCGTAAAGCTTTTTGAGAAGCGGGGATTCCCTGCGGAAGATCAGGAAGTAGAACGGGACCGCCAGGGCAATGGCACAGTATACGTCAAGGACGGAGTGCTGCTTCAGGAACGCCGTGGAAAGCGTGATCATGACCGCCAGGACCGGGGAACCGTAGTACAGGATGGGGTACTTTTTCAACGGCTGGTAGCGCCAGAGAGCGATGGCCGTGCCGATGGAATTATACACGTGGATGCTGGGACAGACGTTGACCGGCGGATCCCCCGTCCACAGGGTATTCATGGCCCAGGAAAACAGGCCCGTTGTGGGGATGATCGGCCGAAGATCCTGCCCGTTGGGGAACAGGGTGTAGACGATCAGGCAGAAGTTCATGCCGGCATACAGGAAAATGTTATGGCGCACGAACAGTTCCGGCGATTTAAAGAAGAACAGGACCTTCGTCAGAAATACATAGGCGAACCACATGAAGTACGGGATCACGAACCAGAGCACGAAGGGGATCTTGTCATCCAGCGGGTCGTGCAGAACGTAGTAGGGAATGCGGATCGTGCGGTACTGCAGCCAGGTGAACCAGGCCAGGTACAGCAGTTCATACGAAAGGATCCAGAAATGCCGGTAGTCATGAAGGATCTTTTTGAATTCCGGTTTCAAGTGTTATGTTACCTTTCCAGAAAATTAATAATAAACTTTATACCATAGATCAGGGAGAAATGCAATGCGAATTCGCTATTTGAGCAACACGGAAGAAATACTGGAGGC
>CADBPG010000166.1 GCA_902796435.1 uncultured Eubacteriales bacterium | reverse complement strand
TGGTTGTTTTTCGTATTCATAAAAAGAACCTCTTTTTCTATTAATCCAACACTTATCGGAGTATTGATGGTTGTAGGTGCCGGGTAAAAGTATTATACTATAGATGCAAAAGCAAAACAAGTGTTGGAATAATAAAGTCCTTACATATGAAATCAGAAGAGGAGCATGACATGAAAAACGAAAAAATGATGAAAGAAGCTTCGGTCTGGAAACTTCTTTGTACCATGAGCTTACCGATGATCCTGATCATGCTGGTACAGGTGGTGTACCACATGGCGGATGTCTTCTTTATGGGCCGCAGCGGTTCTTACATGCAGGTCGCGGCCATCTCTCTGGCGAGTCCGGTATTCTCGATCATCTCTGCCTTCAATACGCTGATCGGCTTCGGAGGCTGCACGGCCGTTTCGATGGCATTAGGCAAGGGCGATACCCAAAAGGTACGCCAGTATTCTTCCTTCGTGTTCTGGAGCGGGATCCTGGTCGGGATCATCGTTGGGGCTGCGATCCTGTTAGGTATGGACCCGATCTTAGGGCTGCTGGGCGCCAATGAAGAAACCGCAGGTTTTACGGCAGATTATCTGCGGATCCTTGCGGTCGGCGCACCGGTCTCCATCGCAGGTGGTGCTTTGGCCAATACCCTGCGGGCCGATGGTGAAAGCAAAGGCGCGATGATCGCGATGATGCTGGGCACGATCACCAACATCGTGCTGGATCCGATCCTGATCTCAACGTTTGGTATGGGTATCCGCGGCGCTGCGGTCGCCACTGTTCTCGGCAACCTGGTCAGCTGCGTCGGCATGCTGATCGCGATGCAGAAGAAAGAAGCTTTCTCTGCTTCCTGGAAAGATCTTACCTTGGCAAAGGACGTTTCGCTCCGGATCCTGGGGTACGGTGTTCCCATGGCAGCAGGCACCCTGCTGATGAGCCTTTCCGCCATGTTCTCCAACCGGGTACTGGTTTCCTTCGGCAACGATGCGGTCGCTGCTCAGGGCGTGGCAGGTAAGGCCGGCATGCTGATCAGCATGGTGATCATGGGGATCTGCATGGGCATGCAGCCGGCGGTCGGCTACAACCATGGAGCAGGGAACACGAAGCGGGTCCACAAGCTGGTCTTCGGTACCGCGCTGTTCTCCATGGTTCTGGGCACGGTCATGGCTGCCGGCGTCTTCCTGATGCGGCAGGGCTTCGTTGGTGCGTTCCTGGATGATCCGGCCGTGACAGGTATTGCGGTCCGCATGGTCACAGCCAGCCTCCTGGGGGCTCCCTTCTTCGGCGTATACCAGATGGCCAGCGTCTATCTGCAGGGCACGGGTAAGGTCTCCTACGCAACGGTGACATCACTGCTGCGCCAGGGCATCATCCTGATGCCGGTGCTGCTGGTGCTCACGCGCCTCTTCGGACTGACCGGCTTCATGTACAGTGCCGTTGTGGCGGACCTGATCTCCACCGGGATCAGTCTGGTCCTGTGCCTGCGTTGGGCTAAGGAGCAGAAAGAAAAAGCCAAGGCTCCGGAGTTCAGAGCCATGGCTGCACAGGCTTGATCTTACATATAAATACTTTTAGAACGGATGATACGTGTCATAGATGCGGTTCATCCGTTTTCTTTCTTCGAAGGGCAGTTTTTCGATATCCGCGATCTCGTGCAGACAGAAGGTATCCTCGAAGCGGGAGGCCGGGTCGACCTCGACGTAGTTGCACCAGGGCAGCCAGTGGTAGTTGCCCAGATACCGTTGGTCGGAGAAGGCGCCGCCCTCGTTGATCATCCCGATGTACTTGTAGCCGGTGGCACCGTCCACGTCATTGGCCTGCTTGCAGTTTTTGTTCAGGAACTCGGCGAAGTCACAATAGTGGGCATCGCCGGTCAGCAGGTACAGGCGATAATAGACGTAGCTGCAGGCGGCCATGTAGCAGTCGCCGCCATTCGCGCCGACCGTGACCTGGCTCGCGCCGGTGATATGGCTGCGCTGGAATGGGTGCTTGTAGGGGAATTCGACCGGGAAATCGGCGACGTAGGTGAAGGTCTCCACATAGTCCGCCGCGCCGCAGGCGGCCTCCAGCCATTTCGGTTCCTCCGTCGCATCGTACAGGGCCAGGAAGCCGAACAGGCAGTAGATGCCGGATTCTTTGTCCATGACATCGCTCTGGTCACAAGTGCCGCCGCGGTATTCGAAGCCCAGATACTCATGTTCAAAGGTCCAGTCCCCGGCCTGGATCGCAGCCGTGCGGTAGGCCTGTTTGCCGGTGACAAGGTACATCTGGATCAGAAAGCGGATGACCGTGGGGGTGCTGGCCTTGGAATCCATGCAAGGCGTCTGGTCATAGTGGTAGGCGCGGAACCAGCTGCCGTCCTCGTTCTGCTTGTCCACCAGCCAATCGGCGGTGCTGACGCAGTAGTCCAGCCATTCGGGATGATCCGCACCACGTTTCTTCTCGAAGACGTAGGCGTCCAGGATGGCTTCCAGACCATCGGCGATCTCACGGATCCAGTGGGGCTGCGGCTCGAACTGATGGGCAGACAGGTGCACCCAGACCTTGGGCACGCCATGTTCGGTCATGGTCTCGTGGGTCCAGTAGTTCAGGATGCCGAGGCCTTTTTCCATGGCTTCTTCGTCCTGGTTGTGCACGCCCCAGCGCAGCAACTGATAGCCGATACCGGTCTGCTGCCCCACGAAACCGATCTCCGCGGAGAAGGACTGGGGGTCGAAATCCGGCAACTGGGCGACGAAGGGCGTGCCATAGGCCGTGCCGAACCGCTGGGTGATCATCTTGAAGAACTTCATGATGTTGTTGAAAAGCAGCTCGTTGTCGACC
>CADBPG010000165.1 GCA_902796435.1 uncultured Eubacteriales bacterium | reverse complement strand
GCACCCGTATTCTTGCGGTAGGTAAGCTCCAGCTGGGTATGATCCTCATTCCACTGGGTGGACAGGATCCGGGTATCGAAGCCCGCATTGACAGTCCCAGGCAGGAAGTAGGCGTGGGCCCACAGGCTGATGGGCGAGGAGAGGCCACCGAAATTGTGGAACCAGCCGCCGCGGCCGGTCACCACACTGACCATCTCGAAGGTATAATGGGTGGCATCGACTTCACGCTTCCACACGTCCAGGGCCAGCTGGGCGATGGTGTGGGCAAAGTCGGTATAGCCCAGGTCCAGCATGGACTTCCAGATGAACCACTGGTGCGGGAACCAGACGTTGCCGTTCCAGTATCCGTTGACCATGAAGTAGCCGGCGCTCTGGTCCACGGCGCTGATCCCGTAGGGAGAAAGCATCTCTTTAGGAGAGGTCAGGTGGCCAAGGATCGCCTGCTCCTGGGCAGGGTCCAGGACACCGGCGATCAGCGGATAGATGCCGTCCAGGCCCTTATTCAGGTTTTCACCGGCCTTTGTACGGTAAATGCCTGTGGGCTTGCCGTCCGCATCATGCAGAACGTAGCTGAAGTAGCCGGCCTCCGGATCCCAGGCGTACTGGTCCAGCGCCTGAGTGATACGGTCGATGTCCGCAGTGTAGATGGCAGCATCCTCTGCGAGCCCCAGTTCTTCGGCGCAGGTGCGCAGGATCTTGGCGCTGCGGATGACCTGGCTTGCGCTGATGACAGGTGCCGCGCTGCGCTGGAAGCCATCGGAGATCATCTGCACCTGCGGGGGATAGTCATCCATGCCGCTGCTGGAGTAGAAATAATCGTAGGTGGAGGTCAGGCCGCTCGCGTATCTTGCGGTGGTGGAACCGGAGCCACGGCCCACAAGGAACTCATAATAGTACCGCATCCGGGGGTAATACTTTTCCAGAAGCCTGCCCGAATCCTTGGCGCGCTGCAGCATTTCGTAGAACAGGTACATCTGCACCGGTACAGGGGACCCATGATGCAGGAAGGCGGCGTCCCTATGGGTAGGATCGTAGGTGTAGGTATCCAGAATATAATCCGCCATGTCCGGTGCCAGATCCAGCATCCCCAGGCCGATGAAGCCGGAATCCCAGGTATACAGGCTGTCCCAGCGTTTGCCCGGCGTGTGGTGCAGGATATAGTGCTGGTCCTTCTGGATCGGGAAGACGATGTTCGTCAGAAGGGCGGCTTCCAACAGACCGGTGCTGAAGGCATAGGGCTTGCCGGATCCGGACAACGCTTCAGAAGCGGGTTTATGTGCCACGAACCAGGCCTCATATTCTTCCGGAGTCTGATAGGAGACCGGCCGGTCAGACAGGATGGCGTACACGGTTTTTGAGCAGCCGGGGTCCAGGAAAATGGTGTGGACCAGGGTGTTGTGGAAGAAACCATCGTCACTGTGCTTGCGGCGGAAGGAGCGGGTGAAGGGGGCGAGGACATCATCGAAGGTGGGGTCCGGATTAGACAGACGTGATGTCATGGCATCCTCAAGTGCGCCGGTTTCGATCCGACGGAAGCGGGTGTCCGCATCGAAGGTGCGCAGATAGTAGACTGCATCCACATCCGGATAGGTCAGAGAGACCAGGGCGCCGGAGGCATCCACCGTCTCGGTGATCTGGGGATGGTAGGCGGGCGTTGTTTCTATAACGGAAAGGGCGGCGCCTTCCGGCAGGATGGCCAGACAGTCGATGGCAAGACCGCCTTTACCCTCGGATACAAGGGTAAGCTCATGGGTGCCGGCGGCAAGTGTGCCCAGGGGCAGGGTGCTGACGGAAGGTTCCGCAGTACAGGGCAGGGTCAGCGTCCACTGGCCGTTGACCTGGAAAACCGCGTCCTCCACAGGTGCCGCCTCATAGACACGTTCTTCCATGGCACGATCTTCCGCATAGGCGGTGTGGCGGGATACGTAGCGCACATGCAGGACCGCGTTCTGGATCTCTTGATCCAGAGTAAACCGGTAGGTGACTCGGTCGCCCGCGTCCTCACCAAAGGCGCCGAAGTGCAGCTGGGGCAGATGCCATTTATTGGCACCATCGCCCAGACCGTGGCAGTTGGTGAAGCGCGGCTCGACGATCTCACCCAGTTTCAGACCGTCGCAGCTCTGGTGGTCCCAGGGACGGGGCCTGGCGTAGGCAAAGTCAGCGTAATCCAGTGCGTCGATCAGGAGCCCGCCCTCCGGGATCGTAACGTCGGTATACTGGGTCTGGGGATATTCGATGGAAGCAAAGTAGTTGATCATCAGATCCTGGATCAGGTCCGTATGGTTCACAAGTTCCGTGCGGATCAGCACCGTATGGGGGTCCAGACGACTGTAGAAGACCTCGCCGTACACATCCTCGAAGCCCTGCAGGTCGACCCGGTAGGCATAGGAGGACAGGTCGGAGGAGGCGCAGGAAGCACGCCAGCCTGTGGGCAGGGTCACGTTGGGCAGATGGATGTCAAGGTGGGACAGGGCGGGGACGGTGGACAGGTCGAACCGTACGCCGGGACGGCGGGTGTGCTCCGGAATGTGGGAGACACCCATATACTTTTTAGAATACGGACCCCAGGCAGGGAAGCGGGAGACCTGGTTTTTGATGGCAGTCATGTTGTAAACTCCTTTTTCGAGCGTTCGCAAGCATTATACATGATATCTTCCATCTTGTCGATTCTTCTTTTCTATGATACACTGACCTTGCCGCAAGGAACATCTGCGCGGCATCGAAAAGCAGATCCATGAAGGAGAATTCTTATGCGTTATCCTGACTTTTTACCGAAGCATGGTACCATCGGCTTTATCGCTCCATCCTTTGGATGCACGACAGAACCCTATCGTTCTTTGTTCCTGGAAGCCCAGACACTGTTCAAATACAAGGGGTTCCAGGTCGAATTGGGCCCGAACTGCTATCAGGACGTGGGCATCGGCAAGAGCAATACGCCCCAGGCCTGCGGGGATGAGATCAATGAATATATGACACGCAAGGACATCGACGTGATCATCTCCTGTGGCGGGGGTGAGACCATGTGCGAGGATCTGGACTACGTCGACTTCAAGCAATTGAAAAAGGCAGAGCCGAAGTGGTTCATGGGCCTGTCGGACAACACGAACCTTACCTTCCTGCTGCCCACCCTGTGTGATACGGCGGCGATCTACGGCCCCTGCGCCGGTGCCTTCGGCATGAAGCCCTGGCATCCCTCCATCGAGGACGCCTACCGCCTGCTGCGGGGCAAGCAGCTGGAGTTCACAGGCTATGATCTTTGGGAAAAGGAATCTGCAAAATCCCCGGAAGATCCCTTCGTACCCTATAACGTGACCGAGCCGAAGGTCCTGACCACCTGGACCTATGACAAGAAACAGAAGTGGACCCAGACCCAGGAGACCGTCAAAATGGAGGGGCGCCTTTTGGGCGGTTGCCTGGACATCCTGGCGACTTTGTGCGGTACCCGGTTCGACAAGGTCGAACGCTTCAACCGCCGCTATGAGAAGGACGGTGTCCTGTGGATCCTGGAATCCTGCGACTTAAATCCGCTGGACATCCGCAGGGCCATGTGGCAGCTGCAGCACGCTGGCTGGTTCGACAACGCCAAGGGTTTCCTGATCGGCCGTCCCTACTGCGGCATGGATCCGGTCATGGGGATGGATGCGCATCAGGCAGTTCTGGAGGTACTGAAGACCTATCATGTACCAGTCGTGCTGGACTTCGATCTAGGCCACCTGCCGCCGGCGATCCCCATGATCACCGGGGCTATGGCACAGGTAGAAGTCAAGGGCAATGATTCGAAGATCACTTATAAATTGAAATAAGCCTTCCGTAATGGAAGGCTTTTTCATTGGGTTTTATGGCAGCCAGCGCATATGGCAGGCTTTGAATTTCCGGCCGCTGCCGCAGGGGCAGGGATCATTGCGGTTGACCCCTTTGTAGGGAGCCCACAACTGGTCGTGGATCCTCCGCTGGATCTCAGTTCTTGGGATATGTAGAGAAGAGAGGCGGACCGCCTCCTTCAGAACGGGCACGGCCAGACTGAAAAAGTCCTTTAACCCAGGACAGAGATAGTACTGGCCTGGCTCTCCGGTGGAGGAGAATGCGAAACGATCCTTCAGGCAGCCGCCACGGCAGACCTCAAGATAGGGGCAGGCCCTACATTCCGTAGTTAGCCCCGAGGACTTAGCCGCACCAAAGGAGGTGCAGAGACTTGAGGAGAGCATCTCTTCCAAGGGGCGCTCTCCGATATGGCCCAGCCGGTGGCTTTCCCGCACGAAATGATCGCAGGCATAGACGGAACCATCATGCTCGATCACAGGCACCTGGCCGCAGACCGGTGCCATGGTGCACACAGAAGCACTGCCGCCGGCCAGCACGGAGGACATTTCCGCGAACAGCTGGACCTGGGTCTGCCCCAGATCATGGAAGAACCATTCGATGAACACTTCCTTCAGGAACTGTCCATAACCTGCGGGGTCCGCTGAATCCGGGGTCACAGAACCCTCCGGTGTCCGCCGTACGATGGGGATGAACTGGATCCAGCCCGTCCCTAAGCCACGGAGCGTCCGGTAGACTTCCTTGCCTTGTTTCAAGGTGCGGTCATGGACGGTGCACAAAAGATCCGGCTGGATCCCATGGGCGGTCAGACGCTTTGCGGCCTGGTATACCTGGTCATAGGTCGGACCTCCGTCGGCCGCACGCCGGTAGGCATCATGCACGGCCTTCGTACCGTCGATGCTCAGGCCCACATCAAAATGGTGGGCCGCCAGAAAATCACAGAAAGCATCATCCAGAAGGATGCCGTTGGTCTGCAGATTGTTGATGATCGTCAGACCCTCCGGACAGTATTGCCGCTGCAGGCGCAGCACCTTTTCGTAGAAGCCGATGCCGCAGCCAGCGGGCTCTCCACCATGCCAGGTAAAGGAGAGGACAGGCCCATGGACGGCTTGTATGCAGGCACGGATCGTCTGCTCTAGGACCTCATCTGTCATCATGTAAGCCGGCAGTCCGTCTGCATAAGGCGTGTCCAGATAATAGCAATAGGAACAACGCATATTGCAGAGCGATCCCACCGGCTTGATCATGACAGCCAAAGACTGTTCGTTCATGATTTCAGGTGCTTATCAAAGAAGGCTTCGACCTTGTTCCAGGAATCCATGGCCTGTTCCTGCCGGTACATAGGCCGGTCATAGTACCAGATCCCGTGTCCGGCTCCATCATAACGATGGAATTCATAGTCCTTTCCTGCCTCTTTCAGAAGCCCTTCCAGACGGTCGACTTCTTCTGGCGCAGGGTGCTGGTCATCGTTGCCGAAGATCCCCAGCAGCGGGCAGGAAAGACGCTCCGTATGGTCCGCGGGTGCGTCTCCCTCCGGGTTGAACACACCGCCGCCCCAGCAATCGACACAGGCGTCGAAGCCATCCACGGTGCAGGCGGCCAGGAAAGCATGCCTTCCACCGGAGCACATGCCGATCACACCGACCTTACCGTTGGACTGGGGTGCAAGCTTCAGGAAGTCCAGAGAAGCCTTGACATCGCCCATGACCTGAGCGTCCGGACGGCCGCCGGCCTCGCGGGATTTTGCAGCGACCTCAGCCGGCGTCCCGGTGCCGACACGGGCATAGATATCAGGACAGACGACGGAGTATCCATGCTGGGTAAAGCGGCGGGCCGTTTCCCGGCACCATTCATCCCAGCCGGGCATATGCGGGATCAATACCAGACCCGGATGCGGGCCGGGTGTCAGCGGACGAGAGTAGTACGCCCGGATCGGATCCCCCGAATAACCAGAAAGACCGATGGTCTCGGCGATCATACCTTCGTATGCGCCTGTGTTCAGATCATTCCACATAGGTTTTCTCCTTTCTTAATAAGCAGGCTCTTGATCGGTGCAGACAACAAAAGCCTGTGCCAGATCCGCCTCGGTCGTGATCGAGACCAGGATCTGACGTACGCCTGCTTCCTGCATGACAGCCTGCAAAGGATCAGTGATATGGATATAAGGGCTTCCATCTGGATGATTCAATGTTTCGACGATGCGCAGATCGAACCCTTTTTTCGCGGTGTGCGGCGCCAGAGCCTTGAACACTGCCTCTTTGCAGGCAAAGCGCGTGGCCAGATATTCTTCCGGTTTTGCTTTTTCCTTTGCCACAGCCAGTTCCGCGGCCGTAAACATACGTGCCAGAGCCCCGGGCGCAAGTGTATCCATCGCACGGCGGATTCGTGAGATTTGCACTAAATCCGTGCCGATTCCAATGACCATTTTCAGTTGCCCCCTTTCCGAATTTATTATATAATAAAGAGTTGAATCTGGTCAACCTGCGAATCATGTGAAACAGGGAAATAATATGCTGAAAATACAGAACATTCATAAAGAATACATCACCGGAGAACTGCGGCAGATCGCCCTCAACGACGTCAGTCTGGAACTGCGGGACAACGAGTTCGTGGCGATCCTAGGCCCCAGCGGATCCGGAAAAACCACGCTGTTGAACGTCATTGGCGGTCTGGACCGCTATGACAGTGGTGATCTGATCATCAACGGTGTGTCTACCAAACAGTACAAGGACCGGGACTGGGATTCCTACCGCAACCATACCATCGGTTTCGTTTTCCAGAGCTACAACCTGATCCCGCACCAGACGGTATTGTCCAATGTCGAACTGGCGCTGACCATCTCGGGCATCTCCCGGGCGGAACGCAAAAAACGTGCGAAGGCCGCATTGGAGCAGGTCGGTCTGGGAGACCAGCTGCACAAGAAGCCCAACCAGATGTCCGGCGGCCAGATGCAGCGCGTCGCCATCGCCCGCGCGCTGGTCAACGATCCGGAGATCGTGCTGGCGGATGAGCCCACAGGCGCTCTGGACACCGAAACTTCCGTCCAGATCATGGATCTGCTCAAAGAGGTGGCCAAGGACCGGCTGGTGGTCATGGTCACCCATAACCCGGAACTGGCGGAAGAATATGCCACCCGCATCGTCAAGCTCAAGGACGGGCGGATCGTGGACGATTCCATGCCCTGCACTCCGGAGGAGATCACCCAGGAGGAGCCGGAGCATCGCAACATGGGCCATGCCTCCATGTCATTCCTCACATCGTTACTGCTGAGTTTCAACAACCTGCGTACGAAAAAGGGCCGCACCATCCTGACGGCCTTCGCCGGCTCCATCGGCATCATCGGCATCGCGCTGATCATGTCCTTGTCCAACGGAGCCCAGGCCTACATCGACAACATAGAGCAGGAGACGCTTTCCGAATATCCGCTGACCATCAATTCCACCAGCATGGATTTCACCGCTCTTATGCAAGGAGCCGAACAGGCCCGTGAAGTAGAGGTGGAGGAAGGGTACGCCAAGGAGTGGCAGACGCTGAGCGCCATGTTCTCCCGGGTCAGCTCCAACGACCTTAAGTCGCTGAAGGCCTTCTTTGAGGAGGATGCCGTGGAGATGGACCAGTACGCCCGGGCCATCGAGTATTCCTACAATGTCACGCCGCAGATCTACCGGCTGATCGGAGAAAAGGGCTACCGGCAGGTCAACCCGGACCAGGCCCTGGCCAGCGCCATGGGCCAGAACTACGGGATCGCATCCACCATGTCCATGATGAGCATGGATTCCTTTTCCATCCTGCCGAAGGACCCCCATCTCTACGAGTCCCAGTACGAGGTGCTCAAAGGCCATTGGCCGGAGGAGGCCCATGAATGTGTGCTGGTCCTGTCTTCCAGCAATCGGGTGACCGACATGACCCTGTACGCATTGGGCCTGAAGGATGCCGACGAACTGGACAAGATGATCGAGGCATTCTATAAAAATGAGAATTACGAAGGTTC
>CADBPG010000164.1 GCA_902796435.1 uncultured Eubacteriales bacterium | reverse complement strand
GGAACATTTGATGTTTTTATCGTTTAGGGTTTTTTTTACTATGGAATTATGTTATAATACTGAAAAATGCTTTTTGAGGTGAGAGATTGGGTATTATATATGCAATAGCCAACCAGAAAGGCGGCGTTGGAAAGACAACGACCACGGTGAATCTGGCTGCCTGCCTGGCTGAAAAGAGAAAGAAAGTATTAATGGTTGATATGGACCCGCAGGGCAATGCCACCAGTGGGTTCGGTTTGAATAAAGAACAGCAGCTGCGGACCAGCTATGAAGTCCTTCTGGGGGATGCGGAGCCGGAAGAATGCACGCAGTATCTGAAGGATTTTCGCCTGTCCATCATTCCATCCAATATGAACCTGGCAGGTGCCGAGGTCGAGCTGATCGGCATCGAGCGCCGGGAAATGCTCCTGAACGAGGCTCTCGAAGGTATAAAAGACCAGTATGACTATATTCTGATCGATTGTCCGCCGTCTTTGAGCATGCTGACGGTCAATGCCTTATGTGCCGCGGATGCGGTCATCGTTCCGCTGCAGTGTGAGTATTTTGCGCTGGAAGGCCTGACGCAGCTGATCAATACGGTCAATCTGGTCAAAAAGAGACTGAATCCGCGCATCGAGATCGAGGGAATCGTATTCACCATGTACGATAACCGGACCAATCTCAGCAATCAGGTGGTGGAGGAGGTCCGCACCTATATGCCGGAGCAGGTCTATGAAACGATGATCCCGCGGAATATCCGCTTGGGCGAGGCTCCTAGCTATGGACTGCCGATCATCTATTATGATGAGAAGTCCAAAGGCGCGGAAAGTTATCGTGAGCTGGCCCAGGAAGTGATCAAAAGGAACCGAAAGAAGAGGAAAGCATAAATATGGCAGTGAAAAGAAGAGGTGGCCTGGGTAAAGGCCTGGATTCCCTCATTCCTTCTGTAGGAAATGATGTGGAAACCGTCGAACCGGTGATCAAGAAGCCAGAACCGAAGAAAGCGCCGGTAAAAAAGGCACCGGCGAAGAAACCGGCGGTAAAAAAGGAAGAAAAGAAGCCAGAACCACAGATCATTGTGGATAATCAGCCAAAACTTGTGGATATCTATGAAGTAGAGCCGGATCGGGAGCAGCCGCGTAAGGAATTTGATGCGGAAGGTCTGGAAGAACTGGCCCAGTCGATCCGTCAGTATGGCATTCTGCAGCCCATCCTGGTCAACCACAGCGAAGGCTATTATAAGATCATTGCCGGTGAACGGCGTTGGAGAGCCGCGAAACTGGCAGGTCTGGAGCAGGTTCCGATACTTGTTAAAGAATTAACAGAAGAAAAGGCCTTTGAGATCTCCCTGATCGAGAATATCCAGCGTCAGGACCTGAATCCCATCGAAGAAGCGCTGGCGTACCGCCGCCTGATGGATGAATATCATATGACCCAGGAAACGGTGGCCGAACGAGTCGGCAAGAGCCGCTCCGGCATCGCCAACTTCCTTCGTCTGCTGCAGCTGGAGCCGGAGGTACAGCAGTGGGTCCAGGAAGGCAGCCTTTCTCTGGGACATGCCAAGGTCCTCTCCGGTGTCTCTGCAGGACAGACAGAACTGGCAAAACAGGCGGTAGTCAATGGTTGGAGTGTCCGCCAGCTGGAGAAAGCGGTCAAAGCTTTCGGTCGGGCCTCTGTGGACACACCGGCGGTGGAGATCCCCAAGTACCAGGAAGTGGAAAAGAAGATCCGCGATATCCTGGGTACCAAGGTCAACGTACAGTATGGAAAACGCAAGGGCAAGATCGAGATCGAATATTACTCAGAGGAAGATCTGGAGCGCCTGATGATGCTGTTCGGCTCGATCCGGACAGACGAGATCTGAGAAAGGAGGAACCACATGCAGAGTTTTATTCTTGACAATATCAGTCTGATCGTCGTGATCCTGTTCGTACTGATGGTCCTGATCGTCGCCTTGTTGTTCCTCAACATCACCCAGACGAACAATCTGCGTGAAAAGTATGAGTTCTTCATGAAGGGCAAGACCGGACAGTCCATCGAGGCAGCCCTGGGGCAGTGCATGGACGAGGTGGCCCGGGTAGAGCGTGACTACCAGCAGCTGAAGCGCTACACCAAGGATGTCATCGAGACGAAGGCGGATCATGGCCTGTACAAGCACTATATGAAACGCTATGATGCCTTTGAGGGCATGGGCGGAGAACTGTCCTTCGTGCTGGTCCTTCTGGACGAGAACAACGATGGATATCTGCTGAACAGTGTGCAGGGCCGCGACAGCGCCCACATGTACTCCAAGAACATCGAAAACGGTGTCTGCCGGCAGCGTCTGGCGCCGGAAGAGGAGCAGGCGTTGAAGGAAACCCTGGATTACTGGAAGGAAAAAGGGAAAGAATAAGATAGAGACCGTCCGGGTCATACCGGGCGGCCTTCTTGTGTAAACGGGTCAAAACAAAACGTTTCATTAGCAGAATTGTACGAATTTCACAATAAAACATTGTGAATCATTCCGAGTTTGTGCATGTTGACAATAAAGGGCAGCCATGGTATGATATAGACAACAAAACAGAAGGAGGACACGCCCGATGTACAATGAATAAGCGGCGGATCGTAGATGATTGACTATGACTCCACCGCAGGATTGAAAAACAAATCAATCACCAGACGGTCCGAGAAGACCAGAAAGGGTCTCGGCCATAGACAAGCATATAAAACGTATCTGACACATTATTCGTTGTTTGGGAAAAAATGGAGGGCAGACCAAAAGGCTCAATAAACCCCCAAGATTAATGTCTTAGTTCGCACAGTGTTTTGTCAAGAAAGTGAATTCCCAAACAGGAGGACACGACCCATGGACATGAAAGCTTCTATCTAGCTCGACTCAGGTGCTATTTCACGACAACGACATATCGTAAGGCAGAAAATAAAGCCACCTACAAGAAGAATAAAGATACTGAGTCATAGCTGGTGCCAACAAGTCCACGAAAAACCACACAATTGAATATGGAGGATCAGTCCAATGGATGATCGGTAGCAGGCGGGAGTTGCAAGAAGTGAAGATGACTCCCGCCTACGTGTGTCCATACATAAAAAAACGCAGGCCTTGCAGCCTGCGCTTTATTTTTGTTTTAAGCAAAGGATCAGTCATCCAGGAAATCCAGATGCGGCATGTCTTCCTCGGCACGTTCCGGCTGCTCATCGAAACGATGATCACCGAAATAGTACTCTTCGTCCCGCTCGTTGATCTTACGATAGACCTTGCAGGGGACACCGAAGGCTACGACATTGTCCGGAATGTCCTTGGTAACGACAGAGCCAGCGCCGATCACGGAGTTCTCACCGATGGTGACACCCGGCATGACGACCACGTTGGCACCCAGCCAGACACCATCCTTGATGGTGATCGGGAAGGAGTACATGCCGTCGCCGCGATGCTTGGGAGAGATGGCATGGCCGGTGGTGCAGACCGTCACATTCGGGCCGAACATGACATGGTTGCCGATGGTGATCTTCCAGTCATCGATCAGGGTAGCGCCCATGTTGAAGTAGCAGCCTTCGCCGATGGAGGTGTAGATGCCGGTCGTGACCTTGAAGGGAGGCACGATCCAGACATGATCACCGCATTCGCCAAACAGTTCCTTGCACAGATCGTGACGCTCTTTGTTCGCGTCGGCAGGCAGGTTGTTGAACTTCTCGACCAGGGCGCGGGCGCGATCCTGGATCGCCATGTTTTCTGCGTCGTCCAGCCACATGTAGCCGGCTTTCATTCTCTCTTGTTCAGTCATTGGGGATCTCCTTATGTTGTATTTACTGGATTACATGAATTCCAGGAAGGCCTTGTAGGCACGGAATGCTTCGTAGATGTCGACCTTGGAAGCGGTCTCCCACGGTGCATGCATGCTATGGACCGGGATGCCCAGATCGATGACGTCCATGTTGTAATTGCCCATGATGTAAGCGATGGTTCCACCGCCGCCACCATCGACCTTGCCCAGTTCGGCCAGCTGGAAGCGGATCTCGTTATCATCGTAGACCTTGCGGATCTCTGCGATGAATTCCGGGCAGGCATCGTTGGAGCCGCCTTTTCCGCCACCACCAGTGTACTTGTGCAGCGTCGGGCCAAAGGCAAAGAACGGAGCATTGGTACGGTCATGGATGGAAGCATAGTTCGGGTCGAAACCGTTGGTAACGTCAGAAGAAAGCATCTTCGCGTTGCTTAAGGTACGGCGCATGTTCAGCTCGGTATACTCGCCGGCCAGGTTCATGATCTCGGCGATGGCATTCTCGAAGAAGTGGGACTGCATGCCGGTGGCACCGACGCTGCCGATCTCTTCCTTATCGACAAGCAGAGAGACCAGGGTGCGGTCGGTCACGGTGTCAGCATAGGCCAGCTGGGCCATAGCGGAGGTGTAGGAGCAGATGCGGTCGTCGTGGCCATAGGCCATGATCATGCTGCGGTCGATACCGTAGTCACGGGCGGGGCCGGCGGGCACGATCTCGAATTCAGAAGAGAGGAAGTCCTCTTCGTCGAAATCGAACTTCTGCTTCAGGATGTTCAGGATATTCTTGCGGACCGCCTCGGAAGCGTCCTTCTCTTCCTCTTCATTCTCGGGAATGTAGGGGATGGTGCCGGCGCTGACGTTCAGATCCTCGCCGGTGAAGGCGGTGCCGATGGGCTTGGTGCGCATGTCTTTATCGAAATGCGGCAGCAGATCGGTGATGCCCAGTACGGGATCGGAAGGATCCTCACCGATGACGACCTTGATGGAACGGCCGTCCTTCTTGGCGATCACTCCGTGCAAAGCCAGAGGCAGTGCCAGCCACTGATACTTCTTGATGCCGCCATAGTAGTGGGTCTTGAACATGGCAAAACCATTGTCCTCGTACAGCGGAGTCGGCTTTAAGTCGATACGCGGGCTGTCGATGTGGCCGCCCAGGATGTTGATATGATCCTGGAAGGTGCCTTTGCCCAGCTGTACCAGCATGAGCATCTTGCCGCGGTTGTTGACATAGACCTTATCTCCAGCCTTGAGCTCGGCGCCTTCGGCAAGCAGGGCTTTCAGATTACGATAGCCTTTTTCCTCAGCCAGATCGATGATACCGGTGACGCATTCGCGCTCCGTCTTGCAATTGGACATGAATGCCTTATAGTCTTCACAGAAAGCCTGCGCCTCTGCAAGCTGTTCTGGAGAGTAAGTTTCCCATAATGTCTTCTTTTTAGCCATTACAGAACCTCCTGATGATGTTGATATGGTAGTATTATAGTATACTTCCGAAAAAACCACAAGAGAAACTGTTGTCAATGCCCTGTGGAAAATGGTATGATAGACATGCCAAACCATTTGGTGTTATTGTGATGCAATTGAATAGAAATACATCGATCAGGAGGAACAGATATGCCGATCCGCAGTGGATTTCATCATGTAGCAGTCAATGTCCGCGATCTTCAGCAGGCGATCGCTTTTTATGAAGCTTTAGGTGCCAAGTGCCTGCGGGTCTGGCCCACAGAGGCGCCCACGGCCGCCATGGTCGATATCGGCGGTTCCCGGCTCGAGTTCTTCTGCAAGGGCGAGGGTGATCCGGAGGCGGACGCCATGATCCCGCACTTCGCCTTGGTCTCGGATGACGTGGATGGGGACTATGCCCTGGCACTGTCCCTGGGCGCCAAGCCCCATACCGAGCCTAAGGACATCTGCATCCCCAGCGACCCGGCGTTTCCGGCGCGGATCGCCTTCTTTACAGGTTTAAGTGGTGAAGTTGTAGAACTATTCCAGGAAAAGGAGTAATACATCATGAAGATCACTCGATTGAAGACAAACCACATGCAGAATCCCTTAGGATATCATCTGGGCTTCGGGGCACCGACCCTGTCCTGGGTCATCGAGGACCAGACGGAAGAAGTCAAGATGACCGTCCGGGTGGCGGAGGATCCTGACTTTAAGCAGGTGCTCAGCGAAGAAACGGTGGATACCTGCGCCATGCTGTGCTATCAGCCGCCGGTGGAGCCCAAGCCACGCACCCGCTATTACTGGCAGGTGGAAGCGGCCGGTGTGGTCAGTGAGACCGCCTGGTTCGAGACGGGAAAAATGTACGAGCCCTGGACCGCACAGTGGATCTCCCCTGTGGTCGGAGAAGGGCAGCCGCACCCGGTCCTGAACAAGACCATCGATGTCAAAGAAGGCCTGACTTGTGCCCGCCTGTACATGACCGGCCTCGGTGTATATGAACTGTACATCAACGGTGCGAAGAAGGGCGACGAGTACCTGATGCCCGGCTACAATGATTACGATACCTGGATCCAGTATCAGACCTATGATCTTACAGAAGAACTGTCTGCCGGCGGTGAGGCGCAGATCAGTGTCCTGCTGGGCAACGGCTGGTATAAGGGCCTGTTCGGTCTGGTCTACCAGGAAAACAATTACGGCGACCGCTTCTCTGCCATCGGCGAGCTGCACCTGGCCTATCAGGATGGCTCAGAAGAAGTCATCATCACGGACGAGAGCTGGACGGCGGAGAGCTCCTGCATCACCGCGAGCAGCATCTACGATGGGGAGACCCAGGACTATACCCTTGAAAAGATCTCCTATCCGGTGGAAGTCATCGAAGGATGGACCGACCGGCTGCAGGGCCGCTTGAGCCCCGCCCTCAATGGACATGAGCGCATCACGCCGGTCCAGATCCTGAAGACCAAGAAGGGTGAGACCGTGCTGGATATGGGCCAGAATATGGTGGGCTGGCCGGAGTTCTACCTGGATGCGCCGAAGGGCTGGACCATCGGCTTCAAGACCGGTGAACTGCTGCAGGGCGACTGTTTCTACCGGGACAACCTGCGCCGCTCCAAGTCGGAATTCTCCTATACCTCCGATGGAACGCCCCGGGTGGTCCGTCCCCACTTTACCTTCTACGGGTTCCGTTATGTTTTGCTTGAGAACTGGCCGACCGAGCCGAAGGCGGAGGATTTCTGTGGTCTGGTCATCCATTCGGACATGGAAGAGACCGGCTGCATCCAGACTTCGGATCCTCGGGTCAACCAGCTGCTGAAGAATGTGCGCTGGGGCCAGAAGGGCAACTTCCTGGATGTGCCTACGGACTGCCCGCAGCGGGACGAGCGCATGGGCTGGACCGGTGACGCGCAGGTCTTCTGCGGTACCGCCAGCTTCAATTATGATACCTACGAGTTCTACACCAAGTTCGGCCATGACCTGTATTATGAGCAGCAGAAGCTGGACGGCAGCGTGCCCCATGTGGTACCTGTGGTCAACAACCGGGGCGATGGGTCTACCGCCTGGGGTGAAGCCGCGACGGTCATTCCGTGGCAGGTCTATGTCCACTTTGGTGATCCGGAGATCCTGAAGAACCAGTACAACAGTATGAAGGACTGGGTCGATTTCATGGAGCGCAAGGACAAGGAGTCCGGACGGCCCGGCCTGTGGGATTCCGGTTTCCATTTCGCTGACTGGCTGGCGCTGGACGGCCCGGTGGAGGGCGGCGTCATGGGCGGTACCGATCCCTACATGATCGCTTCCTGCTACTATAGTTATTCCGCAAAACTGGTGGCGAAGGCGGCCCATGTACTGGGCAAGACAGAGGACGAGGCCTATTACAACGCCCTGTCTGAGCGCGTGCGCAAGGCAGTCTGCGATGAATATCTGACACCGAACGGGAAGCTGGCCATGGATACGATGACGGCCTACGTCGTGATGCTGTTCATGGACATCGCCCCGGAGAAGGACCGTGCCCGCCTGGCCGCCCGCCTGTATGAATTGCTCAAAGAAAACAATTTCCACCTGAAGACCGGCTTCGTTGGTACGCCGTACCTGTGCCGCGTCCTGTCCGAAAACGGTTACAACGATGTGGCCTATCAGTTACTGATGAACGATGATTATCCCAGCTGGCTGTACGAGGTCAAGATGGGCGCCACCACGATCTGGGAGCGCTGGAACTCGGTACTGCCGGATGGCAAGATCAGCGGCATCGAAATGAACTCCATGAACCACTACGCCTACGGTTCCATCGCGGAGTGGGTCTACCGCAATGCTGCCGGCATCCAGCCGGACGAGACCGAGACCGGTTTCCGCAGATTCACCCTGGCGCCGCAGCCGGACTACCGCCTGCAGTGGATCGACGCACACTTAAATTCTTCCTGCGGTCCGATCCGCTCTTACTGGAAGATCAAGGATCCGGAGCACCTGCATGTGGAGTTTACGGTACCGTATGGCACAAAAGCAACGATCGTTCTGCCGGATGCCAACGCAGAAGCTTTGGCCGACGGGTTCACACAGCAGGGGACTTCTGCTGTCAAGACAGTCGATGCCGGCACCTATGCCTGGACCTATACGCTGACCCGGGTATATCGTAAAATGTTCACGTTGGACAGCTTCACGAAAGAACTGTTTGCGAACGAAGAAGCGAAGCAGGCGGTACTGGAGGTCCTGCCGGGCATCGAGCGCATGCCTTTTGCCGGCGAGATGGCGACCCTGCGGGATATGGTGGACAACCCCTTCATGCGCGTACCGGACGATGTCCAGGAAGCGTTGGAGCAGAAGCTGAAAACGATCATCATTTAAGGAGAAAATATGCGAAATATCCAGGCAGAGCAGATCACAGAAGTGGTCAAAAGGCTTTGTATCAAAGCGAATATCGACCTGAATCCACCGGTCGAGGAAGCGATCCGCAAGGCCAGGGAGACGGAAGCGTCTCCCGTCGGCCGTGAGATCCTGGACCAGCTGCTGGAGAACGCGGCGCTGGCGCGGGAGCAGAACCTGCCCATCTGCCAGGACACGGGACTGGCCGTCGTTTTTGTGGAGATCGGTCAGGATGTGCACGTGGAAGGCAGCCTGGAGGAGGCCATCCATGAGGGCGTCCGCCAGGGTTATACCGAAGGGTATCTGCGCAAGTCCGTTGTGCGGGATCCCATCGACCGGGTCAACACGAAGGACAATACACCGGCGATCATCCACTATGAGATCGTGCCGGGAGATCAATTAAAGATCACGGTGGCCCCGAAGGGGATCGGCAGTGAAAACATGAGCCGCATCTACATGCTCAAGCCCGCCCAGGGTATCGAAGGGATCGAACAGGCGGTGCTGGAGACCGTGGCGCTGGCGGGTCCCAATGCCTGCCCGCCCATGGTGATCGGCGTCGGTGTCGGCGGAAATTTCGAAAAATGCGCGTACCTGGCCAAAAAGGCCCTGCTGCGCGAGGTCGGGCAGTATTCCGAAAAGCCCTTCTGGGCAGAGGAGGAAAAGACCCTGCTCGAGAAGGCCAACGGGACGGGTATCGGCCCCCAGGGCTTCGGTGGAACGACCACGGCCCTCTGGCTGGCCATCGAGACCTATCCGACCCATATCGGCGGGATGCCTGTGGCGGTCAACATCAACTGCCATGTGGCCCGGCATGAATCGGAGGTGCTCTGATGAAAAAGCTGACAACACCTTTGACGAAGGAAAAGGTACGGGAACTGCACGCGGGTGACACCGTGCTTTTGTCCGGTACCATCTATACAGCGCGGGATGCGGCGCACAAGCGCATCGTGGAACTTCTGGACAAGGGAGAACCCCTGCCGCTGGACCTGAAGGACGCCGTCATTTATTATGTAGGACCCACGCCGGCCCCGCCGGGACGGGTGATCGGCTCTGCCGGACCGACGACCAGCGGCCGTATGGACGCCTATGCCCCCCGTCTGATCGCGGAGGGGGAGACGGGCATGATCGGCAAGGGTCTGCGGACCGATGCTGTCGTCCAGGCCATGCAGGAGCATACCGCAGTATATTTTGCCGCCACCGGCGGCGCAGGCGCCCTGCTTTCCAGCCGGATCCTGGAGGCGGAAGTCATCGCCTGGGAGGATCTGGGCACGGAGGCACTGCGGCGCTTAAAGGTCCAGGATCTGCCGCTGACCGTGGTCATCGACTGTGCAGGACATGACCTGTACAAAGAAGCACCGTTGCAATACAAGAAAGGATAATCACATGATCGCACCTGAGAAAAAGGCTTTTATTGAATTTATGATGAGCGCGGACGTGCTCCGTTTTGGCGCGTTTACCACCAAAAGCGGCCGTCTGAGCCCCTATTTCGTCAACACCGGCAACTATAAGACCGGCGGACAGATCCGCACCCTGGGCTCCTTCTATGCCCAGCTGGTCAAGGACACCGTAGGCACTGAGTTCGACTGCATGTTCGGACCGGCCTATAAGGGCATCCCCCTGGTCACCACCACGGCAGCAGCCCTGGCAGCGGACCATGGCATCGACAAACCCTATTTCTTCAACCGCAAGGAAGCCAAGGACCATGGCGAAGGCGGCAGCCTGGTGGGCTATAAGCCCCAGGACGGCGACCGGATCATCATCATCGAGGACGTGATCACCGCCGGGACCGCCGTGCGCGAGACTCTGCCCATCCTGAAGGCCCAGGGCGACGTAAAGGTCGAGCACATGTTCATCTCCGTCAACCGCAGCGAAGTCGGCCAGACACCGGGCAAGACCGCGGTCATGGAAGTGTACGAGCAGTTCGGCATTCAGGTACACCCCATCATCACCGTGCAGGACATCCACGAATACCTGACGGAGCAGCCGCAGTATAAAGAAGTTCTGGCTTTGATGGAAGACTACATGGAGAAATACTGTATCTTATGAACATAGAAAGACTCTTGTATTCTGCGCCAGCCGTGCTGATCGCCATGGTCCTGCACGAGCTGTCGCATGCATACGTTTCTTATCGTCTGGGCGACCCGACACCGAAGCAGACCGGCCGCCTGACGTTGAACCCTTTGAAGCACCTGGACCCCATCGGGTCTATCTGCTTGCTTGTTCTGGGGTTTGGCTGGGCAAAACCCGTGCAGATCAACCCGAATTACTACAAAAATCCCAAGGTCGGGACCCTCTGGGTGTCCCTGGCCGGACCGGGCATGAACTTTCTTCTGGCTTTCATCGGAAGCCTGGGCGTCAGCCTGATCTACAAGATCACCGGGGACAGCATCAGTTTCCAGACGGAAGCGGGTTACAGAGCATTTTTGTACATTTTCCGCTTCCTGTACTACTTCATGCTGATCAATATCGGTCTGGGGGTCTTCAACCTGATCCCCTTCCCGCCGCTGGATGGATCCAAAGTTCTGGCAACGATCCTGCCGGACCGCCTGTATTACACTTGGATGCGCTATGAGCGGTATGGCCAGTTCATTCTGATGGTCCTGCTGTATGCAGGCCTGCTCAGCACACCACTGGCGTTCCTGCGCTCCGGTGTCTTCAACGGCATGCAGGCCGTGACCAATTTCCTGCTGCAAGTCTGATCTGAAACGAAAGGAGGTACCGCCATGCTGAAGTTCTTCAGTAAGATCATGCGCATCCTGACGAAGCGCTTGTTTGTCATCGCAATATTGATCTTGATCCAGTTCCTGTTCATCGGACTGACGATCCGGGTCTTCAGTGACAACTATGTCTACGTCAATGCGGTCCTCCTCGCCATCAGCCTCATCGTTACGCTGATCATCGTGAATAACAATGACGACCCGGGCTACAAACTGGCCTGGGCCGTCTCGATCCTTCTGGCGCCGGTCTTTGGTGGCATCCTCTATCTGGCCGTCGGTGGTCAGAAACTGCGCCGCGGCGCGGCCGGCCGGATCCCCATGGATCCGCTGGACGCCCGGGTGGACAAGGACTGGACCGCCGAGATCCCGGAAGCGTATGCGCGCCAGCAGGCCGGCTACATCCAGAACCAGCTGCAGTTCTCCCCCCAGGGCCAGACCTCGGTCCAGTACTTTGCCTCGACGGAAGAAGCCTTTGACGTCATGGTAGACCAGCTGGAAGCGGCCGAACACTACATTTTCCTGGAATACTTCATCCTGGAAGAGGGTGTCTTTTGGAACACGATCCTGGATATCCTGGAGCGCAAGGTGCGCCAGGGCCTGGACGTGCGGGTGATCTACGACGATGTGGGCAGCGTCAAGACCCTGCCCCAGTATTATTACAAGCGCCTGCGGGAAAAAGGGATCCGCTGCTACGCCTTCAACCGCTTCGTCCCCTTCATTTCCTTCCGCATGAACAACCGGACACACCGCAAGATCCTGGTCATCGATGGGCACACGGCCTTCACCGGCGGTTACAACCTGGCCGATGAATATATCAACGTGAAGGAACGCTTCGGCCACTGGAAGGACACCGGCCTCATGCTGAAAGGCGCTGCCGTCTGGAACCTGACGGCCATGTTCCTGCATACCTGGAACTTCGTCAGCGCCGCGGAAAACCGCAGCAATTTCGAAAACTACCGCCCGGAACTGTATCACGCTCTGCCGGAAACCGAAGGCATCATCGCACCTTACGGCACCACCCCGGTCACGCCCAGATCCGATGCCGCTAGCATCTACTGCAACATGATCGACAAGGCCGAGCAGTATGTCTACATTACGACGCCCTACCTGATCCCGAACAACGAGACCATGCGCGCTCTGGAACGCGCCGCCCTGAACGGCATCGACGTGCGCATCCTGACACCGGCCCACTGGGACAAGTACATGATCCACATGCTGACACAGTCCAACTACAAGGAACTGCTGGACGCAGGCGTCCGCATCTTCGAGTATACCCCCGGTTTCCTGCACGCCAAGTCCTTCGTCAGCGATGACCTGATGGCCATCGTCGGCACCATCAACCTGGACTACCGCAGCATGTACCTGAACTACGAAGACGCCGTCTGGATGTACCGGACCCCCATCGTGCAGGACGTCAAGACCGACTTCCTGAAGACCCAGGCCCAGTGCACAGAGGTCACCTACGAGTTCCTCAAAAAACGTCCCCTGCATAACCGCATGTTCGGATGGCTGTTCAAACTCTTCGCCCCATTGGTGTAGTTGCCCCCGTTTTAGCAGGAAAACAGCGGAATTTGTGCAAGATTCCGGTTGACAACCGCCTTGGCATATGATAATATAATCGATGCACTTGAGTCCACAATTGCTAGCATATATGCATGTGAACTCAGTAAGATATCATGTTGTTAATATTTCTTGCGATGACCTTCCGAATTTTGCGCAGCAAAATTCAGTACGTGACGCAAGTATATGATTTCAGATTAACAACATGTCCCACATGTTCTTGCAATATCCATCCGAGTTTTGCGCAGCAAAATTCAGAGTGTGACTCAAGCATGTGAACTCAGTAAGACAACATGTCACACTTGCCCAGATAGCTCAGTTGGTAGAGCAGAGGACTGAAAATCCTCGTGTCACTGGTTCGATTCCGGTTCTGGGCATT
>CADBPG010000163.1 GCA_902796435.1 uncultured Eubacteriales bacterium | reverse complement strand
TATGGACCGGCCGGCGGCTTACGTGCCGCGGCACCGGTCTTCTTTTTTTCTTTTTGTCGAAGGATGGCAGGCCCGGGATCTTCAGCAATTCCAGCTTATGACCCATGGGCAGGTTGTCCATGTCTTCCTCAGAAACACCGCCGATATTGACGAGTACCACGAAGTACACCGCGACGGCCACGATGATGGACAGGAACAGGGCAATGATATTGGAGCCCTCTACCCTGTGCACCAGCAGATAGACCAGCAGGCAGCAGATGCCCATGGCTCCGGTGGCGATCAAAGGCTTCTTGAAGATCTCGATCCAGTTCACGGAGAACCTTGTGAACCTGCGGACGGAGTCGGTGTCCAGATAGGCCAGAACGAAGGTGAAGACGATATCACTGATGACCAGAGAATAGATGTTCAGGTTGAACAGCAGGATGCAGAAGATGCAGACCACCAGTGCCACCAGAGCGGCGATGATCGCGTTCACGATGGGGATCTTCACACGATTCAGACCCTGCAGGATGCCGGTGGATACATGGACGATGCTGTAGAACACGACCTGGATCGAGCCGACATAGAACAGACTCGCGCCGTCCGGAGCCGCCGGGAACAGGACGTGCAGCATGGGCGACGCCACTATGGCCATACCAATGGCCGCCGGCAGCGTGATCAACACGATCATCCGGTACTGCATCATGACCTTGGAGCGGATCTCCTCCCGGTCATTCAGCGTGATGGACCGGGTGATGCTGGGCACGGCCGCTGTGCCTAAAGCGTTGCCCACCGCGATGGGCAGCGTGGTCAGCAGGATGAACTTGCCCTGATACATACCACGCATCAGAGAGATCTCCTCATTCTCATAACCCTTGAGGCGCATCAGCCGCAGGAACAGGCTGGAATCCACGATATTCTTGATATTCAGGACCGCGGATGCGAGGACGATGGGAATGACCAGAAGCATCATTTCTTTTGCGATCTGCTGGTTGGATTCGGTCACATAGCGGCTGCTCGCTTTCTTGGAACCGATCCAGGACCGTCCACGGTACAGATAGTAGATGAACAGCAACAGGACCAGGGCCGCCAGGCCGCCGAAGCCCGCGCCGCTGATACCGCCGGCAACACCCCAGGCCAGACCCTTGCCGAATAAGGCAAAGGCGAAGATCAGGCTGGCCGCCGCGTTGACGAACTGCTCCAGGATCTGGGAGATCGCCGTCGGCTTCATGTTGTTCATACCCTGGAACAGACCGCGCAGCACCGCGATGCCGGCCACCACCAGAAGTGTGACCGCCAGGACCCGGATCGAGATCATGGAATCCGCGACACCGAAGACCTGGTTCGCGATGAACCCGGCGCCGAACCACATAAACAAGGAGCACACCAGGGTGATGGATCCGATCAGGACCAGAGCCACGACAAAGACCTGCCGGGCATTTGCGTACTGCTTCAGCGCCAGCCTCTTGCCTACCATACGGGACAAGGCGGCCGGTACACCGAAGGAGGAAATGATGATGAACAGGTTGTAGATCTGATACGCCATAGAATAGGCGTCATTACCTGCATCGCCCCACAGGTTGGTCAGCGGGATCCGGTATAAAAACCCGATGAAACGCACCACAAAGGAGGCCGCGACCAGGATGATACCCTGAGTCGCCAGCTGTTTGGTCTCCGATGGCCTTTCGTTTGCCATAGCGCGCTCTTCCTTTCAAAGATTATTCGATGCCATACACCTGATCCGGAGAAAGCACGCAGATCCAGGTCTTACCCGGGACCATCGTCAGCTGATCTCCATTCGTCAGATAGAAATGCGTTGTGTCATACTGTCCTTCCTTGACCCAATGCACAGGAACGGCCAGATTCTCACAGATATAGATGCCATCGCCCTCTCCGACTGTGTCGATATCGAGATGGCCCTTATCATCCCCTCGCGCATAGACATTGGCGAATTGTACGATGATGTTCTTGCAGACCGTCCGCTCTCCGGTCTCCGCATCCACCTGCTTCATACCGTAGACAGTACGCTCGTACATTTTGGTTTCTTTATTGTATGTAAACGAAGAATTGAACCCCGGGATGGAAAGATATTTGCAGGCGTAGGTCTCGTCTGCCTTCTTCAGTTTCTTCCGGTCCTTCTTCATTTTGGCTTCGTCTTCATAGACACGGTAGAACTTGAACATGGGGTCCTCGATCGGCTCTTCCATGATGGAACCATAGCCGAAGGCATCCATGGCGTCTGCCAGTGCCTGTCCTGTGGTGTAGACATTGTGGGGTGCGACCCGGTCGGAACTGCGCCAGTAATCATAGGCATCCTCCAGACCATTCAGATGCTGGCATCCGATGGTGCCGAAGGTGTCGACGATGGCGGGATCCTGGCCGAAATGTGCCAGGACCGCATTCTGGTCCATGGCGAAATCCAGGAAATACCTGCGGGCGCTGCGGATCGAACCGATCTTCTCCAGTTTTGTGTAGTCCTGGAAGACCGCCAGATACCGGGTGATGGAACCTTCCACCATGACCTCGTACACGATATCCGCGCCGTTTAAGCCACTCTGGGGGCACGCATCCTGATGGTTATTGATCGAAACCGCCACAGGACGCTGTTTCGCTACCTTTTTCTTGATGACCAGGCCTGTCAGCTGGCTGTAGGTCTGGTTCTTTTTCAGTTCTTTTTTCTCTTCCTTGGAAGATTCTTCTTTGGAGCTTTCCGAGGAACTTTCCTCGCTGGACTCCGAACTGCTCTCTTCCGAACTGCTCTCTTCTGAACTGCTCTCTTCCGAGCTGGATTCTTCGATCGAGGAACTACTGGATTCCGGCTCCTCGGCCACCGGTGTTTCCTTGTCCGGCAGTAACACATAAGCTCCTACGCCGCCGGCAGCCAGCAGGAACACTACGATCAGTATAACACTGATAGCTTTGTTTTTCATGAAACATGACCTTCTTTATCTAGTGATTGAGAGCGCGGCCAATACCCGTTCCTGATGCGCGCGCATGATTTTTTCCTCTTCTTCCTCCATGTGGTCGTACCCCAGGAGGTGCAGCAGGCTGTGAATCGTTAAAAAGGCGAGTTCACGTTCTGCACTGTGTCCATATTCTTCTGCCTGGACCAGGGCCTGGTTGTAGTTCAGGATGATGTCTCCCAGAACGACGCAGTCCTCATCCGGATCCCACTCCGCCTGCTCGATGCAGGCATTTAAATCATCGGAATCGAACTCCACCAAGGGGAAAGACAACACATCCGTCGTCCGGTCGATATCCCGGAACTCCCGATTGAGGCGGTGCACCTCTTCCGGTGTGGTGATCGTTACACTGATCTCCACCGGGACCGTGATCTCTTCCATTTCCAGGCCTTTGGCAAGTACCTTTTCCAGCAGGGCCTCGATCTCGGCCTGCCCCTCCGGTTCGACTTCCCAGTTAAACCAGCATTTCATCGTTTCATCTTCTCCGTTTGGAAATTGCGGCGGTCCTTCTCCGCATCCTGCTGCTTATCGTGCTTTTCATAGGCTTCCACGATCTTCTGGACCAGCGGATGCCGCACCACGTCCTGATTGCGCAGCGTGACCATACCGATTCCTTCGATACCGCGCAGGATCATCGCCGCCTGCCTGAGGCCGGATTTCTGATCGCCCGGCAGATCGATCTGCGTTAAGTCACCGGTGATGACCACCTTGGACTGGAAACCGATACGGGTCAGGAACATTTTCATCTGCGCCTGGGTCGTATTCTGGGCCTCGTCCAGGACGATGAAGGAGTTGTCCAGGGTACGGCCGCGCATATAGGCCAGCGGTGCCACCTCGATGGCGCCTCGTTCCAGATGCTTCTGGAAGCTTTCCGCGCCCATGATATCATACAAAGCGTCGTACAGGGGACGCAGATAGGGGTCGATCTTGCTCTGCAGATCGCCCGGAAGGAAGCCCAGCCGCTCACCCGCTTCGATGGCGGGCCGCGTCAGGATGATCCGGCTGACTTCGCCGGACTTGAACGCCTGGATCGCCATGGCCATGGCCAGATAGGTCTTACCAGTACCCGCAGGACCGATGCCGAAGGTCAGCATGTTTTTGCGGATCAGGTCCACATATTTCTTCTGACCGATGGTCTTGGGGCGCACAGGCTTGCCCTGTCGGGTGAAAGTCACGATGTCAGACATCCATTCGCTGTTATCGCTGGAGAGTTCCTCCTGGGACAGCGACATCAGATAATTGACATGCTGCAGGGAAACGTCCTCGCCTCGGGCCGCGATCTGAGAAAGGTTCTTCAGGACCGCTGCTGCTTCCTCGATCGCGTTCGGCTCGCCAGAGATGGTCAGCTTGTCCTCCCGGTTGATGACCGTGACATTCAGCTGCTTTTCCAGGGCTTTCATATTCTCATCGAAACTGCCGAAAATATTACTGATATGCTCAGCCGGCAGCTGGATCTGCAATTCACTCAAACTTTAAACCTCCTTTGTCCGAGCGACATAATAAGAGATCGCGGCAACGGTCTTGCCATCGACGATCCGGCCATCAGCGATCATGTGCATGGCCTCCGCCGGCGTGACCTCCTGGATCTCGATGAACTCATCCACGTCCAGATGCTGATGGGATGGGCTCATGGAATCACACAGGTACACATCCAGCGCCTCCGTAGTGAATCCCGGCGAAGAATAGAAGCGGAACAGGTGCTCCATATGCAGAGGCTTCTGCCCGATCTCCTCCTCCAGCTCGCGCTTGGCACCCTCCAAGGGGTCCTCGCCCGGTTCCAGAAGGCCCGCCGGGATCTCCAGCGTATCCTCCTCTACTGCATAGCGGTACTGCCGTACCATGATGATCTTGCCTTCCGCAGTCACCGGTACGACGGCGGCCGCACTGGCATGCACAGCGACTTCCCGCTGCGCCTCGACTCCATTTTCAAAACGGATCTGATCCACGACCACATCCATGATGTGTCCCTGAAAAATGACCTGGCTGTCGATCTTTTTAAAATCCATGATCACAATTCCTTTGCTTTACGATAGGTGGCCGCGACTGCCTGGATGATGGCATTACGGAAACCACTCTCTTCCAGTGCCATGACACCCTGGATGGTGGTGCCGCCGGGTGTGCAGACCATGTCTTTGAGCTCGCCCGGATGCTTTCCGCTTTCCAGGACCATCTTGGACGCGCCCAGAAGTGTCTGCGCCGCCAGTTCGTAGGACATGGCGCGCGGCAGGCCCAGCGCCGTACCGATGTCGCCCAGGGCCTCGATGAAGATGTAGCCGTAGGCCGGTGCGCAGCCGGACAGGGCCATGACGGAGTCCATCATTTCCTCGCGTACTTCGATGACATGACCGGCACCGCGGAAGATATCCAGGACCGCATCCTTCTCGTCGGCAGAATAGGTATCATGAGAGAAGGCAACAGCGGACATGCCCTCGCCCACCTGTGCGGGCGTGTTTGGCATGGCACGGACGATGCGCTGCTCCGCCCCCAGCTTTTCCTTGAGCAGATCGATACCCCAGCCGGGTGCCAGACTGATGACGATCGTCTCCGGCGCCAGACAATTCTGGAGTTCCGCGATCACTTCGTTATAATACTGCGGTTTGACCGCCATGATCACGATGTCGGTATGGTTCACGACCTCACGGATGGATCCGCAGCCGATGGCGAACATGGATTCTGCCCGCCGCATGGCCTTTTCGGAAACATCATATACCTTGATCAGATAGCCCTTGTTCAGGCCGCTGATCGCCTGGATCAAAGCGCCGCCGATATTACCGGCGCCGATGAAGCTGATGGTGATCTGGTTCATGAATTACACCTCTTTGCTTTTTTTATACAGAAAGGCTGGCATGCTGATCCAGCAGTTCCTGGTTCGCGTTCAGGATCGGTTTGATACACTCCGCAAGGAAATCCGTGACCTGCTCCGGTGCCCGTCCGATGAAATGCTCGGGCTCCAGGGCCTGTTCCAGCTCCTCCCGGTCCATCTTGAAGAAGGGATCGTTCTCGACCCGCTCGATCAAGTCGTTGGGCTTGCCCTCCTGCTTGACCATCCGGGCCGCTTCCATGGAATGGACACGGATGCGCTCGTGCAGCTCCTGCCGATCGCCGCCTCGTTTGACCTCTTCCATGATGATCATTTCGGTTGCCATGAAGGGCAGCTCGCTCATCACATGGGCGCGGATGACCTTCGGATAGACGACCATGCCTTCGGTCACGTTCATCATGATCATCAAGATGCCGTCGACTGCCAGAAAGCTTTCACTGACAGAGACGCGCTTGTTGGCAGAATCGTCCAACGTGCGCTCGAACCACTGGGTGGACGCGGTGATGGCCGGATTCATGACGTTGGCCAGCACCAGGCGCGCCAGGGAGCAGATACGCTCGGAACGCATGGGGTTGCGCTTGTAGGCCATGGCGGAAGAACCGATCTGGCTCTTCTCGAAGGGCTCCTCCATCTCCTTCAGGTTCTGCAAAAGACGCAGGTCGTTCGCGAATTTGTAGCAGGACTGGGCGATGAGGCTGAGCACGTTCAGGCACATGGTATCGAATTTACGGGGATAGGTCTGGCCCGTGACCGGGTAGGTATCCTTGTAGCCCATCTTCCGCGCTACCAACTGATCCAGTTCCTTGACCTTCTGGCTGTCCTGATCGAACAGTTCCATGAAGCTGGCCTGGGTTCCGGTGGTGCCCTTCGCGCCGCGCAGACGCCGGGTCTCCAGGATGTGGGTCAGTTCACCATAGTCCATCCACAGTTCTTCCAGCCACAGGCAGGCACGCTTGCCGACGGTGGTCAGCTGCGCCGGCTGATAGTGGGTAAAGCCCAGGGTGGGCATATCTTTATATTGTTCGGCAAAGGCCGCCAGCTTGCCAATGACAGCGACCAGCTTGGTACGGATCAGCTCCAGGGCCTCGTACATGATGATCAGGTCGGTATTGTCGCCAACGTAGCAGCTGGTGGCGCCCAGATGGATAATGGGCTTGGCCTTCTGCGCCTGCTGGCCATAGGCATAGACGTGGCTCATCACGTCATGGCGGACTTCTTTTTCACGCGCCGCGGCGACGTCATAGTTGATATCGTCCGCGTAGCGTTTCAGATCCTCGATCTGCTCGTCGGTGATATCCAGGCCCAGCTCCTGCTCCGCTTCCGCCAGAGCGATCCAGAGCTTACGCCATGTTCTGAATTTTTTATCAGGGGAAAAGAGATACTGCATCTCTTTACTGGCATAGCGGGAATTAAAGGGTGTCTCGTAAGTGTCTCGCATGATAACAGCCTCCTTCAGGGGGTTAAACAAATACAGGAGTTTCCTGTAACAAAAGGAAACTCCTGTAGGGTCCGGTTAGGGAACGATGCTCCGAATTTACTTCGCGTACTCGACAGCACGGGTTTCCCGAATGATGTTGACCTTGATCTGCCCCGGATACTCGAGCTCATTCTCGATCCGCTTGGCAACGTCGCGGGCCAGGATGACCATTTCGTCATCGTTGACCTGTTCCGGCGTAACGATCAGGCGCAGCTCACGGCCAGCCTGGATCGCGAAGGTTTTCTCAACACCTTTGAAATCATTGGCGATCGATTCCAGCTTCTCCATACGGGTGATGTAGTTCTCCAGCGTTTCTCTGCGGGCGCCTGGACGTGCGGCAGATACGGAATCCGCTGCCTGTACCAGGACCGCGATCTCGCTTTCCGGTTCTACATCGCCATGGTGTGCTTCTACGGCATTGATCACCACACGGGATTCATGATATTTTTTCAAAAGCTGTGCACCCAGCATGACATGGGAGCCTTCCATTTCGTGGTCGACTGCCTTACCGATATCATGCAGGAGTCCGGCACGCTTGGCCATACGCACATCCAGTCCCAGTTCTGCTGCCATCAGGCCTGCCAGATGAGAGACTTCGATGGAATGCTTCAGCACGTTCTGGCCATAGCTGGTGCGATACCGCAGCTTACCCAGCAGGCGGACCAGTTCCGGATGCAGACCATGTACGTTGGTATCGAAGGTCGCTGCCTCGCCTTCCTCGCGGATCTTGGTCTCCACCTCTTTGGTGGCTTTACCGACCATTTCCTCGATCCGGGCAGGATGGATGCGACCATCGACGATGAGCTTTTCGAGCGCGATGCGGGCGATCTCACGGCGGACACCGTCGAATCCGGAAAGGATGACGGCTTCCGGAGTATCATCGATGATCAGATCGATACCAGTCATGGTCTCAAGAGCGCGGATGTTGCGTCCTTCACGACCAATGATGCGGCCCTTCATTTCATCGTTGGGCAGCGGTACGACGGAGACCGTGGTCTCAGCCACATGATCGGCGGCACAGCGCTGGATCGCACCGGTCAGGATCTCCCTGGCCTTCTTGGCGGATTCCTCTTTGGCACGTGCTTCGTTTTCCTTGATCATGACCGCGACGTCATGCTTGACATCGTCCTCGATAGAACGGATCAGGACCTCTTTTGCCTGCTCGGTCGTCAGGCCGGAGATCTTTTCCAACTCGATGATCTTCTTCTCATGAATCTGTGAAATTTCTTGATTCTTGCGTTCTATTTCTTCCAGCTTCCGGTTCATCTGGTTGTCTTTACGTTCCAGCTGCTCGTTTTTGCGATCGAGCGCTTCTTCCTTCTGGACCAGTCGCTTTTCCTGTTTCTGTACTTCGCTGCGCCGCTCTTTGATTTCCTTGTCTACGTCATTGCGCAGTTTCATGGATTCTTCTTTAGCTTCAATCAATGCCTCCCTCTTCTTGGCATCGGCCGTTTTTAAAGCGTCATCTACGATTTCGCGGGCTTTGGTCTCGGCCTGGCCGATCTGCGCTTCAGCAACCTTTTTACGATACTGGATACCGAAGTAGAACGCGACCGCGATCAGTAAGATGGCAAGTACAGCTTCTATAGCATACCACAAGATAATTACACCTCCTTCTTTAGTTTTCATAGATCACAATTCAAAAGAACGGACGGCTGCCTTGCGGCAGGTCCGGTAATGATTTTCGTTGGTATAGTAAAATCCATACGGCAACTCATAAAATTTTACAACGAATCGCGTGGATTGTCAAGGGAAAGCCAAGAGTTCCCACATGAAAAAACGCACCTTTCCCTACAGCAAAGGTGCGTTTCTTTTTTCTCTATCGATCTTCTCGGAAATATGGAATGCCCAGGCCCTCCGGAGGCTGATTCTCTCGTTTTTTCTTCATGCTGGAGATGATCAGGACCACCAGCGTGACGATATAGGGCAGCATCTTGTAGAGCTCCTTCAGGGACAGGTTCATGCCCGCAGGGATATACAGGTACAGGATGTAGAGACCGCCGAACAGGATCGAGGCGAAGACACTGATGTTGGGCCGCCATACGGTGAAGATGACCAGGGCGATGGCAAGCCAGCCACGGTCGCCGAAGGCATCATTAGACCAGACACCGCAGGCATAATCCATGACGTAATACAGGCCGCCCAGACCCGCGATCATGGCGCCAAGGCAGGTCGCCGTATACTTGTAACGGTTGACGTTGATACCGGCCGCGTCTGCGGTTGCCGGGTTCTCACCGACAGCGCGCAGGTTCAGACCTGTGCGGGTCCTTCTCAGGACAAAGGCCGCAACAAAGGCGATGATGATCGCCGCATAGGCCAGGAAACTATAGGACAAGAAGATCTGGCCGAACCAGCCGGCTTTTGCAGCAAAGGGCAGTTTCTTGCTGAAATAGGCGCTGGTCACGGACAGGGTGATGTTCGGCACTTCGCTGCCGGTCAGCTTGATCAAAGAACCGCCGAAGAAGTTGCCGAAGCCGATACCAAAGGTAGTCAGAGCCAGACCTGCCACGTTCTGGTTCGCCCGGAAGGTGATGGTCAGGACACTGTAGATCAGGCCCATCAGCAGGGAACCCACGAGGCATGCCGTCAGCGGGATGAAGATCACCAGGAAGGCATTGGTCGGAGCACCGCTCAGGCGCAGATACTGTTCATAGAAGAAGGCGCCGATGACACCGCTGATCGCGCCGACATACATGATACCGGGAATACCCAGGTTCAGATGGCCGGCCTTTTCTGTGATCGTTTCACCGGTGGAACCGAACAGCAGCGGGATGCCCTGCGCCACCGCGCGGGGAATGAAGGTGACCAGGAACGCGCCGATCGAGGATAAGAATGCCATGATTTACGCCTCCCTTCCTTCTTTTTTACGCCATACCAGACGATAATTGACGAAGAACTCGCTGGCAATGATGAAGAACAGAATGATACCCGTGATGATATCTGCAAATGAAGCATTCAGACCGTAGTTGGAGGAAATGGCGCTGGCGCCGCGCTCCAGGAACACGATCAGGAAGCTGGTCAGGATCATGACGAAGGGATTGAACTTCGCAAGCCAGGACACCATGACCGCCGTAAAGCCGCGGCCGCCGGAGATGGACGTGGTGACCGTATGGTTTGTACCCGCCACCAGCAGCAGGCCTGCGATACCGCAGATCGCACCGGAGAGCAACATGGTACGCATGATGACCTTCTCCACCTTGATACCCACATAGCGGGCCGTCCGCTCGGACTCACCTACGACTGAGATCTCATAACCATGCTTGCTGTAACGCAGATAGGCGAAGATGAAGATCGTCAGCGCGCTGACGATGAGCACGTTCAGCAGGTATGCATTGCCGGCCAGATAGGGGAACCAGCCGCTCTGTGTAGACTGATTGATGATACCGATCTGGCCGGCGCCCTTCGGCACCTCCCAGACGATCACGAAGAAGGCGACCAACTGTGTGGCGACGTAGTTCATCATCAAGGTGAAAAGCGTTTCGTTAGTATTCCACTTGGCCTTGAAGAAGGCGGGAATGAAGCCCCAGAGTGCACCAGCAAGGAGGCTTGCGATGGTCATGATGGGGATCAGAAGACCATTCGGGACCTTGTCGCCCAGAAGGATCATGCAGGCGGCAGTCGCCAGGGCGCCTGCCAAGATCTGCCCTTCTCCGCCAACGTTCCAGAAGCGCATCTTGAAGGCCGGTGTCACCGCGATGGAGACACACAGCAGGATCGCAATATTCTGCAGCAGGACCCAGAATTTACGCATGGTACCGAAGGAGCCCTTGAAAATGGTCACATAGACTTCCAGCGGATTCAGACCCGTGACCAGTGTGGTGATCACCGCGTCCAGGATCAGCGCCAGAAGGATCGCACCAATGCGGATCCCCCATGCGTGGTACCATTTCATCGAGCGCCGTTTCGCGATATGTAATAAAGGCGCATGTGCTTTAGTCATCTTTTTTCTGTGCCTCCACTCGTGTCATCATCAGTCCGATCTGCCGTTTGTCCGCCGTGCGGCCATCTACGATGCCGCTGACGCGGCCGCCGCACAGGACCAGGATCTTGTCTGCCAGTTCTACCAGCACGTCCAGATCCTCACCCACATAGACCACGGCTACGCCGTCCTGCTTCTGCTTGTTGATCAGATCATAGATCGTATACGAGGAATTGATATCCAGTCCGCGCACCGCGTAAGCCGTCAAAAGCACCGTTGGCGCCGAAGCGATCTCACGGCCTACCAGGACCTTCTGGACATTACCGCCGGACAGCCGACGGACCGGTGTCTCCAGGTTCGGTGTATTGACCGACAGATCCTCGACCACGTGCTCCGCCAGATCATGGGGTCTCTTCTGGTCCAGGAAGACCGAATGCCCGCGCCGATAGGAGCGCAGCATCATATTCTCAGTGATGTCCATGCTGCCGACCAGACCCATGCCCAGTCGATCCTCAGGTACGAAGGAAAGGGAAACGCCCATGCGCTGGATCAGCAGCGGATCCATACCGATCAGTTCCTTTTCAGTCCCGTCATCCTCGATATAATGGATCGATCCACGCTCGGTGGGCTGCAGACCTGCAATGGCTTCCAGAAGCTCCTTCTGTCCGTTGCCGGAAACACCGGCGATGCCCAGGATCTCTCCTGAATTGGCTGTGAAGGAAACATCGTCCAGCTTCAGCAGACCTTCTTCATTGCGGACCGTCAGATGCTCGACCTTGATTCTCGGTTTCGGGTCCACCGGGTCTGGCCGATCGATCTCCAGCTTGACAGGATGGCCCACCAGCATGTTGGTCATCTCTTCCGCGTTTGTATCCTTCGTGAGCATATCCCCAACGTAGGTGCCCTTGCGCAGGACCGCCACACGGTCGGAAAGCTCCTCTACTTCGTTCATCTTATGGGTGATGATGACGACTGCTTTTCCATCATCGCGCATGTTGCGCAGGACCTTGAACAGTTTCTCAGTCTCCTGGGGCGTCAGCACCGCCGTGGGCTCGTCCAGGATCAGCACATCGGCACCCCGGTACAGGACCTTCATGATCTCGACGGTCTGCTTCTGGGAAACGCTCATATTGTAGATCTTCTCGTTGGGATCGATGTCGAACCCGTACTGATCACAAAGCTTCTGGATGCGTTCTGCCACCTTACGGATATTGTAGCGGCCCTTTTCCTTCAGGCCCAGAGCCACGTTTTCCGCCGCCGACAGGACATTGACCAGCTTGAAGTGCTGGTGGATCATGCCGATGCCGTACTGGAAGGCATCCTTCGGAGATGCGATGACGACTTCTTCTCCATTGATGAAGATCTGGCCTTCATCCGGAAAATAAATGCCGGCCAGCATATTCATCAGCGTCGTCTTACCGCTGCCATTCTCGCCCAGGATCGCCAGGATCTCGCCACTGTAGATGTCCAGCTGGGCATTCTCATTCGCGACCACGGTCCCAAAGGTTTTGGTAATGCCTCTCATTTTAATGATCGGTTCTTTGGTGCTCAATGTGTACCTCCTTGTTTTTCAGATCCGGTTTGCGGCAAGGCCGTACCCGTACGGCATTATCGTAAGCCGGACCCTATATAAGGGATAAAAGGTCACAGTAGCGCCTGCAAGGGGATGCTGTGACCTTTTGATGATTCATAGAATTGATTTCGTGATCTTAGAACGCGGTATCCAGCAGAGTGATGCCATCGATCTGCAGATCGAAATACGGAGCGGAACGGAACTTGGATTCACGGAACGCGCCATCTACGACCGCTTCGGTATCCGGGGTGTATTCCGGATCAGTGTCAACGTCGGCCATGTAGGAATCCACGCCCTTGCCGTCGACGGTAAAGGTGGTGACATCAAAGACTTCCAGAGAATCGTTCTCCAGCATAGCCTTGACTTCTTCCATCTTTTCTACAGTGCCTTCTGCGGCAACCTTTGTGTTGACGTCAGTCAGCTTGACAGAACCGGTAGCCAGAGTGCCGGTCCAGTCAGTTTCGATCTCCTTGCCGTCACGGATGCACTCCATGCAGTAGGTCATGTACGGAGCCCAGTCGATGCGGGAAGAAACGATGAAGGTGTTCGGAGCAACACTCTCGGTGGAACCATTGTAGGAAACGTTCGGGACACCAGCGGTCTCACAGGCAGTCGGAGCACCCATGGAGTCCGCGTGCTGGCTGATCAGGACGCAGCCGTTCTGGATCAGCTTGTTGGCGCCTTCCTTCTCGGCGGTCTCATCGTACCAGGAACCAGTGAAGGTAACTTCCATGGTCACGGACGGGCAGACATAACGAGCGCCCAGGAAGAAGGAGCTGTAACCGGAGATAACTTCGGCGTAGGTGTAAGCACCGACATAACCCATCTTCGCCTGATCAGCGGTGATGGTGCCGTTCTCGATCATTTCATTGAGCTTCATGCCAGCCGCGACACCAGCCAGGAAACGGCCTTCAAAGATCTCAGCGAACGCATTGTGATAGTTGGACAGGCCTTCGGTATGAGCCTTGGTACCGGTCGCATGTGCGAACTGTACGTTCGGATTCTCCTTCGCGGCCTGGATCATGAAATCCTCGTGGCCAAAGGAATCCGCAAAGATGAAGTTGCAGCCTTCATCGATCAGTTCCATAGCGGCATCATAGCACTCCTGACCTTCCGGAATGTTGGTCTTGATGATGTACTCAACACCCATCGCTTCGCAGGCTTCCTTCGCAGCGTTCAGGAAGTTCAGGTCATAGGTGGAATTTTCATCATGCAGGAAGATGAAACCGGCCTTGACAGTGTTGCCGGCAGGTGCTTCTTCCGCAGCTTCTTCAGCAGGAGCTTCTTCAGCAGTTTCCGTCTGAATCTCTGTAGTCTGGGTATTCTGGGGCTTGGCAGAACAAGCGCACAGGCCCAGAGCCATAGCCAGAACCAGCAGAACAGCAAGTAATTTCTTCATTTTTTTCCTCCGAAAAAATATTTATTTCAAGCCATATGAAGGCCTAAAACCGTAAGATCAGCAGAACTCGATGCCCGTTTGGGGATCCATGGACTTGATCCGCGCAAGAGATTCTACGCGCACACCCTGGGACCGGATCAGGTCACCGCCGGGCTGGAATGCCTTTTCCACCGCGATGCCCGCGCCGACCAGCGTTGCGCCGGAATCATGGACCAGCTGGATCAGGCCGTGCAGTGCGGAACCCATGGCCAGGAAATCATCGATGATGAGGACCCGGTCCTCCGGCGTCAGAAAGTCCTTGGACACGATGATGTCATAGACACGGCCGTGGGTGAAGGACTCGACCTTGGAGGTCCAGACATCGCCCGCGATGTTCTTGGTCTTGTTCTTTTTCGCAAAAACAACAGGGCACCCGAACTCTTGTGCAGCGATCGCCGCAATACCGATTCCGGATGCCTCTATGGTAAGGATCTTATTAACATTACAACCAGCAAAAAGACGGGCAAACTCCTTGCCCATTTCAGAGAACAGCGCGATATCCATCTGATGATTCAGAAAACTATCCACTTTCAGAATATTGCCTTCACGAACGATTCCATCCTTGCGAATCCGCTCTTCCAACAGTTTCATGTGTGTTTCCTCGCTCTCATTTTCGTGCTTGGTGATGATGAATTCTGACACTTTGACTGATGGTACAATAATAAATGATTTACCTGTTAATTTCAATGCAAGTGTTATACAAGTATTTTACGATTTTCTTACTTTTATAGGTCAATATGCCCATGTACGGCGGACAAACAAAAAAAGCCCCGGATCTGCGATAGATCCGGGATTCTGGTTTTTAAGCGAAACTCTGCTCTGTCCGGTTGATGATCTCATCCTGCAGGGCCTTGCTCAGGTTGCGGAAGTGATCACTGTATCCGGCAACTCGCACGATCAGATCACGGTATTCATCCGGATGCTGCTGCGCCTTGATCAAGGTCTCCCTGTCGATGACATTGAACTGGATGTGGTGCCCATCCATGTTGAAGTACGCCAGGATCAGGTCCGCCATGTGGTCCAGACCTTCCTTGCCCGCGACGACGGCCGGCGTGAACTTCTGGTTCAGCAGCGTACCGCCTGTGCTCAGGTGGTCCATCTTGGAGCAGGACTTGATGACCGCGGTCGGGCCATGGGTATCGGCACCCTTCTCCGGAGAGATACCCTCGGAGACCGGTACATGGGCCAGACGGCCGTTAGGACTTGCCATCATTACTTCACCGAAGTATACATGGCAGGTGGTGGGCAGCATATCGACCCGATAGGTCGCGCCAATGGGCGTGTGGCGGCCGGTCACGGTGTCACGATACATGGTAAAGACATCGACCATGATGTCATCCGCATAGTCATCATCGTTGCCATACTTCGGAGTCTTGTTGCTGACCAGGAACTTGATCCGGTCATGGCCTTCGAAGTTATCGTCCAGAGCCTGCATCAGTTCATGCATGGTGAAGAGCTGATGGTCGAAGACATTGTATTTGATGGCTGCCAGGGAATCCGTGATCGTACCGATACCGACACCCTGGATGTATTTGGTGTTGTAGCGTGCGCCGCCGGCATTGTAGTCCTTGCCCTTGGCGATGCAGTCATTGGTGATGATAGACAGGAACGGAGCGGGCATGTACTTCGCGTAGATGCTCTCGATCCGGTTGGAGCCCGCGACCTTGATGTCGACGAAGTGGCGCACCTGGCGGCAGTAGGCATCCCACAGTTCTTCATAGGAGGCGTAATCTTCCGCTTTTCCGGTATGTAAGCCCAGCTGCTTGCCGGAGACCTTGTCGAAACCATCGTTCAGGGTGATCTCCAGGATCTTCGGCAGGTTGAAGTATCCGGTCAGGATGTAGGCTTCATTGCCGAAGGCACCGGTCTCGACACAGCCGGAGGTGCCGCCGCGGCGGGCGTCCTCGATGGACTTGCCGGCATTGAGCAGCTCCTGCACGATCGCTTCTGTGTTATAGAAGGCGGGCTGGCCCCAACCCTTACGGCTGATCTCACAGGCACGCAGCAGGAAGGCGCGCGGAGTCTTACGGCTGATCTGCACGTTGGAGGACGGCTGCAGAAGCTTCATCTCGTCCATGCAGTCCAGAATCAGATAGGATACGTCATTGACACCGTCTTTGCCGTCCGGCGTGATGCCACCCGTGTTGATGTTGGCGAAATCCGTATAGGTGCCGGATTCTTTCAAGGTGATGCCGACCTTCGGCGGTGCCGGCTGGTTGTTGAACTTGACCCACAGGCACTCCAGAAGCTCCAACGCCTTGTCGTCATTCAGAATGCCTTCTTTTGTATCTTTACGGTAAAAACGAATCAGGTGCTGGTCGAACCGTCCCGGACTGTAAGCGTCCCAGGGATTCAGTTCGGTGGTGACACCCAGATGCACGAACCAGTACATCTGGATCGCCTGCCAGAAGGTTTCCGGGGCATGGGCCGGGACCACGTCACAGTTGGCCGCGATCTGCAGCAGTTCTTCCCTGCGGACCGGATCCGCTTCCTGCTCTGCCAGTTCTCTGGCATAGGCAGCATAGCGGCGGCCAAGGATCATGATCGCATCGCAGGCGATGGACATGGCCTTCAGCTGATCCCGCTTGGCGGAAGCCTCGAAATCATTGAGGAAATCCAGATTGTCCAAAGCATCCTGGATGTCCTTCTGGTAATCCATGAAACCTTTTAAGTAGATCTTTTCCGATCCAACAGTATGGCCCGGGCCACGCTGCTCCATGAACTCGGTGAAGATACCGCTTTCATAGCAGTCCTTCCATTCCGGCGTCATGGCTTCCAGGATCTTCGCGCGGATGCTGCGCTCCTTCCAGTAGGGGATGATCTTCTCCTCCTGCAGCTTCAGGTCCGCTTCGGAGACCTTGAAGTTGATCAGCTCGCGGTCGTTCATGACGTGCATGTCCTCCAGCGTGTGGCAGCACAGCTCCGGGAAGGTCGGCGCAGCCTGGGGGCCGTCACCCTTCTCACCCACGATGAGCTCGCCATCGCCGATGTACAGCGTCTTTTTGGACATGAATTCACGGAAGGCGATCGCCCGCATTTCCGGGATCGAGACGGTGCCCTCGTAGGTCTTGTAGGCATCCGTCATGATATCGGCCCGCTCCATGTAGAGGCGGGCCTGAGTGTTCAGACTGGTTTCACGTAATGCTTTGATTCGTTCGTTCATTTTTGACGATCCTTTGTTATTTTAAATACTGCTTTGCTGTATAGTAGAATTTGGTGCCGACCTTGACGATGACCCAAGTATAGCCGTTGGCCGATTTGGAGTAGCCGTTCAGCACGGAGACCTTGGCGCCCTGCGCGAAGGTACCCTTGATAGTGCCAGAGGTCGAAGGTTTGCTGCGGTAATTCAAAGCATACTTGGTCGTATAGGTGGTATACTTGCCGACGATCTTGAAGGTGACCTTACGGGTACCCGTATACTTACCGATGCCGGTGATGGTGACCGTGGCTGTGCCCGGCAGCTTGTTGTTCTTGTAAGACAGCGTATAATCCGTACCATTGACAAGCTTCGTGCCGTTGTGCTTGATGGTCACAGAAGGCTTCAGCGCCTTGTTTGCATAGGACTTGTTGGAGATCTTGGCCACCGTGATGGAATCATCCGTGATACTGATCGTGGAGGACGTGTACTTGCCCTTCTTCAGGTACATGGACGCGGCGTAATACGTTTTGGAACCGATCTGCACCGCATACCAGGTGTAACCGTTAGCCTTGGTCGAAGTTCCCTTGACGACCTTGACGTTCTGGTTCTTCTTGAAGGTACCTGCCACCGAATAACCGGTGCCCGGGCCTGTACGATAGCGCACGCTGGTCTCGATCACGTGGTACCATGCATACTTCGCCGTGATCTTGAAACTCAGGCTGCGAACGCCGGTATAATTGCCCTTGCCGACGATGGTGACCGTAGCCGTACCCGGAGCCGTATTATTGGTATAATACAGGGTATAATCGGTACCTGCCACAAGGGTCTTATCCAGATGCGTGTCCTTGATGGTGACCGCCGGCTTGATGGCCGATCCGGTATAGTTCTTCGCAGAGATCGAAGATACACTGATGATGTCATCATCATCGATCTTCTTGATATACTTCATCTTATTGGCGATATCGGAATAATCGTAAGAGATGAAGCCCTGGATATACTTATAACTGACGGAACGAGTGAAGCAGCCGACCTCACCATTGTACATGCCGCTTCCGTTGGTGTTGCCTTCGATAGTGGTAAAGGTCTTCTTATCCTTGGAGACCGCGATGACCATACCGACATGATCATGGCTGGAATGGGAACCATCCCAGGAATAGATGATGGCATCGCCCACCTTGGGCACGCTCTTCCAGTCGCTGTTCCATGCATCGTTGGATTTCGCGATGTTGATGAAACGTCCGCAGGACATCTCGATACCCGTATACTTCGCGATACCCGCCGTGATCCACGCGGCCGAAACCGTGGCGGCACACCAGGCATAGTTTGTCTGCATCTTGCCGGCGCCGATCTGATCCGCATATGCGTTATAGGTATTGATGATCTGCTGGTACCTGGCACTGCCATGTCCTGCGCCGTCCCAGGAAGCCATGATGCCCTTGATATACTCCAGGATACGGGTCTTGGTCATGTAGCGGGCATAGACTGTGACGGTCTTCGTTGTCTCAAGATAGTTTTCTGTTTCCGCCGCCGTGATGGTGATCTTGGCGGATCCCAAATAACCTGCCTTGATAGTGACCTTACCGGTATTCGCATCGACCTTGATGGCGTCCTTATTGGACGACTTGAAGGTAAGGGTCGCGCCTTCCTTAGCGGAAGCGTTCAAGGTGAAGGACTGAGCCTCCAGAGAGAACAGCTTGCTGACGCTGGATGCGGTGATCGGGTTCTTGGCCTTGACGATCTCGAACTTCTTCGTGACCTTGCCACTGTTGTATCCAATACCTTCGATGACGACCTTAGCCGTACCTACTTTGGTATTGCTGGAATAGGTAAGCTTATAATCCACACCCTCCACCAGAGCACGGTTCTTGTACTCTACCGTAACGGCCGGCTCGATCGCTTTTGCCGTGTACGGGAACTCGGTGTCTTCCAGTGTGATGGTGGTATTGGCGATGTTGATGTTTTCATAAACAGCCTTGACGGTGACTGTTGCCTTTCCGGCGTTGTGGTTGGCATCCCCCGCCGCAGTGACGGTGATGGTGGCTGTGCCACTGCCCACGGCCGTGATGACACCCTTTTTGGTGACCGTCAGGACGTTCTTGTTGGAAGATGCATAGGAAAGGGTCCCGACAGCACCGGTCACAGTGATCTGCTGCGTATCGTACACATACATTTCCGCAGCGGGTACCGTGGCCTTCAGCGACTGTCCTGCCTTTTCGATCGTAAACTCTGCTACGAGTTTATTGGTGATCTTTTCCTTGCCCTCATCCTCTTTATAGATGATCGTAATGTTACCAGTGCCGGCGTTGATATTGTTTGTATATGCAACGTTGCATACTGTCTTCAGATCCTTAAGGATGACACGGTATTCCGGAGATGCTTCATCTTTCTGATAGACCAGGATGAAATCCGGCTCTTTCGCCTTGCCATCGTAAACGATGGGCGCAGTATCCACCAGTTCGACCTTCGCCTTGGTAAGATCCATGACCTCATCCGGCAAGGTGGATGCTGCCAGGCTGATGTCTTCGGTAGTTTCCTCTGCGGCCTCTTCCGGGACTTCGGTCTCGGTCTCTTCTACGACCGGATCGGACTCTGCAGACTCTTCAGCAGTTTCTTCTACAGGTTCCTCGACCGGCTCCTCCGGAGTGATCTCGGACGGCTCTTCCTCCTCTGCAGGAACGGAGGTTTCCTCCTCAGCTGCAGGTGCAGCCTCCTCTCCTTCTGTTTGGTCTGTTTCTGTATCTGCAATTTCTTCCGCCTGTATTTGCGGTTGTTCTTGTTCTGTTTCTTCAGCAAATACCGGCAAAGATGTAGGGATCGTGATCAGGACTGCGAGCAGCAGACTGATGATCCTGGTTACTGATTTCTTCATCATAATGCCCCCTGTTTTTCCTCGGCTGCCGCCCCCAAAAACTTTTCTTTATATCCGGGCGATACGCAGCTGTGCTTTTTTCTCTATAGCGCATTCTATAGCTATTATACATGATTATACCCACTTTTCCCAAAAGCTGTCAAGTAAAACACCATTACAATTGATTTACAGGTTGATTTTTATACTGTGGAAATGTATAATCATAATATCATAACATTTATCATAGTTAGGAGCGTAAGATTATGAACAACGGTACCTACAAGCTTGCCATGCCGGCCAACGAGCCGGTCCTTGGATATATGCCCGGATCTCCCGAGCGCCTGGCTCTGACTGCAGAACTGGAAAAACAATCTGCCCAGATCGTCGAGATCCCGCTGATCATCGGCGGCAAAGAAGTCCGCACCGGCATCACGAAAGACATCGTCATGCCCCATGACCATCAGCACGTCATCGCCCGCTATCATATGGCCGGCGAGAAAGAATTGAAAGACGCCATCGCAGCTGCGCTGGAAGCCAAGAAAGCCTGGGAGTTCATGCCCTGGGAGCACCGCGCCAGCATCTTCATCAAGGCTGCTGAACTTCTGACAGGCCCCTACCGCGCCAAGATCAACGCGGCCACCATGCTGGGCCAGAGCAAGACCGCTTTCCAGGCCGAGATCGACTCCGCCTGCGAGCTGGCCGACTTCCTTCGTTTCAACACCTATTTCGCTCAGGAGATCTTCGCGCAGCAGCCGAACAGCTCCAAGGGTATCTGGGACCGTCTCGAGTACCGTCCGCTGGATGGTTTCATCATGGCCATCACCCCGTTCAACTTCACCTCCATCGGCGGCAACCTGCCGACCGCTCCAGCGATCATGGGCAACGTTGCTCTGTGGAAGCCCTCTTCCACCGCTGTTCTTTCTAACTACTACTTCCTGCAGATCATGATGGAAGCCGGACTGCCCGCCGGAGTCATCAACTTCGTGCCCAGCCGCGGCTCCGATGTCAGCAAGTACGTCCTGTCCGACAAGATGCTGGCCGGCGTCCATTTCACCGGTTCCACCCAGGTCTTCAAGACCATCTGGAAACAGGTCGGTGAGACCATCTTCGATTATGAATCCTATCCGCGTCTGGTCGGCGAGACCGGCGGTAAGGACTTCGTCTTCGCACATCCCACAGCCGCTGTCGAGCCTCTGGTCGCAGCACTGGTCCGCGGCGCCTTCGAGTATCAGGGTCAGAAGTGCTCCGCCGCTTCCCGCGCCTTCATTCCCGCAAGCCTGTGGGGCCAGGTCAAGCCGCGCCTGATCGAAGAAGCCACCGCCCTCAAGGTCGGCGACGTGACCGACTACACCACGATGCTGGGCGCCGTCATCGACAAGGCTTCCTTCGATAACATCAAATCCTACGTTGACTACGCAGCCGCTTCCGAGAACAGCGAGATCCTCTGCGGTTCTCTGGATGATTCCAAGGGTTACTTCGTATATCCGACCGTCATCGAGTGCAAGACTCCTTATGAGAAGACCATGGTCGAAGAGATCTTCGGACCGGTCCTGAGCGTCTATGTATACCCGGATGATCAGCTGGATGAGGCTCTGGAGGCCTGCAACACCGCTTCTCCGTACGCTCTGACCGGTGCGATCTTCGCAAACGACCGCAACGCCATCATCTACATGGAACAGAAGCTCTCCTCCGCAGCCGGCAACTTCTACATCAACGACAAGCCCACCGGCGCAGTCGTAGGACAGCAGCCCTTCGGCGGCGGCCGCGCCTCCGGCACCAACGACAAAGCCGGCTCCATGCTGAACCTCTACCGCTGGACCAGCACCCGCAACATCAAAGAAACCCTGGTCCCGACTACTGCGATCACGTATCCATACATGACCAAATAAGTCCAGCGCATTGCGCAAAAATGGAATGCCATCTGCTTGCAGAATGGCATTCTTTTTTGCATAAGGCGCGACAAAAGGCACGAGGACGTAGTGCGTATGCGCACGAAAGTCCGAGTGCCTTTTAGCGCGGCGGGAACGCAGTGCAGCCGCGCGGGGACTTATTTGAACACTTCTAAAAGCGTTCTAAAGTCGTATAAAGAAGCGCGAGTGTACTTGTATACTCGCGCTTTTATACGACCTTAAGAACGCAAAAAGCACGAGGATGAAGTGCGCAGCACGGGAGTCCGAGTGCTTTTAGGAGGCCGAATGCGCGCCAGCGCGCAGGCCTCCGTTTTTATTGCACCAAATAAGTCCCGCACCAAGCGGAATAGAAAGCCCACTGCTTGCAGGAGGGCTTTCTATTACATTTGGGGCGACAAAAGGCACGAGGACCTCTGCTTAACATGTGGCCTGTTCCAAAATCACATGTAAATCTAACACACTCATTAATAAGACATGTGGCGTTTTAAATTTCACATGCGAAAACAAATATAAAATATTAAAAACATGTGTTTCGAGGCGAAGTTTTTCTCTACCAAAAAGGACGTGTACTCACACACGTCCTTTTCCAATATTTTGAAACCTCTTGTATTTCATTGAATATTCTGAACGATTCCGGAAAACAGAATGGACCCGTCTCTACTGGTCACAACAAACATAAATGGCCGATCGACCACGAAATCGATCTCCTCATTTGGCTCCGCTGCCCCTTCCGCCAGTTCCAATTGTGTATAGGCGGCTCCGGTAACACCTTCCTCATCGATCTCGATCATGGCGGCATGCTCCGCCTTGCTGACATATAACTGATCTTTCTCCGTAGTCAGCGGAGTGAAATCAGAAACTGTGTGATCCAAAGCATCTGTCACACCCAATGCCCGGATCGTCTCGATCAGATCTGTCTTTGCCGTCACTTTGAATTTCGGCAAGGACAGATGGACCATGGGGTAAGACCAAGCCTCATTCTCTATAGGCTTCGTGGCTTCGAACACTTCCGGATCAGCAGCCAGCGCCCGCACATCTATACCTTCATTTGGCAGATAGAAGACCATACTGCCGCTGTCCATCAGGTTCAGGCTGATCGCGCTGAACTTGTCGGTCCTGTAAACGCCCATCATATCTGAACGATGCATCATGTCCACGGTCGAGTCGCCCTGGGTCCCGTGAAAAACTTCCTGTGTCGTATTCTGGGCAAGGAACACATCCTGCCAGGTAGCCTTGTAATAGATCGTCGAAAGGATTTCCAGAACCGTGTCCGGAGCGATCTTCATATCCTTCGTATACTCAGTCAGCAGATTTCCGGTGTTTTCATCGGTCCAGTGGCGCAAGGCCTCATCCATTTCCGCCGAACCAGGAGTACCGCTGAAGGAAGAGGCATGGTACTGATCGGCCAGGCGCTGGAGCGTTTCACTATTGTAGCCCACCGACTGGTCCAGCCAGATCGAATTGGCCAGCAGACTTTTCAGCACCGGTGTGTCGACATAGTTGCTCTGCCACAACGCATCGACCTGAGCTCGTACTGTTTCGATGTCAGTACTGCCCAGCATATCCAGAACCTGCTGCCTCGTCTCTCCATCCGAAACTTCTGCCAGCATCGCAAAGGCGATGTAAAGGTTGATCGGAGAACATACGATGTTGTCATCCCCACTGCCCAGGATCTGCCCCATCATGGATGTATAGAACCCCTGGAGCCCCGGCTGCAGCTTGGAAGACCTGTCCGTAAGCTTCCGGTAGGATTCCCACCAGTCCCAATGGGCATCGTTTTCATAGAACTCGTTGACACTCATCTGCTCAGCTACGGGTTCCGGATATTCAGCCTGGACCGCGAAGCTTTCCCCTGCCTGTCCAGACGCCTCCTCCTTGCCGAACTTACTCTTGAAAAACGGCGACTTAAGAAATGCTACGAGCAGAGCCAAAGCACAGGCCGCGGCCGCTGCACAGCGCATCCACAGGACCCTTCTGGGCGCCCGTTCTTTCCGCCCATTCTGATCGAGTTCCTCATGGACCACTTCTAATGCATCGAACTGGTCTTTATTCTTCATAGTTCATACCCTCTTTCTGTCGGATGTGCGCAGCTTACCGCCGCCCACTGTCTTTATACCCATAAAGACGACAAATGGTACGAAATGTTTCATGAGTTTTAAGAAAAAGAGACGGAAAGATTCCGTCTCGTGGTCAAATACTATCGTCAAGCCACGCACTTTCAGAATCAGCAAACTCTTGCAGTGCTGCTTTGATGGTCCGATATGAAAAGCCCTTTCTTTCCAAGAATGCCATGAGCTTGTCCGGCTGGACTGCTTCAGACCTGGTTTTCTTCTGCAAATGCCAGCGGGCCATTTCCAACTCGGTTTCCTCATCTGACCCATTTTCATCGAAAGCTTCGGAGATCAGGCCACCATCGATGCCCTTACTGAGCAGCCGGGTGGTGATGTCCTTCCGTGAGCGATGGTGCAGTTCCTGCTCCTGGCGAATGTACAACAGCGCATACCGCGCATCGTCCACATAATGATATTCCTTCAGAAAGTCCAACACCTCATCGGAGACCTCTGAAGGACACTGCTTTTCCTTGAGATGGGTGCGGATCTCGGCCTCCGTCCGCATTTTGAAATCCAGAAAATGCAGCGCTTCATTCCTGTAAAAAGAACTGCGCTCGGATTCCGAAGTAAACTCCGGGATCCGGCGCTTGTTTTTACCTGCAGTTCTCATAAAAATGATCGAGCTTATTCTTCAGTTTCTGCCTCGGCCTCTTCCGGGGCAGCATCGAAGCCCAGTTTGACACGGACCTTATGCTCGATCTCGGCCATGAGCTCCGGATTGTCGTGGAGGAGCTTTTTCACGTTTTCACGGCCCTGCCCCAGACGCTCGTCATTATAATTGTACCAGGCGCCGCTCTTGATCACGATGCCCTCGTTTGCGGCAAGATCCAGGATATCACCCTCACGGGAGATGCCCTGCCCGTACATGATGTCGAACTCTGCTTCTTTGAAGGGAGGGGCCACCTTGTTCTTGACGACCTTGACACGCACATGGTTACCAATAAATTCGCCATTGGCCTTCAGGGTTTCGGTACGGCGGACATCCAGACGTACGGAAGCATAGAATTTCAGCGCACGACCGCCGGTGGTGGTTTCCGGATTACCGAACATGACACCGACCTTTTCACGCAGCTGGTTGATAAAGACGACGATGCAGTTGGACTTATTGATAGCACCCGTCAGTTTGCGCAGTGCCTGCGACATAAGGCGCGCCTGCAGACCCACGTGAGAATCACCCATTTCGCCATCGATCTCGGCCTTGGGCACCAGCGCCGCGACAGAGTCCACGACAACGATGTCCATAGCACCGGAACGAACCATAGTCTCGGTGATTTCCAGTGCTTGTTCACCATTGTCCGGCTGGGAAATGTAAAGGTTTTCGATATCCACGCCCAGATTGCGCGCATAGGCCGGGTCCATCGCGTGTTCCGCATCGATATAGCCGGCGATGCCGCCGCGCTTTTGTGCCTCGGCCACCATATGCAGTGCGACCGTGGTTTTACCACTAGATTCCGGTCCGTAGATCTCGACGATACGGCCGCGCGGAATACCGCCGACGCCCAGCGCCGCATCCAGGCTTAAGGAGCCAGTGGGAATGGTTTCGACATTCATGTTGACGGACTCGCCCAGTTTCATGATCGCGCCTTGGCCGTAGCTTTTCTGGATCTGTGAAATGGCTGCTTCCAACGCTTTCTGTCTTTCGTTACCTGCCATGATTAAGTATCCTCCTGAAATAATCTCTATAGTGTATATTAGGCTGTTTTTTCTTTTGTGTGCAGTACATGCGGGATTTTTATACTTCCGGTTCCTCGAGGAGCATGAGGCGCAGCTTGTTGAGCGCCTGGATCACCGTGCGTCTGCGGTTTTCCTGCCTGTCACCCGAAAGATGTAGCTCGAGAACTTCTGTCCTGCCGCGGACATGGACTCCTACGTAGATGAGGCCGACCGGCTTTTCCGGCGTACCGCCGCCCGGACCGGCAATGCCCGTGATGGCAACGGAAGCATCAGTCCCGGCTGCCTTTGCGGCACCCTCTGCCATGGCCTTCGCCGTCTGCTGGCTGACCGCTCCATACTGCACAAGGGTTTCGTGGGGCACACCCAGGAACTGCTCCTTCGCTTCATTGGAATATGTAATGAAGCCGGCCTTGTACACTTCCGAAATCCCATTATAGTTGATCAGCTGTCCGGAAAAAAGGCCTCCTGTGCAGGATTCCGCGGCACTGATCGATATTTTTTTATGGATCAGCAGCGCACCCACAACGCTCTCCAACGTATCCTCATCCGCGCCATAGATCAATGTGCCCAGCTCTTTTCTGAGCGCTTCCTCCTCGGGCCGGATCATCTCCAGAGCTTCTTCCTCAGACGCGGCTTTTGCAGTGATCCGCAGATCCACCATACCGGTCTTGGCATAGGGCGCCAAAGTCGGATTGGTCATACGCTCCATCCGCTCGTGCAGCCTGTGCTCCAGGGCAGATTCCCCGATCCCGCACAGATGCAGGGTCCGGGAGATCATGACCTCCGGGGACAGGGTCCGAAGATACGGGCAGACCTGATCATCGAACATGGGCCGCATCTCGGATGGCGGGCCAGGCAACATGATCAGGATCTGATCTTCCTTACGCAGAATAAAGCCGGGCGCTGTCCCATGGGCGTTCTGCAAAGGAATAGCCCCCTGGGGCAGCATTGCCTGCTTCCAGTTGTTCGGCGTGATCTGCCGGCCCATTTTCGTTAAGCGGTCCTCGATATTGCGGCGCGCCTCCTGGTTCTCCTCCATGGGCAGCCCGAAATACTGAGCACCCATCTCTTTGGAAAGATCGTCTCCCGTAGGCCCAAGGCCTCCGGTGGTGATCACGATGTCCGCGCGGCTGAAGGCCAGTTCAAAGGCATCCAGCACCCGCGCGGGATTGTCCCCCACCACCTGCTGGTGGAACATGTCGATGCCCAAGGCCGCAAGGCCCCGGGCAATATGGGAGGCGTTGGTGTTTACGATATCACCCAACAGGATCTCGGTCCCGATGGCGATGATCTCTGCAGACCAGTATTTATTCTTCATAGAGAACTTCCCTGTTCTTATAAATATACTCGATAACAGAAGCGATCGACAGGATCATGGACAGATAGGCGCTGATGGTGATCAGGATCTGGTACCAGGAATAGTCCAGGCCCAGAATGATCAGCATGGCCATGATCATCTGTACAACGGTCTTGATCTTGCCCAGCATGGCCGCGGCGATCACCACGCCCTTGGAAGCTGCGACCAGACGGAAACCGCTGATGATGAATTCCCGCGCAACGATGATGATCACGATCCATCCGGCCAGTTCACCCCGCTCCACAAAGCAGATCAAGGCCGAAATGACTAGCAGCTTGTCCGCCAGCGGATCCATGAACTTGCCAAAATCCGTGACCAGACCGCGGGTGCGAGCCAGATGCCCGTCCAGATGGTCGGTATAAGAGGCCAGCGCAAACACAGCCAATGCACAGATCCGGTTCCAGGGATGCGGCAGTAGCCCTGTCATATAAAAAACGATGAATACAGGGATCAACAGAACTCTGAGGATCGTCAATCGATTGGCGATATTCATATCGATCTTCTTTTTAGTTCCCATCAGATTTCTTCTCCGATCAAGTCATACTCATAGGCACCGCTGATGCGGCAACGGATGTAGTCGCCTGACTGATGCGCCTCATCCGTGGATACAAACACGAACCCGTCGATATCCGGAGCGTCCCGGTAGGAACGTGTACTGTATACGTGACCTTCTTCCACCGCATCCGGGATCTCTCCCTCAACGATGACTTCCATTTCCATTCCGATCAAGGATTCCGAGATCTCCCGGCTGACCTGCTGCTGGATCTGCATCAGGATGTCCTTGCGGCGCTCTTTTTCTTCCTCCGGCACCTGATCCTTCATGCGCGCGGCGGGCGTACCCTCTTCCTGCGAATAGGTGAAGACGCCCAGCCGGTCGAAACCGGTCTCGGTGACGAAATCACACATTTCCTGGAATTCTTCTTCCGTTTCACCGGGGAAGCCCGTGATCAGCGTAGTGCGGATACATACCTCCGGCAGGACTGTACGCAGCCGGTCAATGACCTGCACCAGCATGTCCTTCGTGTGCTTGCGGTTCATGCGCTTCAGGACGCTGTCGGAACAATGCTGGATCGGCATGTCGATGTAGGGCAGGATCTTTTTCTCAGAGGCGATGGTCTGGATCAGCTTCTCGGTGATATCCTCCGGATAGCAGTACAGCAGGCGGATCCACTTGATGCCCTCGACCCGGCACATCATATAGAGCAGATCGGAAAGATCGATATCCTCTTCCAGATCCCGGCCATACTTCGTGATATCCTGCGCCACCACCATGAGCTCGGTCACGCCCTGGTCCGCCAGGTCCTTGACCTCCTGGATGATGTCCGCTGCCTTGCGGGAACGGTACCGTCCACGAATGGAAGGAATGGTGCAGTAGGTGCAGAAATTATCGCAGCCCTCCGCGATCTTGATGTACTCGTAATATCCTGTCGTAGAGATCAGGCGCTTCTGGTACCCCAGATCACGCTCCGGCAATGCGCCAAGCCGGACGACCTTCTGATCAGACTTAAGCAGTTCATCCAGCACATCGACGATCTGCTCATAACTGCCGGTCCCGACCACAGCATCGACCTCCGGCAGATCCTCACCGATCTCCTTCGCGAAGCGCTGGGCCAGGCAGCCGGTCACGACCAGCTTCTTACAGCATCCACTCTCTTTATAGCCGGCCATTTCCAGGATGGTCTCGATGGACTCCTCCTGGGCGGACTGGATGAATCCGCAGGTATTGACGATGATCACCTCGGCCAGGGCATCGTCCTTGACAAGTTCATATCCATGCTCCAACAACCGCTCCAGCATGATCTCGCTGTCGACGGTGTTTTTATCACAGCCCAGGGATACAAACGATACAGTTACAGGCATGATTTCTCCTATCGTTAGGTTACAGAATCTGCTGCTCGTAGGCCTTCAGGCAGTTGCTGAGCAGCATGGCAATGGTCATGGGACCTACGCCGCCGGGTACCGGTGTGATATAGGATGCCTTGCCCAGCATGGACGCATAATCACAGTCGCCGCAAAGACCATTTTCGGTACGGTGGATCCCCACATCGATCACGACGGCGCCTTCTTTGATATCATCACCACTGAACCGGTTCGGGCGTCCGACCGCCGCGATGAAGATGTCCGCGTCCTGAATGAAGGCTCTTTCGTTCTGGGTCCGGGTATGGATGACAGTGACTGTGGCGTTTTCATTCATCATCAGCATGGCCATGGGCTTGCCAACGATATTGCTGCGGCCGGCGATCACACAGTGCTTGCCCGTGATCTCGATGCCGGAACGCTTCAGCATCTGGATGACGCCGGAGGGTGTGCAGGCCACTAAAGGATCGCCCGTGCCGGTAAACAGCTGGCCGGCATTGACGACATGGAACCCGTCCACATCCTTTTTCGGATCGATGGTCTTCAGGACCGCCTCTTTATTGATATGGTCCGGTAAGGGCAACTGGACCAGGATCCCATGGATCCCGGGGTCCTGGTTCAGCTTTTCGATAGCACTGATGACTTCTTCCGTCGTTGTGGAAGCCGGCATGCGCAGGGTTTCTGATGCCATTTTGATCCAGCCGCAGGCCTTCTCTTTATTGGCGACATACACCTGGGAGGCCGGGTCCTCTCCCACCAGGATGACCGTCATTTTCGGTACCGGACGGCCATTTGCGACATGCGCGGCGATCCGTTCCTTTAATTCGGCCCGGATCTCACGCGCGATCTGTTTTCCATCAATGATCTTGGTTTCCATGGAACACTCCTGTTTAGAAAAGTCCGGTGATCACGCCGTTCTCATCGATATCGATGTTCTCTGCGGCCGGTACGGGCGGCAGACCCGGCATCGTCATGATATCACCAGCGATGGCGACGACGAATCCGGCACCGGCAGAGATATTGACCTCGCGGATCGTAATCTTGAAACCGGTCGGACGGCCCAGCTTCTTCTGGTTGTCCGACAGAGAGTATTGTGTTTTCGCGATGCAGACCGGGCAGTTGCCAAATCCCATCTCCGCGAATTTTTTAAGCTTGGTCTTGACACCGGCACCGTAGATCACGCCATCCGCGCCATAGATCTTCGTGGCGATGGTCTCGATCTTCTTGTCGAGAGGCATGTCATCAGGATACAGCGGATGATAATGAGACTCCTTCTCTTCCAGGGTCTTCAGGACCGCTTTCGCCAGGTCCTCACCGCCTTCGCCGCCTTTTTCCCAGACACGGGCCAGGGCAAACTCGCAGCCCATGGCACGGACTTGTGTCTCGATGTATTGGGTTTCCGCTTCGGTATCGGTCACGAAAGCATTCAGGGTGACCACGACCGGAACATCATACTGCTGCAGGTTTTCGATATGCTTCTGCAGGTTGACGAAACCGGCAGCCAGGGCTTCCAGATTCTCGGTGCCCAGCTGATCACGCTTCACACCACCGTTGTACTTCAGCGCGCGGACCGTCGCCACCAGGACGATGGCAGAAGGCTTCAGACCGCCGATGCGGCACTTGATATCCAGGAACTTTTCAGCACCCAGGTCTGCACCGAAGCCGGCCTCTGTCACAACGACATCCGCCGTTTTCAGAGCATAACGGGTGGCACGCAGGCTGTTGCAGCCATGGGCGATGTTGGCGAAGGGGCCGCCATGGATGATGGCAGGCGTGTTCTCCAGCGTCTGAACCAGGTTCGGATGGATGGCATCCTTCAGAAGGGTGGCCATCGCGCCCTGCGCCTTCAGATCTGCCGCGGTCACAGGCTGACCTGCGTAGTTATAACCGATGATGATGCGGCCGATGCGCTCTTTCAGGTCCTTCAGGTCCTTGGACAGGCACAGGATGGCCATGATCTCGGAAGCAACGGTGATCATGTACCCGTCTTCACGCGGGACACCCTGCAGCTTGCCGCCCAGACCCACGACGATGTGCCGCAGAGCACGGTCATTCAGGTCGACGACACGCTTCCAGGTGATCTGGCGCGGATCGATGCCCAGGGCATTGCCCTGCTGCAGATGGTTGTCGATCATGGCGGACAGCAGGTTGTGTGCTGTGCTGATGGCGTGGATATCGCCAGTAAAATGCAGGTTGATGTCTTCCATGGGGACGACCTGGCTGTAACCACCGCCGGCCGCTCCGCCTTTGACTCCCATACATGGGCCCAGGGAAGGTTCACGCAGCGCGATCACTGATTTGATGCCCAGGCGGCCCAAGGCCTGCCCTAAACCGACCGTGATCGTCGTCTTGCCTTCGCCGGCAGGTGTCGGGTTGATCGCGGTGACCAATACCAGCTTGCCGTCGGGGTTGTCCTTGATCTTCTCCCAATAAGATGGGGCGATCTTGGCTTTGTACTTTCCATAGGCTTCCAGGTCGTCTGCCTCGATGCCCAGTTTCTCTGCTACCTGTGTGATCGGCAGAACCTTCGCTTCTCTTGCGATCTCGATATCACTTTTGTAACTCATGGTATGGGATCCTCCTAAATGATTAATCCTCTTCATCCGCCGCGTTCAGCTGGTCGGATGTCAGCAACACTTTTCTGGGTTTGCTCCCCTCGTCGGGACCTACGATCCCCCGCTCCTCCAGTGCGTCCATGAGACGGGCCGCACGGTTGAAACCGATCCGGAAGACACGCTGCAGCATACTGATGGAAGCCTTCTGCTTGTCCACCACATACTGGATCGCCTGCTCCAGGAACTCATCCAGATCATCATCCTCGGCACCGCCGGAAGAACTGGATGAACCGCCGCCGCGCATGGCATCCTCCAGATCCGGATCTGTGAGGACCGACGCCTGTTTGACTGCGGCGACCACATTTTCGACCTCATGATCCGAAACGAAAGCACCCTGGATGCGCAAAGGTTTGGAAGCGCCGATCGGCGCGAAGAGCATATCGCCCCGTCCCAGCAGTTTTTCTGCACCGACCATATCCAGAATGGTACGGGAGTCGATACCAGAAGAAACGGCAAATGCCAGACGGGAAGGAATATTGGCCTTGATCAGGCCTGTGATAACATCGACCGACGGACGCTGTGTGGCGATGACCAGATGGATGCCAGCGGCACGCGCCATCTGCGCCAGACGGCAGATATAATCCTCAACTTCTTTGGAGGCGACCATCATCAAATCGGCCAACTCATCGACCACGATGATGATCCGCTTCATGCGGGGCTGTCCGCAATCCGGATTGGCCTCGACCCATTCGTTGAAGCCCTTGATGTCACGGACCTGAGCGTCAGAGAAGCGCTTATAGCGTTTCGTCATTTCCTGCACCGCCCAGTTCAGGGACAGCGCGGCCTTCTTAGGATCGGTGACGACCGGAGACAAAAGATGCGGGACGCCGTTATAAACAGAAAGCTCAACTACCTTCGGATCGATCAGGATGAGACCCACGTCCTCCGGCTTGGCCTTGTAGATGATACTCATCAGCAGGCAGTTGATACAGACAGATTTACCGGAACCGGTGGCACCGGCGATGAGCAGATGCGGCATACGGGCGATGTCTGTGACCTGCACGTTGCCATCGATGTCCTTACCCAGCGCAAAGGCCAATGGAGAGGACAGATTGCGGAACTTGTCGGAATCGATGACCTCACGCAGATAGACGGAGGTGGTTTCCCGGTTCGGCACCTCGATGCCCAGGGCTTTCTTGCCCGGGATCGGACCCTCGATGCGGATGCCCGAGGTTGCCAGGTTCAGCGCGATATCATCTGCCAGGTTCATGATCCGGCTGACCCGGACGCCTTCACTGGGCTGCAGTTCATACCGTGTGACGGCCGGTCCCTTATTGACCTGCAGGACCTTAGCTTCCACACCGAAGCTGGCCAGTGACTGTTCCAGCGTACGCGCGTTACGCAGCAGATCCTCGCGAGATTCGCCACCCTCTTCGTCGCCCGGCGGCGTCAACAGCTCGATGGACGGGAAGACATATTCGTGGACGACTGCCTGCGGATTAAGGTCCGCATCGCCATCCAGTTCCAGAGGCTCATCAGAACCTTCTTCTTCCTCCTCGTCACCATCCAGCGTCTGCTGCACGCCATAATCGACCTTGCTGCTGGAAGTGCGGCTTTTACCGGAACCACTTGTCTTACCGGGGGCCGGTGCAGCCGGATCTGCCGCCTCGAACGGATCATCGAACTCCACGTCTGGAAGATAAACGTCCATCTTATGCTCCTGCGGCTGCGGGATATTGATGCGGATCTCGTCTTCCTCCGGTTCTGCGCTGTATGCCGGCTCTTCTACCGGGTATTTCTGCGTCGGGACCGGATCGGCCTTGGCCACAGTTTCTTTTTCCACATGGGTCCTGCGGCGGCGCGGCTTCTTTTCTTCCGGCTCTTCCTCATCCGCTATACCGTTTTCCATGCGGTAGCGGCGCTTTTTATTGAGATAATAATCATCATCATCGTTGAACAGGGCGAAATCAAGGCCGCCACTGCGTACCGGATCCACCGCCGGGGTACGCTCCGCAGAGGGACGCGCACCGCGCACGACCGGTTCAGAAACCGCGGCCGGCGCCGGCTGGCTCTGCTCCGCAGGATCCATGTCCCGGATCTCCCGGGAGACCCGTGCTTTTGCGATCTCTTCCTCGCGGCGCTTTTCTTCCAGCGCTGCCCTGCGCTCTTCCCGGGTACGGACGTGGGCTTCATGCCGGGTACGCACTTCCTGCGCGGAAGCCTGTGCCACATGGCCCAGATCCCTTGTGATGGAACGCTCGGTTACGATGACAACAGTGATGAGCAAAATGAGTAATACAACGACCATGGCGCCGATTCGACCGATCAGACGCACCAGGAATACCGCCACAAGACCGCCCAGAAGGCCGCCGTTGGCCGCCGTTGCGTTCTCGTAATACGCTTTCAGTTCCTTGACGGACAGATCCCCATTGATAAGGTACAGCAGGACGCTTAAGCCCAGGATGACCCCCAGGACCGCCCAGGCCTTTGCTGCATGCCCTTCCAGCTTGCGCGCCATGTGCAGGATGACCACGACCAGGGCGAACAGACACAGTAGGAACGCGGAAAAGCCGAACATGCCGATGCCGGCCTTGTAGATGGTGCGTCCGATGATGCCCATGCGGTTGTGCAGGATCATGCAAAGGTTCAAAATGAGCAGCAGGATCAGGATACTGATGCTGCGGATCTCGGATACGACCGGATCCGACAAAGAGCTTTTCTTTGGCTGAGGTGCTTTCGACGTTCTTGTATTCCCCGTTGTTTTCTTTTTATTAGCCGTCTTTTTTGCAGCCATTCTTTCCTCCTATTTACATGAACAGACCGGTGATCACCGCGACCGCGCCGATGACGGCACAGTAATAACCGAAATAATACAGCTTATTTCTTTTCAAGAGCGACAGCATCCAGCGGATGCAGATGTACCCTACCACCGCGGACACGATGAGCGCGACAAAATACGCAAGACCGTTGGCCGCGATATCCTGACCGGAAAGATCCTTCAACGAAAGCAGTGCCGCACCACCGATGGCAGGCAGAGAAATGAGGAAGGAAAAGCGGATCGCGAACTCCCTGTCCAGACCTGCGCACTGTCCGGCCACGATGGTGGAACCGGAGCGGGAGATGCCCGGCGTTACGGCAATTCCCTGCACGAAACCAATGAACAGTGCATCAGAATACTTGATGGATTTGAGCTTTTTACGGCCCAGCGGAATTCGGGCAGACAGAAGAAGGATGGCTGCCGTGATGAGCAGTGCTAGACCTACCGCCAACACCGATCCCATGAAAACATCAGCCAGCGTTTTTTCGATGATCAGACCCAGGATGGCCGTGGGCACCGAGGCCACGAGCACGAGCAAAAGCATTTTGCGTTCCGGATATATTTCGATGCTCTTCTTGTCCTTAAAATGATGGTACAGATCCCCAATGAGGATGAAGAACTCCCGGATCAGGCTCCATACATCTTTGGCATAGACACAACAGACCGCGATGAAGGTGCCCAGATGCAGCAGGATCTCGAAAAAGGCTGAATTCGCGCCAAGATCCGCATGCAGCAGGAATTTGGCCAGAACCAGATGGCCGGAACTGGAGATAGGCAGAAACTCTGTCAACCCCTGAACAATGCCCATGATTATGGCATGAAGAATGGATATTTTTTCCATGTAACGCGCTCCCCTTGTTAAAGCCAATATTTTTTATTATTATACCACGAATTGCGCCTGTTGTAAACAAGAAAGATGAAAAATGAGAACGTATATTCGCCTGCCTGGGTGTAAAAAAACCAGCCGTAGCTGGTCCTTTTTTTATTGCATATTGGTGGAGCCGAAACCGCCTACCCGCACCTGGTTTTTCGGGCTGTCATCCTCCGTAATATAGTACTTCTGGAAGATACCCTGGGCGAAGGCATCGCCCGCCTCCAGGCGTACCACCTTAGAACCCCCGTTGTAGATCCCGACCATCAGATGCCCTTGATTGGCAGCACCTGCGTAGTCGGCATCGATCACGGCCGTAGAGTTGACCAGGCGGATCCCATACTTGAACCCAAGGCTGGAGCGGATATAAAGGCCCAGCCACATATCCGGTTCCATCAGCGCTCTGAGACCCGTCGGCACGACCAAAGACTGTCCCGGCCATAAGGCAAAGCCAAAGGGCGTACGGATGTCATATCCGGCCGAATCAAGCGTGCCCCGCTGCGGAAGCTGGATGGCATCATATTCCTGTAATAGAGAGGGACCGTCCAGCGCAGATGAACTGCGCTTCTGACGGTCCTCTATATACTGCTCTGCAGTGATCTTTTCAAATCGGATCATGCGCGGTCGTTCTTATCGAAACGGCGGCGCGGCTTGTCGGAATTCTCCTTGCGGTCCTCATGCCGGCGGTCATTGCGATAGTTGTTGTTGCGCTCGCGGCGCGGACGGTCATAGTTCCGTTCCTTGCGCTCGCCTTCGCCCTCTTCCGCACCTTCCTTAGGAGGCAGAAGTACCTTATGAGATACCTTGACCTTGGACTTGCCGCTCTGCTTGTCGACTTCGATACCGATGACCTTGACCATGATCTCGTCGTCGATCTTCAGCACGTCTTCCGCCTTTTCGACGTATTCGTTGCTGATCTGAGAATTGTGCAGCAGCGCATCCTTGCCCGGGCACAGTTCTACGAAAGCACCGAAGTCGGCCAGACGCACGACCTTGGCGTTGTAGATCTCGTCCATCTGGATCTCTTTGGCAATGTTCTCGATGATGGAGATCGCCTTGAGGGCCATCGCCTCGTCGTTGCCCAGAACATAAACGGAACCATCGTCCTCGATATCGATCTTGACACCGGTCTCGTCGATGATCTTGTTGATCATCTTACCTTTCGGGCCAACGACTTCACCGATCTTGTCCACCGGGATCTTGGTCTGATAGATGTTTGGCGCATACTTGGAGACGGACTTACGCGGCTCGGAAATGCAAGGCAGCATGACTTCGTCCAGGATGTACTCACGTGCTTCACGAGTACGAGCGATCGCGCCTTCGATGATGGCACGGGTCAGGCCATGTACCTTGATATCCATCTGGATCGCGGTGATACCCTTCTTGGTACCGGCGACCTTGAAGTCCATATCGCCGAAGAAGTCCTCAAGACCCTGGATATCGGTCAGCAGGATGAAATCATCATCGGTCTCACCAGTGACCAGACCGCAGGAGATACCTGCGACAGGAGCTTTGATCGGAACACCGGCGGCCATCAGAGCCAGGGTGCTGGCGCAGATGGAACCCTGAGAGGTGGAACCGTTGGAGCTCAGGACTTCAGAGACCAGACGCATTGCGTACGGGAACTCTTCCTCGCTGGGCAGGACCGGCACAAGGGCACGCTCTGCCAGAGCACCATGACCGATCTCACGGCGGCCCGGGCCACGGGAGCTGCGGGTCTCACCGACGGAGAAGCTCGGCATATTGTAATGATGGATATAACGCTTGGAAACTTCCAGGTCATCCAGACCGTCCAGACGCTGCTGGTCGGACAGAGCACCCAGAGTAGCAACAGTCAGAACCTGGGTCTGACCACGCTTGAACATACCGGAACCATGGGTACGCGGCAGCAGATCGATCTCGGCGGACAGCGGACGGATCTCCGTGAAGGAACGACCGTCAGGACGCTTTCCGTCTTCTTTGATCATCTTGCGGACCGTCTTCTTCTGGTACTGGTAGATCGCCTCGTCGACGAAAGGCAGATACTGCTCCTGCTCTTCTTCCGGCATCTCGGCGATGGCGGCACGGAAGTCCTCGGTCACCTTCGCGATGTTCTGGTCACGGACCTGCTTTTCATCAGCGAAAACAGCCTCTTCCATACGTGCCGGCGGGATGATTTCCTTTAACTTGTCGAATACATATTCCGGAACGACATGTTCTTCATATGCATGCTTCGGGCGGCCAACTTCGGCCACGATGCCCTTGATCCACTCGACGATCTTCTGGTTCTGCTCATGAGCCAGGAAGATAGCCTCGATCATTTTATCCTCCGGAACCTCGTTGGCACCGGCTTCGATCATGACGACCTTTTCCGCGGTGGAAGCAACGGTCAGGTTCAGATCGCTGACTTCACGCTGTGCGGAGGTGGGGTTGATGACCAGCTCGCCATCGACCAGACCGACGGAAACCGCAGCAATAGGACCGTCGAAGGGGATGTCAGAGATGGAAACAGCCACAGAAGATCCGACCATGGCCAGGATCTCCGGAGAGCAATCCTGATCGACACACAGAACGGTGTTGACCAGAGCAACGTCATTGCGATAATCCTTCGGGAACAGCGGACGCATCGGACGATCGATGCAGCGGGCTGTCAGGATGGCGTTTTCCGTAGGACGGCCTTCACGCTTGATGAAGCTGCCCGGGATCTTGCCGACAGAGTACAGTCTCTCTTCATAATCAACTGCCAGAGGGAAGAAATCGATTCCATCTCTGGGCTTTTCGGACGCGGTGGCGGTGGACAGGACGACCGTATCTCCATAGGACATCCATGCAGCGCCGTTGGCCTGCTCTGCTACTTTGCCGATCTCGGCACGGAGTGTGCGGCCAGCGACCTCCATTTCAAATACTTTTGTCATTTTTTCTTTCCTTTTCTCCTTAACAACAAACTACCAGCTATAAGCACGCGACGGCCATCCCTCGCGGCTGTTGTTGCGCTTGATGAAGCGCGTTTTGTTGCTGTTCAGGACCCGCCCCGCATACAAAGTATGCGGAAGCCCACTGCACTGAACAGTAACCAAAAAACCAAAAGAAGAGCGAACATTGTATTGTCCGCTCTTACTACCCGAAAATTATCTTCTGATACCCAGTTTGGCGATCAGAGCACGATAGGCTTCGATATCCTTGCTGCGCAGATAGTTCAGCATACCGCGGCGCTGTCCGACCAGCATCAGCATACCACGACGGGAATGATGATCCTTCTTGTGGTTCTTCAGATGCTCGGTGAGGTGATTGATACGCTCGGTAAGAAGCGCGATCTGGACTTCCGGAGAACCGGTGTCACCTTCGGAACGGCCGAATTCCTTGATAATTTCAAGCTTTCTTTCTTTTGTCATTGTAACATTCCTCCTAAAAAAAATGATCCCCCGCTGCTAAGAGCCGGTCGGAGACTCCGTACTCTGAGCATGGGTTCCAATCTGGGTGACAGGAGTCGAACCTGCGGCCTCTAGAACCCCATTCTAGCGCTCTACCAAACTGAGCTACACCCAGACGTTCTGTCCTTGACAGAAGCTTATAAAGTATATCACACCTCGTCTTCCGCTGTCAAGCCTTTTCGTAAAGGCTTTTTCTTTTTCCGCGTAAAAATCAAGGTAATGACCAGAATAAACAGCAGGATCGGAACTCCGACCAGGACGCCGACCACGATCTTGTCCAGAATCACCGCATCCTGCGGCACTGTGACCTGCGCCTTCTCGTTTTCGACCCGATGGCCCCGCACCAGCAGTCGGTGGGTATTGACGGCATAAGGCGTGCAGGTGATCAGCGTGACCAGATCCTCGCCCGGCACGATGTCCAGTTCGTCCACACCCGTGGGCAGAACGACATCGATCTGATCCACCTCGTAGGTCAGCATCTGCCCTAGGACGTTGATCATGAACCGGTCCCCCTCCACCAGCCTGTCGATGTTGGTGAACAGCTTGGCCGAGGGAAGGCCCGTATGGCCGGATAAAAGCGCATGGGTGTCCGGTCCGCCGATGGGCAGGGAGCTGCCCTCCAGATGTCCGATGGCGATCTGCAGGACCTCTTCGTTGGTACTGTGGTAAATGGGCAGGGACACGTCGATCTTGGGGATGTCGATGTAGCCCATGATCCCGGTACCGGTGATGTCCAGGACCTGGTTGTAGCGCTCCATCTCCTCGTCCGTGACTTTGAAATGGTTGCCCACATCGGCCAGATCCTGATTATAGGCTCTGGCTTCTTCCCACATCTGTTCGATCCGCTCCGCGTCCTGACGGCTGACCTCGTCCACGTAGCTGGCGATAGCCTGGGACTGGTGCATGGAATTCCACCAGTCACTGAAGCTCGGATACGCGATGAGACCGATGCCTGCCAGAAGGATCAGCACCATGAGCACCGTCAGAAGATGACCTTTTCCCTTGCCTTGCTTTTTCTTTGCCATTTTATTTCTTTTTCCTGACTGTTATTTAAAAGCCTTTATATTATAGCCAAAATGCAGGAAAAGTGCAAGTGCCTGTCTTCTTAAGATCAGGCGGCCTGGCCTGTCATCTGCCGTGCAAGATCCACGGATCTCTGGTATCCAGCTTTCCCTAAGCCCGGCTGCGAGCTTTCCGTCATCCGGAACTCCGGTTCTGCCCAGAAGAAATGATTGCCTTCGATATCATACCAGGTATACTGTCCAACAGTCCTTGCAATCTGCACGAAGGGCCCCTCCTCATGGATCTGGCCGACCATGACCTGGTACCGGGCGTGGAACCGCGGGTCATCTTCCATCATATGCTCCCGGTATACCTTCTCCGCCACCATGGCCGCATGCTGCTGCGGATCCATCGCCGCCAAAGGATCCAGGATGCTGCAGATAAACTCGACCTGCTCATGGGTCAGATCCCGCGGACAAAGGTTCTTGGTCAGTTCGATGGTATAATCGATCGGCGTTCTGCCGCTGGTCATGCAGAAACCGGTCTGCAGGATTTATTCCTGAAAAGTTTTTTCTGATATCAATGATACCACATAATCGCGAAAAATGGACAAAAAAAGCAGGGTTGCCCCTGCTGTACTGATGATTTCAGTAAACGATAAAGCCGTTGTCCTGCTCTTCCTTCTCTTTTGCACGACGTCTCGCCAAAGCGACCAGGATCCCGATGACAACAAAAAGGATGCTCATACCGCCGAAAATGATGGGCAGCAGATATCCGCCAGCCCCGGTCTTGATCACTTCATATGGATTCTCCGGATCATAGGCGATCTCGATCTTCTGGCCTAGCCGCATGGTAGTACTGGAATAGCTCAATCGCGTCTCATAGGTCTTACCATCCACCGTATAGGAAATGTATGGATAATCATCCCGGTCAAAATCCGTGATCTCCGCCGTTACAGGAATGTAGGTCTCCATACGCTCGCGCATATCTTTATACGTCAGCCCACCGATGGCAGTAAAAACGATGCCGACCAGACAGAAAACGATGGATATGATTTTTAAGATCCTCAAGTAATCTTGTTTCTGATCCATTGTGTGTTCCTCTCTTTAGTTTTATCTCCGGAAATCCGGCCACTTTCTCTGATACTCCTCTCTTTCCCGCAACACATCTTTTGTAATCACCTGTCCGATGCCTCTGATCTGCAGTAGATCATCTTCAGATAAAGCCATCAGTTGATCCAATGTGGAGATGCCCGATTTCAGCAGACAACGTTTGGTATGTGCACAGGTCAGGACCAGGTCTAATTCAGAGGGAGGAAGCTCTTTGCAATTACTCTTTTTCATACGGGTACCTTCCTTACAAATGATCATTGCAAAAAGTATAAACCAAAAGGTTGGCAAATGCAAGTAGACCAGGGTGAATTGGATCTCTACATCATAAAAGCCATGCTCCATTCGGACACTTCGTGTCCTCATGGTCGGCTGGCGCCAGTCATTTCTTTTATTTCTCTACGCCATGCCATTCGGACGCTTCGTGTCCTCATGGTCGGCTGGCGCCGTTTTACACATTTTTCTACGCCATGCCATTCGGACACTTCGTGTCCTCATGGTCGGCTGGCGCCGTATAAGCCTAAAACTAAAAGCCACCCTCTGGAATGCGAGCATTCCGAAGGGTGGCTTTTGTTTTTAGTCTTGCATGGCTTGTAGCTTAGCCAAAGTATCTCTTCAGGAGGCCTGCGAATGCCTTGCCGTGGCGGGCTTCGTCGCGAGCCATCTCATGGACGGTGTCATGGATCGCATCCAGGTTCAGAGCCTTGGCACGTTTTGCCAGGTCGGTCTTGCCGGCGGTCGCGCCATTCTCGGCCTCAACACGCATCTCAAGGTTCTTCTTGGTGGAGTCGGTCAGGACTTCGCCCAGAAGTTCAGCAAACTTAGCAGCATGCTCTGCTTCCTCGAAAGCAGCGGTCTTCCAGTACTCGCCGATCTCAGGATAACCTTCACGATAAGCCACACGGCTCATTGCCAGATACATACCGACTTCAGAGCACTCGCCCGTGAAGTTGGAGCGCAGATCTTCGATGATGTCTTCCGGAGCACCCTGTGCTACACCAACAACATGCTCAGCTGCCCAGGTCATTTCCTCGGACTGCTCGATAAACTTCTCAGCCGGAGCCTTACATACCGGACATTTCTCCGGAGCTGCTTCGCCTTCATACACGTAACCGCAAACACTGCAAACGAATTTCTTCATGATAAAAATCCTTTCTATAGGCACATTTTGATAAGTGATTATCAATTTACCTCATTATATAGTGTTGCAGGGGTGTTTGTCAATAATAACAAAGCTCGCATTCCTGTTTGCGAATGTTTTGCATACTCAGCAAAATGGAGAGCAATCGCAGAATTAATAAAGCGTCTCCATTATGGAATAGAGAGATATCTTGGATTTTCGCCTTTTTTCTCCATTTTGGCGCGCCTAGCTTGAGAAATTCATTGGAGATAAAACACTATTCTCTGTTTTCATCTCCAGGTTTTTGGAGATGAATCCTCGTATTTTGGTATCCTCTCCTGGAGACGATTTACTGTTTTGCTATATTCTCTCCAAAAAGTATTTCAAATGCTTATTTTGGTGTAGCCTCGGCACCCAAACTGGTTTAAGCACAATCATTCAGACAATCATATTCTCATCCAAGTGGGGACAAATCGTAGAAAGATAAAAGTGTCTCCAATTTGGAATAGAGAGGTCTCCTGATTCTGGCCTTTTCTCTCCAATTTGGCAACTCTAACTCGAGAAATTCATTGGAGATAAAACAAGCTTTTTTGAAATCGTCTCCATATTTTTGGAGAGGAATCGTCATATTTTGATTTTCTCTCCTGGAGACGATTTACTGTTTTTCTGAATTCTCTCCCAAAAAGCTTTCAAACGCTTGTTTTGGTGTAGAACGAATCAGCAAAAGGTTCCTCTGATCATATTCTCAACCCCCTGCACTTCCAGGGGACTCTCCGCGGATTCTCCTGAAATCAGAAGGTTTTGCATCATGATCCATCCATTTTGATTGTACAATCGCAGCTTTTTAAATACCTCTTCTGAATACTGACTGTTGCCGAGCATTCCAAAGTGCTCATGCAGATAAATGGCTCCCGTTTGTGGATGGCATAGAGTAAAATCCGGATAAAAAGTGTGTCCGCCGATCTGTATCTTGCATTCATATCGATAAGGAACCATATACTTTTCATAAAGGCCGCAAATGATCAGTTCCGATTTTGACCTGACCAGAGTTCCTCCTGCGGATCTATACTTTTTCTCTTCTGGATACAATGGATTGGTCTCATAATCCTCGAGTGCCCATTTCCATCCGTCATTCAGATGCTCTTGTAACAGATCTGCCATGGCAGCGTTTTTCAGAAGTTTGCTGAGTGGTTTTTTTGGTGCATGTTTTGTTTCCATGCGCAGCACAGCAAGTTCATGGTTCCATGCAGCAATCTGAAACCCTTTATACTTTTTATAGGCCAACGCTTCTGCCAAAGAACGGTCACTCTTTCGAATGTAGACCCTCTTGCCATTCTTGACATGATACCACTTGTCCACTCCATGTTCTCTCCAGCACACGATCTCCCCTTCTGGCGCGACTTCTACCTCCTGCTCTGCTTCCGCGATCAACCGTCCGAGTTCTGCGGCCCGCGCCTCCATGGCTTCCTTCTGCAAAAATGTGGCCTCCTTTCCGATTTTTTGGCACGAAAAAACCCGGTGCTGATTGCACCGGGTCTTGGGATCACTCTTCTACTTCGACGACCTGTCTCTTGTTGTATGTTCCGCACTTCGGGCATACATGATGCGGCAGGATCAGAGCACCACACTTGCTGCACTTTGCCAGGTTCGGCGCAGTGAGCTTGTAGTTCGCCTGTCTCTTATTTCTTCTTGCGCGAGAAGTTCTGTTTTTCGGTCCGATAGCTCCCATTCGTAAACACCTCCTACTCCCAGAATAATGACTATTGTAGCAGACTTTTCAATGCATCCCAGCGGGGATCCGTCTCGTCCTGCGAACAATCGCAAGGACCCTCGTTCAGATCCTTGCCACAGACGGGGCATAATCCCTTGCAATCCGCACGGCACAGTACCTTCATGGGAATGGCCATGCAGATCTCGCTGTTGATCAGATCCGTCAGATCGATGACTTCGTCCTGATAGACCTCGACATCATTATCACCGGATTCGTTTTCCTGCCTGTCTGCAATGTATCGCTGTGTGATGTCGCTATGCAAGGGGACATAGGTTGCCTTTGTGCAGCGGCTGCAGGCCATCTGCACTGCGCCTTCCAGCGTTCCCTTGAATTCGATGATCCAGCCACCGATGTGCCTGAGTGCACCATCGATCGTGACCGGCGTGAGAAAGCGGACGCGCTCTCCGCCCAGGATGAGCTCTTCCTGCTCGAGCACTTCGTGCACCGGCAGCGACAGCCCCGGGTCCTTGATCAGACTTTTGACCTGGTACGTCAGCATACAATTCTCCTTACATAAGACATGCTTTGATATTATACCCACCGCAAAGCGGTTTGTCAACTATTTTTTACTTTACAAGAGATGCGGTATCCGAGAGACACAGCGCACGACCATCCCAATTACTTTACAAGGGAGGCTGTGTCTC